>JAAYVH010000082.1 GCA_012517255.1 Chthonomonadales bacterium
AATTGGTACGGGCACGTTGGAACGTGCCCCTGCCGGCGCTGCGGCGCACGATCATAGGCCCTGCGGGCCGAACGACCGCCATCGGGACGAACATCGCCCGCCTTGATTTCGACACGGCGCTTTGCGCCGGCTCAATCACCGGCGGGCTGCATGCGCACCATGGCGAACGACGGTCCGCCCACGTCATCGCGAGCGCAGCGAAGCGATCCCGAACGATAGAGGGGTCGCTTCGCTGCGCTCCTAAGAAAGCTCTCTACGCCTTCTCATACACCCGCCGCGGCCACGCCGCGTCCGAGCTCCTAAGAAAGCTCTCCACGCTTTCTCATGCACCCACCGCGGCCACGCCGCATCCAAACTCCTAAGAAAGCTCTCTACGCTTTCTAATACACCCACCGCGGCCACGCCGCATCCGAACTCGCGGTGACGTGGGGGCACGGCATGAAGCGGCGAGGGTACACGCTTCGCGTCCCCTCATCCGTCAGCCCCGCGTGTCAATGGCGATCAACGCTTAGGGAGCCGTGTTCAGGCGTCAGCGGTTCGGGCGCAGGGCGGCGTAGCAGAAGGTCTTCGCGCAGGGGCGGTCGCGGGTCAACACCTGCAGGCCCTGCTCCATGAGCGCCTTCCCGGAGAGGGTTCGCTGCGACATGTCATCCATGTCCGTGAGCACGTAGTCGGCCCTGGAATCGAGACCTCGGAGGCGCACGGTCAGCCCATCGCTCTGGCATTCGGCCCGACGAAACGCCTGAATGACGCCCTCGCCCTTCTCGGGCAGGTCGAACTGCCACGCCATCCAGACATCATTGGCCGTGCTGTAGGGCGTCAGCGGCCAGAAGTCGCCGAGCAGGCACGGACCGACGCGCCTCCACTCGGCCACCATCTTGCGCAGCGTCCCATAGTCGAGATCGGTCCGCCGCGTATCCACCCCCATGGTGAACTCCGGCGACATCTGGCTCCGAATGAGGTAGGGATCCACGGTCAGAAAGCCCGTGCCGTGGAACGGTATCCACGAAGCGATTCCGTAGGTGTGACACTGCTCGCCCACGGGCTCGAAGGTGTAGTCGCTCCGCAGGAGAGGCACCGCGCGGCGGAGCGTCTCGAGATCGTTGCGCCGGCCGCCCGACGCGCAAGAGTCAATGAGCATGCCAGGCCGTCGCCTCAACAGCTCGTCCCAGTAGGCAAGGTAGCCCTCGACATGGCGTATCTCGGCGATGCCCTGCCGATCGTCGGCGTCCTCGCTCTGCCAGTAGGACAGCGGGTCCATGTTGAAGTCTTGCCGGTAAAGGTCAATGCCCTGCTCGTCCAGCAGCCGGCTGATGTGATCGGCGAGCCAGGCGCGGCATGCCGCATCGCCGATCCGGAGCAGGCCCCCGTTCTTCCCCCCTACGATCCATTCAGGGCGATTCTCGGCCAGCCATGTGCCGGCATGCACCCGTTCGGGCTCAAACCATACGATGGTGCGGATGCCCTGCGAGCGGGCCCAGTCGCTGACGGCGCGAATGCCGCCCGGCCATCGCGACTTATCGACCTCCCAGGTGCCCGTCTTCGGCCAGCCGACCGGGTCGCAGGGATACCAGCCTGCGTCCTGCCACCAGAACTGAGGCCGTATGCCCTCGCGCAGGTAGCCTTCGAGGAATCGCCGCTCCTCGGCAGCGTTCGTGATGATGCCCGGGTAGTGGTTGCCGTTGCATGCCGAGAGCATGGGCTGGATGGGCTTGCCGTCAGGTCGAGGAACGTTGTGAGCCATCATCCAGCGGCGCCAGACATTCTGGGCGCGCTCCGGGTCGCCCCGGTAGAACTGCAGCACCGACATGGGACCGCGGACTTCCTCGCCCGAGTGCAGGACGAATCGTGTACGCTCCTGTCCTCCCGCCACGCGAACCGATCCGCCCCCGTCTCGCATGAAGTCGGCGCTCCATTGTCCTGCCCATCCGACGACGGCGATCACGCCCCCCTCGCTCCAGGACACATTGAACATGGGCATGTCGCTGTTGGTGGGCCGGCCTCCGCTCGTGGCCACATGACGCGCATCGCCCGGCCTGAGCGCCTCGACGATGGGCTCGTAATCATTGATGGCGCAGATGCTGCCCAGCCAGCGGTGCAGGTTAACCGCCGCGCCCTTCGGTGGAGCCAGGCGCACATCGAGGCTGCGGATTCGCTCGATGATGGGCGTGTCGCCGGCGCCTCGGTTGGCGAAGCGGAGGGTCCATTCGACGGTGGGGTAGTCGCGGTAGACGACGACTTCGCACCGCACTTCGAGTCCGGGCTCGGGTTCTGTGAACGTCATGACGCCGCGTCGTCGGTTGGCGTCAATGTCCGTCCAATGCAAGGACGCGTGCCATGCCGGCAACAGCTCGTCCGAGGGGCGTCCGCCGTAGAGGAAGGAGAAAGGCAGTCCAAAGGCTGCACGGTCGGGCGGACGCTCGCCGAGGATCGGCAAATCGCCCAGCCGGATGACCCGGCCGCCGGAGAGGACGACGTGCGCTTCGGCCCAGTCGGCCTGATCGCAGGCGATGCCATCGCCCGCATCATCCACTTCCAACGCGAACTCGCGCGCTCCGCCAAGATCAACCTGAACGTCGAAGGCGGGTCTGCCGCACGATGCTACAGGGGATCGGTAGGCTTCGTGCTCCCCGACTCGTACAACGAACACAATGCTGCCGCCGTTAGCATGATCGTCAATGCCCGCCTTCGCCGAAAACGTCGTCCCCGGTGACGGCAAGCGCACGATGACCTTGCTCGGCGCATGGCAGTAGAGACCGTGGGCATAGGACACGCCGCCAACACGCAGCGGCGCGCCTGCTCGGGCGTTGAGCTCGACGGGACCATGGTTGCGGATGACCGCCAGACCGGGCTGCGGCGCGGGAGCGGCGCTCTTCCGTCTGGGGGCGGCGGGCCTGCGCATGTGCGCAGCGGCCCATGCCCGAGCCGTACGCAGCTCCGACGGAGTCGGGAGCGTCAGAGGCGCGAAGCCGGGTGCGAGCATGGTCAGGCCTCCAATGACGGCGACATGGGTCAGCATGGATGTCTCTCCTCGGCGGCATGCTTCGGCATGCACGCTCCTACAACCTTCATGCGGTCGGAATCCTCGTCGCGGCCCTGAGCCAATGCCGCACGGTCTGCCGGCGAGGCCTGCTGGTTGTGCGGGATGATGGTTGCGGAGCAGCGGCCACAAACAAGCGAACGAGCGAGAGTTCGCCCGGGTAAGGAGTGCAGGCCGCCTTCGGCTCGTATCGCTCAGTATGTCCAGGCCTTGGAGGCTAACCTATGAGACTGAGTCTTGCTGCTGCGTGCGGGGCCATTGCTGCCATGAGCGCATGCGCAGATGGTCAGACCCGCAATGTCACCTACCCCAGAACCCCTCTCGCGTTTGAGCGCAACGTCGGTCAGACGCGCAAGGGCGTTCAGTACCTCGCCCGCTATGGCGGCGGGGTCGTATTTCTGCAGGGCGATCGCGCAACCCTGACGCGAAAGGCTGCCAGGTTGACCGTGAGGTTCGCCGGCGGCAATGCGAACGCGCAACCTGTAAGCGGCGCAACACTGCCGACCAGGGTCAACTACCTCAGGGGCAGTGATCCGTCGCGATGGATCACCGGCCTGAGCACGCACAAGCGGGTCCGGTTCCGCGAGGTCTATCCGGGTATTGATGTGGTCTACTACGGCGCGCGGGCCGGCAGCGGCGCCAAGGCGGGTCCGGACGTCCTGGAGTTCGACTGCGAAGTGAAGCCCGGCGCCGACCCGGCTCGCATCCAGCTAGCCTTTGATGGGGCCGACACGGTACGCATCGAGGCGGGTGTCCTCGTAGCGCGCGCCAGAGGGCTCGAGATTCGCCTGCGCAAGCCCGTCAGCTACCAGATGGTCGGCGGCAGGCGCCTGCCCGTGGCCAGCAAGTGGACGCTGTCCGGGAGCGCCGCGTCTGCGACGCCCCGAGCCGCCCTGCGTATCGCCAGGTATGACCGGACCCGCACGCTGGTCGTGGACCCGGTTCTGTTTCTCTTCAGCACGCGGTTCGGCGGATCGGATGTCGATCAGTTCAACGCCGTTGCCGAGGTACCCAACGGATACCAGTACCCGATCGTGACGGTTGGCCAAACGGAGTCCACGGACTACCCACAGGTGTGGCCGCACCTGGACTACGCGGGCGGCACCGACGCCGTGGTCACCGTCTGGTCTTGGAATCTCGAGTACCCGGCGCTTTCGAACTACATCGGGGGCTCGGGCGACGACGCCGCGACGTGTGCAGCCATCGTCATCGACGGTAACGGCCAACCGAACGTCTTCGTTGCGGGCACCACCACATCTACCGACTTCCCGCTGGCCAACGCCTCGCAGACCGCCAATGCCGGCGGCGCCGACGGCTTCGTGGCGCGTGTCAACGGCTGGGACGGCACGGTGGCGTACAGCACGTACTACGGTGGATCCGGGGACGATTCCATCGTTGGTCTCGCACCCGACGGCGAATCGGTGGTGGTTGCCGGCTCCACCACCTCAAGCGATCTACCGGGCACGGCATTCGGCTATCAGCCGGCCTCCGGCGGCGGCTCCGACGGCTTCCTCGCAGCGTTCACTCCCAGCGGCCAGTTGGACCGGGCCACGTACTTCGGAGGGCCGTCGGACGACTATGTGACCGGCATAGCGCGCTACGGCAGTTATGTGAACATCGGCGGGTACTGCGGTGACGGTCTGCCCATCGTCGGGGTTGCCTTTCAGCCGGACTGGGCGGGCGGCACGGATGGGTTCGTGGCGGGGCTCACCCCGGACCTGATGTTCGTCGACTACTCGACGTACCTCGGCGGGTGGGCCGATGACCGCATACTTGGCATCTTCGCCAGCGACTGGGGCATATTCGTTACGGGCGAGACGTTCTCGGACGATTTCCCCACGATCCTCAACCCGATCCAGATTGGACTGAATGGCCCGTCGGATGCCTTCGCGGCTCACTTCGAGAACGGGGTTGAGCAGTTGACGCTTTCGACATATCTGGGCGGAACCGGCGACGATGCCGGTACGGCGATCTGGCACCAATGGCCGACGCTCGGATCTCAGCCGGTCCTGACCGTGGCGGGGCGGACAACCTCGACGGACTTCCCCGTGGCTAACGCCTTCCAAGCGACCAACGGCGGCGGAAGCGACGGCTTCATCGCCCGGATAGAGACGAGTGGCACAACGCTCGTGGACTCCTCCTATCTGGGCGGTCTGGGCGACGATGCCGTGACGGGCATGAGCGTGGACCTCTGGGGCGAGGTGCTTGTCGTCGGATCCACAGGGAGCCCGGACTTCCCGTCGGAGCGGGTCCCGTGGTGGGGCAACAGCGGCGCGCCGGTGGACGGCTTCATTACCCTGATTGCGCCTGAGTACCTGGGAACCGGCGGGTACCTCATGTGGCCATCGGGAGCGCCGGGCGAGACTGTGACGTTTGAGGCCGGGATCAACGGACCGAAGATCCCTCTGGAAGGGCGCATCATAGAGTTCTCGGTGGACGGAGCGCCGGTCGGAACCGCTCTCACGAACTACTGGGGCACCGCGTATCTGGCCTACACGATTCCGCCTGCCATGCCTCCGGGTACGCATACAATGCGCATGGACTATGCGGGCGAGGCGGCCTACACACCCGTCTGGATAGAGGTGCCCTTCACCGTGACCGGCGCCCGGGATACGCTCGTGTTTGTGCTGCCGCGAACGACGACCAATGGAAGGATCGCCTATCTGCGAGGGTACTTGTTCGAGAAGGCGAGTCGAGCGCCCGTTGCGGGTGAGACGCTGGAGTTCGCCGTTGACGGCACGGTAGTGGGTTCGGCGGTCACCATCGCCACGGGCCGCGCTACGCTTGAGTACTACGGTCCATATGCCGAAGGCACCTGGCCGCTCGTTGTGAGCTACGCGGGCAACGCGACCTACGGGCCGTCCAGCGGCTCGAGCACCATCACGATCAGCAAGGGCGATCTGTACCTTTGGGCGTATGGCCGATCGAACGTCCCGGGGGCGACGACGCGTCTCCATTGTTACGTCCGCAGCGTGCCGGATCGGGTACCGGTTGGCGGACGGGAGATCAGCTTCTCGGTTGACGGCACCTTCGTCGGCGTCGGTACCTCGGCAGCATCAGGCTGGGCTGAGACGCTGTGGACTATCCCGCTCGGCACTGCTTCGGGGCCGCATGCCATATCGTTGGAGTTCGCCGGCGATACCGCATACCATCCGGCCACGGGCTCCGGTACGGTGAACGTTCTGTAGTCTGACCGGGCTTTTGAACGCGCGCCCCCGTCGGTCGGTTTGCGGCGGGGGCGCACGTATCTTCATTGCGCGGGGCTGGCAGACGGGGCCATCAACGGCATGGCCTCGCAGCTAGGAGCCAGACTTCCGGCGCGACCTCCACCGCTTGAGCAGCGCCCATATCCGTACCCGTAGCCATAAAGTCGGCATCGGTCCCGTCACACGCCGGCGAACTTCTTCTGGCAGGTTCGATAGCTCGTAGAGGGCATGCCCGAACCGTCGGTCGTTGGAGGCCAGAATCAGGGCAAGCAATCGCATCCGGCAGTCGGAGGGGTATCGCCTTCGGGCCGCCTCGAAGAGCCTGCGCGCCTCATCTTTGAGCTCCGCTTCGTCGAGCGCCTGAACGATGGCCACCAGGTCGCCCGCAACACCCGGCAAGCGCTTCAGAGCATAGTCCGCCAGGGCGGCAACCCGGTCGTCGCGCTGCCGCGCCTTCCACATGCCGATGGCTGGGGCAATGGCGTCCGGGTATGGGCGCTCTCTCTCGGTGAGCGCGCGCAGGTCGGCCTCGGCCTCTGCGTGTCGACCATCCTTCTCGAGCATCTCCATGCGCACGCACCGCAACGTGTCTGTCAGTCCCTCGGCGGCGATGGCCTCATCGAGTTTGCGCCATGCGGCGTCGCGCCGTCCGGCGGAGAGATGCATCTCGATTATGGCCAAGCGGGCCCTCCTGGCAATACGGTATGGCCCGATGCGCTCGGCTTCCAACAATGCCGCCATTGCTGCGCGGGTCTTGCCGCGACCGAGCGCCTGAGCGGCGCGAGACAGCGCCAGCCTACCTTTGAGGGCCGGCACGGCCCTTGCTGCCTGTCGCATATTGGTCTCAGCGGCCTTGAAGTCGCCGCGATCCAGAGCCAGCATGAGCAGGACGTCATGGGCCGCCGGCAGTCGACCGTTGAGATCGAGCGCATGACGCGCCGACTGCTCGCACTCGTCGAGCTTGCCGAGGCGCAGCTGAGCCAACGCCAGACCGGCCCAAGCCTGAGCGTCGCGCCCCCTTGAGGCCGCAACTGCCAGCCTTGCCTCTGCCTCCGCCTCCTCGAAATCGCCGTTCGCGATGGCCCTCGCCGCTCGGCTCCGATGAAAATGCGGCGTCCCGGCAAACCAGTCCGGCGGATCATCGAGAACGCGCGACGCCGCCTCGCTGTCGTTCTGCTCGCCGTAAACCGACAGCAGGACCCTCAGGGTCTCGCAGTCCCGGGGATAGAGCGCGAGACTACGCGTGAGGGCCGCACTGGCGGCGGCGAAATCGCCCTCCATCATCGCCCGTTCAGCCGCGGCTCGCAGAACGAGGAAGTGATCGGCATCGAGCGCCTGACCACGCGTGAGCATCTCGTCGCGCCGACGGAGGTCGTTGAGGAATGTGGCCAGCTCGGCGGCGACGCCGTATGCTCCCGGACCGGGGCTCGAGGCCAGCAGGCTCCGTACCTCGGCTTGGGCACGCTCGACATCTCCCATGCTCAGCGCTGCCAGCGCCAGCAATGGACGCAGGTCAGGATCGTCCGGGTTATCGGCGCACAGGCGCTCGATCTCCGGCATGCCGTACCTGGCTCCCAGCGTCTGAATGGCCAGACGCGCGGCAACCACAGGGTCGCTCATGCGCCGCGGCTCGATGTCGGGCGCGCTCATGGACCGGGATCCCGCATCCGCTCGGCCCGTGTCGCCGCGCGGCGACGCTGTTCTGCGACGATCGTCTCCTGCTGAACGATGACCGGGATGCAGTCATTGCTCGCGACAATCTTCCGGCGACGGCACAGATCCTCGGCGGTGGCGAAGTCATCGTCTAGCCGTCTCAGCCAGGCCGTAAGCTCCCGCTCCATCTCATCCTGAAGCGAAGCGGCGCCCGGACTGTCCGCGAGGTTGCTAAGCTGGTAGGGATCGCATGTATCATCGAATAGAACCCAGGCGCGATCGCGGAATCGCGCGTAGGTGTGGCGCTCGGTCACCACTCCGCGCCACATGGGGAAGGATTGCGGCACGGCAGGGAGATAGAGGTAGATCGGCGTTGACGCAGGGCCTGCGCCTGACCTCTGCCCAAGCACAAGTTCGGGCAGCGCCTCGCCCTCCATGTCGGACGGGACCGGAGCGCCCGCAATGGCGCAGAGCGTGGGCGCGAGATTCACCAGCCCGAACGGCGTCCCTGCCGATGATCCGCGCGGCACGACGCCCGGCCAGCGGACGATGAACGGCACGATTACCGACTCAGCCCACGGCTTGCTCTTCCAGCCGCGACCGTGACTGAAGAGCATGTCGCCATGATCGCTCGTGAAGATGACGAGCGTCTCCTCCTCCAGCCCGAGCCGGTCCAGCGCTTCCATCAGGCGACCGAAGTTCCAGTCCAGCGCGGTCACATGCGCGTAGTAGCCCGCCAGCACGCGCCGATCGGCCTGCGTCACGTTCGGTCTGAGCCGGATGGCATCGGGATCGTACATGGCCAGAAACCGCTCGGGCACATGATCATAGGGACAGTGGGGCGGCCCCCACGACAGCCACAGGCACCAGGGATCGGACTCGCGCGACGCAGCGGCGATCCAGTCCATGGCGAGGTCGGTTTGCGCCGTCGGCTCGTAGCCCTCGATCCAGATCGGCTCCGGATCGTCCCGATAGTAGTAGGCTTCGTAGTAGAGGTGATTGCAGTTGCATGCCGCCCAGTGGTCGAACCCGTGTCGGCGTGGACCGGGCGGGGTGAAGGCCGTGCGATCAGCCCCATCAAGGTGCCACTTGCCGATATAGGCGGTTCGATACCCCACCCCCGATAGAGCACGGCCGATGGACGGTGCGTCCTCCCGCAACCGGATGTCATTGCCGATGACCCCGTGGGTGAGAGGATGCTGACCCGTGATCATGGATGCGCGCATGGGACAGCAGAGCGGGCAGTTGGCGACGGCGCGGGTCAGGCGATGCCCATCGGAGGCGAGGCGATCGAGGTTGGGCGTGACCACGGTCTCCTGACCGACATGGCCGAGCGACGAGCCGCGCAACTGGTCGGCAAAGACCACGAGGATGTTGGGGCGATCTCGGCGCGACATGGAGCGCTATTTCGGCGCGCGCGCCGCCTTTCCTTCACGCGCTATGGGGGCAAATACGCCTCCAGAGCGTCGCAGAGGGCCTCGATGTTCTCGATGGGAGTGTTGGCATCCCAGACGGACCCCGAGAGCATCAGCCCACCTTCGGGGAGGTACATGCGATCCACGACTTCGCGGACCTGCGCCCGGATGTCCTCAGGCGTGCAGAAGGCAAACATCTGGCGGTCCAGATCCACGTTGGCGCAGAGGCGACCCCGATACTTCGCTGCGATCCCGTCCAGTGTGTTGGCGCGCAGCTGAGGATCGTGGACCGAGACGCCGATCTCGATGAGGTCATCCACGATGTCGAGCAGACAACCGTCGGAGGAAAGGTACACGTGCGCGCCCGCATCGCGCACCATGCCGAAGAGCTCGGCGAACATGGGCTTAATCCACTTGCGGAACTTGGCAGGGCTGATCATCAGAGCGTTCTGCGCGCCGATGTCCGTGTGGAACCCGACCACGTCCACCCCCAGCTCGAGCCACATGCCGACCAGCCGCTTCTCGTAGTCCAGCAAGATGGCGATGAGATCGCCCAATCTCGGCTCGTCGGTGGCGATGTCCGCCATGAGGTTGTCGAAGCCGCGCAGGAAGTAGAGGCGATCGAAGAGCCGTTCGCCATCTCCCCAGATCAGATCACCGCGCGCCTTCGCGGCAGCCACATGCTCGCGGATGGCGGTCCAGTTGCGCTCGCCCCGCTCGCTCTGCGTTGCAGGATCGGGTGGGCTCCATCGTCGCAGGTTATTCCAATCGGCCAGCGGATGTTCGACCACCTGGCCTTCGAGGCCCCCGATGGCATTGAACCACACACATCCCCAGTTGTCCCTGAAGCGCTCGCCCTGCCGGTACACCGGGCCGAACGCATCGAAATCCGTCGTGCCCTTGCGGAAACCGGGGAAGAGGCGCGGGTGCCGCAGGGCCACGTCCTCGAGCTCCTCGCGGTGGGTCTTCCAGGTCAGCGGAGCCAGCGAGACGGAGCACGGTATCCACTCGGGATGCCGGTACTCCACGACACGAAGCCAGTTCTCGCGATGGGTCATGGCTTCGGCCCAATCAGCATGCGGATCATATGGCTCTCCTCACTCTGACAGCACACGATCGTCTCATCTGCGCCGGTCAGGAGCGTTTCCAGACCGGGCTCCGGTAGGCCCAACCGACCGTATAACCACGCGGCAGCGCGTTCGTCGTGGCCGCCCTCTGCCTTGCACGCCACGCTCGCCGGTTGTACAATCCAGTCATGAGCGTCCTATTCGTCCGGGCCGCGGCTCTCGCTGGCGGAGTCGTGGGCCTTGCAGCTTGTTTCTCCGCACCAGGATTCGGCGCCGATCCTCCATACCCTTCCAGCGCCCTCATCAAGAGGATCGTGTTCGACTTCGCCACGCACCGGAAGCTCGCGCCGGGCAGCGACAACTGGCCCATGACATGGGCGCGGGACGGGCTGCAGTACACGTCATGGGGAGACGGCGGAGGGTTCGGGGGCACAAACGACCGCGGCAGAGTCAGCAATGGCTTCGCGGTTATCCGCGGCTCCGCCTCCGACTACCAGGGCCGCAACATCGCCGGCGGCTTCGGTGCCCCCGGACCCGCGCCGTTCACGGGCAAGTGCTACGGCATTCTGGCAGTCCGTGGCGCGTTGTATGCATGGCGGACGGGAGACGGGTCTGGCACGACGGCCTATGCGTTCCAGGAGATGTGGCAATCCCGCGATGGCGGTCTGACATGGTCGCCAACACGCGTTCGATACGCCACAACGGACTTCCGTGGAAACGACCGAGGCTTCTTCGCGCCAACCTTCGTGCAGCACGGCCTGGACCATTGCCTCGCGCGGGACGGGTACGTGTACACGTGTGCCGCCAACGTCAAGACCGGGCAGTGGGATGTCCACGTGCCCGGCGAGGTCGTCCTACTGCGAGCTCCTGAGCGTGCTATCACCGACCCCGCAGCTTGGACATTCTACGCCGGGATGGACGCCAGAGGTCGCCCGCGTTGGGTTCGCGACCCTTCACTTCGGCGGCCCATCTGGATGGATCGGACGGGCGGCGCCATGATGGTCAGCGTCATCTGGCATCCTGTCTTGCGCCGGTACCTTCTGATCACAGAGCACCGCCGTGATAGCGCAGGCAACATGGGCATCTTCGAAGCCCCGGAGCTATGGGGTCCGTGGCGAACCGTGCTGTACGCCGAGGGCTGGGGCACGGGTCATCTTGAGCCCAGCACGTTCTACTGGAACTTCGCGCCTGCCTGGTGGTCGCACGATGGTCTCCGCTTCGTCCTGGTCTTCACGGGCACGGGCGCCAACGACGCGTGGAACACCGTCGAGGGGCGGATTGAGGTGACGCGCTCCGGCGCGAGATGACACATCGCCCATGCCAAGCGCCGCCAGCGCGAGCAGCGGATGCAGGTCGGGATCGTCTGGATGGCAAGCTGGGCCGCTACTACGGGATCGCTCATGCGGCGCTGAATCTCGTCGCGACCATGCGCGAGGTGAGCTGACGCGAAGCGCGGTGTCGAAACCAGGGCGGGCCTTGGTTGCACTGTCCTGTCCCGTGCGCCGCGGGGTTTCGACACGGCCGGCGCGGTCTTCTCCGCGCCGCCCTGCTCAACCGCCGGGGGGAATGCCGATGAGACGCCGGCGCTACTGGGTGCATCGGCGTTCGTTCGCTCCTCGGTCGTGCGGCCTGAAGTGCCGCGATTGCTGAGACCGGCCTGCAGGGCCGGGGATCCCGCCCGCCGGCGGTTGAGCCGGCGCAAAGCGCCGTGTCGAAACCAAGGCGGGCCATTGGTAGGACTGTCCCGTTCCGTCCGCCCCGGGGTTTCAACACGGTCGGCGCGGCCCTCCCCGCGCCGCCCTGCTCAACCGCCGGGGGGAATGCCGGCAATCCGCCAGATACGTCGCATGGAGGGCCGATCCATGAATCTGCCCTGCGGTTCGGTCTCTACGCCGGCTCTTCCTCCACCGGGTTCGTCAACTGCCCGATGCCCTCGATCTCGACGGTCACCGTGTCGCCTGCTCGGAGCCACCGGGGCGGTTTGCGGGCCATGCCGACGCCGTGGGGGGTGCCGGTGAGAATGACCGTGCCGGGCAGGAGGGTCGTGCTGCCGCTCAGGAACGCAATGAGCGTCGGCACGTCGAAGATCATGTCGCGCGTGTTCCAGTCCTGCATGGTCTCGCCGCTGACCGTGCAGCGGATCGCCAGCGCGTTGGGATCGGGTATCTCGTCGGGCGTCACCAGGCACGGCCCCATGGGTGCGAACGTGTCGAAGGTCTTGCCCCGGCACCATTGTCCGCCGCCCCACTGCTTCTGCCAATCGCGCGCGCTCACGTCGTTGGCGCAGGTGTAGCCGAGCACGTGCTCAAGAGCCTGCTCCTTCGGAACATTCTTGGCGCGTTTGCCGATCACCACGGCTAGTTCTGCCTCATAGTCCACTTCGTCGCTGCGCAGGGCGCGCGGCAGGAGGATGGGACCGTTCGGATGCTGAACGGCCCCCGGCGACTTCATGAAGAGCACCGGGAACTCGGGTATGGGCGCGCCGCTCTCAGCGGCATGATGGCGGTAGTTGAGGCCTATGCACAGCAGCGCCGTCGGCTCGATGGGAGCCAGCAGCGGCCCTGGCGTGACGACCTCATGGGTGACGCGCCATTGACCGAGGAGGTCGCCCTCGATCTTCCGAGCCGTTCCGTCGGCATCCATGGCGGCCCATACCGAGCCGCGGATGCCATCAGCGTAGCGTATGATCTTCATCTTCCGATTCCTCTCACGGTGCAGCGCTCTAGGTCTGGCATACCGTCGGATTTCGCTAACACCCGGTGCGCATCCTTTCGGGTCTTGATGGACCGTTACCTCCCTCGGGCAAGGGGCATGCTCCGCCACCTGTCCCATACTTCGAGCGCGGGCTTCGGCGCACGGCTTGACGACTGCAGCCCGGTGTAGGTCCAGATGTTGGCGATCTCCCGCGCTTCCGGCGGCAAGGCGGGAAGCAGCAGGTCGTAGTCGGTTGTGCAGAAGGTCACCACAAACAGATAGCGATCTCGCTGGGCTGAGCTCAGAAGGACCTCGTAGTATTGCCGCTGGTCTTCGGGGCTGCCTCGCAGTTTGATGCCGGTGACGGTGACTTCCTTCGACAGCATGCCGGTCTCGCTGATGGCGATCGGCTTGCGGAACTGACGCGCGAAACCGAAGAAGTCGTTCGGGATGGGCCAGCGCGTATCGTACGACATGTGCGGGTAGTAGCTCATGGCGAACACGTCGCTGTGGCGCATCAGGTCGGCTAGCTCGCGTGCCTGTCCCGAACCGCGCGCCTCTGAGGCGCGCTCAAGGTAATGATTCACCTCCGTGGTGAAGAAGACGATCAGTTTGGGATGCCTGCGTTTGACCGCGGCATACACGGCGCGGTGCATCTCCTTGTAGTCCTGCCACGCGGGCCTATCGTGCGACAGCAGAGCGTTGGATTCGACGCCGATGGCAAGCCAGTCGGGCTTGAGCGCGGCGACAGCGCGGAGCGTGAAGGCGGTCAGCGCCTTCACCACCGCGGGGTCGTTGAACCTCCGTTTCGCCCAGGCCTCCGGCAATGGCATGTTGTCTCGCTCCCCCCAGTTGGGGGCCAGACCGTTGCGGCCCATGTTCAGGGGCGAGATGGAGAGGAAGAGCCTATGTCCTGTGGGCGGCCTGTAGGCCAGTTGGCGACGTACGTCTGCGGAGAAGGGGCGACCTTCCAGGGCTTCCTGCCACGGGATGCCGCCGATCAGCATGAGCGAGACCATGTCGCCGTGCTCTTCGATGAAAGTCTGCGCGGTCCTCAATCCGCGAGCGCTTGGTTCGGACGGCCACGGCGTGAAGCCCATACGAAACGGTCGTGTGGCTGTGGCGGGCCGCTGCGGCGCCTGAGCGCAGCATGCGCTAAGCATCGCGACCAGCCCCGCGATGGCCGCCCATGTTGTACCGGTTGGTGTCATGCTCTGCCTCCGGAGACCCGTAGCGGCGCCTGCCCGTTCTTCCGATCGCGCCCTAACGGCGGTGCGACCGCTCACGACGTCATTCCGACCGCACCTCTAATGGCGGTACGATCGCTCGCGAGCACGTTCACTTCGAGCAGCGTTGCCAAGTCCACGTCATTCCGACCGCACTCCTAATGGCGGTACGATCGCTCCCCACACTATCGCGACGCCCCGCCACTTCATTGCGAGCGCCTCCCACGTCATTGTGAGCGAAGCGAAGCAATCCGGTGCACCTAAGCGCGATCCCTGTATCGTTCGGGATTGCTTCGCTTCGCTCGCAATGACGTGGGGACGAAGCTCCGTCTCCAGTGTGCGTTGTACGCCTCGCGAGGCTCGCGACTACGTCAATGCAGCGAGACGACCGCGCCCGCGGTGTCTTGGCTGGCAGCGGCTAGG
>JAAYVH010000083.1 GCA_012517255.1 Chthonomonadales bacterium
GCCCGCGCACTCCAGAGCTCGCGCTGCGGCGGTCGGCTCCGATCGACGCTACACCGGCCCGCGTCCCCCTGCGCATGCTCGTCAGGGTGACATCTGGGTGAACCCCAGGGATGGGGCAGAGCTGGTCTACGTGCCAGCAGGAGAGTTCATCATGGGCAGCGACGACGGGCGCGAGCGCGAGAAACCCCAACGCGACGTTTACCTCGATGCCTTCTGGATGTACCGTTATCCGGTCACGGTGGCTCAGTATCGGAGGTTTTGCAACGAGATGGGACGGGAGATGCCTGGAGCTCCTGGTTGGGGCTGGTTGGACGACCATCCGATCGTGAACGTGAACTGGTCCGACGCGAAGGCTTACGCGGACTGGGCTGGTGTTTCGTTGCCGACAGAGGCTCAGTGGGAGAAGGCCGCTCGCGGGACGGATGGGCGGATGTACCCGTGGGGAGACATATGGGACTCCGACAGATGTCGTTGCAGCCGCTTCAGATCAGGCGATGCGGACTCTACGGCCCCGGTGGGATCCTATCCGTCGGGGGCTAGTCCGTACGGCTGCCTGGACATGGCGGGGAATGAGTGCGAGTGGTGCGCCGACTGGTACGATGCCCGGTACCACGCGCAGACGCAGAACCATAACCCGACTGGTCCGAAGAGCGGGAAGTGTCGCGTGTTGCGCGGCGGGTCGTGGTACAACCTCAACCCTAACTGCCTGCGGGCCGCGTACCGGTATGACCTCGCTCCAGTCATCAGGGGCAAAGACCTCGGGTTCCGTTGTGCTGCGGGACCGTAGTTCGCCTTTGTACTAGGACCCGTTTGCCCTCTTCCGGTGGCAGCGGAGCGAGCCGCGAAACATGACGAAGTCCGCCGATATTCCGGTGGCTCCTCCCGCCGCAGAGCAAGGACACGAGGACGCGCGCGACGCGCTGAATCGCCTCGGATATCGCTGAGGTCGCGATGCCGTCGCTTCGGAGTAGCTGCTGGCCGGAGCGTCTGCCGCAGGCATGAAGTCATGGTGTTTTCTGTAAGCCACAGTTCCGGTTGCCGGTCCTGAGTTCGACCGATTGTCGCCATCGCCGTTCTGCCAACCGGCATCGCCGCCGCCCGTGGCTCGCCGCGCTCCCGGCTTGCCTTCTGGCCCGCCGCATCAGTCACGCGGCATCCCCAGCCCTCGCCGGACACTTCCGCGGAAGCGCGACGCCTCTCCGTATGATGGGCGCCGTGTTAGCGATGGGGCGGCCTGCCGCTCCCATTTCTTCGTCCCTCCGCCCTCCTCTGTTCGTCTACGCCATGTCCCGCGTGAGGGCTTTGACCAGCTCCATGGAGATGCGGGCTGCGGCTTCGGGATCACCGCCGAGGATCTGCCGATAGTAGTCGAACGCCTCGAACTCGACGCTGCAGAACCCCTCGTAGCCGATGGCGTCGAGCGCACCGAAGAAGCCGGGCCAGTCAACGCGCCCCTCGCCCAGCAGGGGAAATACGAACTTGCCCATTATCGGCTCGCCGACGGCGTCTTTGAGATGGACATGGCCGATTCGATCGCCCCATTGACGCACGACCCAGCCCGGGTCCTCGTTGCCGTAGAGAATGCCGTGCGACGGATCGAGGTTCACCCGATGGATGGCAGGGTCGAGGCGGTCCATCATGAACCGATGCGTGTAGAAATCATGGGCGACCATCCCGAAGACTCCCTCCGAGGTGATCGTGACGCCCGCTTCCTTTGCGGCGCTGCCGAATGCCTCATAGGCCTCGAAGACCTGCTCCCAGGCGGCGCCTTCGGATATGTCGCGTCCGACCTTCGGCGCCGCAGGGTCCCAGGGAGCCGGGCCGGTCATGGTGCCGACGGTTGCCACGCCGCATGCTCCAGCCGCATGGATGGTTCGCACGGTGCGTTCGATCCGCGATCGGCGCACGGCATCATCGAGCGAGACGAGGTCCTCGTGGGCCATGATCCTAGAGACCTCGAGACCGGCATCGCGTGTGCGTTCGACGATCCGACCCAACGCGCCAAACGGCAGGTCCGGATCGAAGTGCGCCTGAGTCCACTCGATCCCCTCATATCCCAGCGATGCCAGCGACGCGATAACATCCGCCGCGTCCCAGCTCGCATACCCCAGGCCGGCCAGAAAGGCGACCTTCCATCGTCTCATGTGCGTTACCTCCCTTCTCGCCTCCGCCATCTCGCAGCGGAGCCAGTCAGATCAGGACCCTCACTGTCTTCACCTCGAAGCCTCGGAATGAAAGCCGCGCCGCGCCGGACTGAGTGTCCACCGGCCGCTCATGTTCGTCCAGAAGGTCCGTTTCCCATGCCGCCGAGACAGGTCGGGCGAACCTGAGCTCAGCATTGTGCCGATCCTGGCCGGTCGCCTCATAGATCCGCAGGATCACTCCGCCGTTCGGCGACGGGCGCATCGAGGTGAGACTCAGAGGGGAGTCGAGGTGCTGCATGAAGCTCCATCGATCAGGTAGGCGACCCTCATGGCGTCTGGACGCGCGAACGATGAGCGGATGATTCAGCTCGGCGCCTCGCCGATGCAGGGATGCGTCGCGCCAGTCTCCGGCATGCGGCAGCAGAGCATAGTCGAAGGTCCTCGTTTGACCTAGCTCAAAGCCTGTGTCCGAGCTCATGCCGGGCTCATAGCCGCCCCCGAAACCGTAGGCGACGATGCAGGTGCTCCGGAGGAGCGACAGCATGAGCATGTCATCGGTTACGTTGGCTCCGGGCAGACCCCGGTTCAGTATGGCCAGCCCCCCGTCAGGACCGGACCAATCCATCCAGTTCTGCGCCGGATACTCGATGCCGTCGGGCCGCTCGATCGCGCCGAAGGGTATCTCGTCCGTTCGCCGGCCATTCCGGACGGTCGTGGGGAAGAGAGCCCGATAGCGCACGAACCGCTCGTTGTTCCGTACGGTGGTCCGTATGTCAACACGCGCGATCCCCTCAGCCACGCGAACGGTCGAAGCGAACTGACCCTCGCCGAGCGCGCCTTCGACGCGGACTTCGGTGTAGACAGGCCCCGCGCACACGGAGACATCGTTGGCCGAGGATTGGCTGCTTAGCGTCGCATCCGGCGCCACGGGATGTCGCTCCTTCATGGCGATGCGGCTGCCCCCATCGAGGGGCCGGTAGGGCTCCCAGAGATCGCCCTGGTCGGTCTCCCTGGCGATCACATTGGCCGGTCCGCCGATCAGTTCCTGACCGCCGGGCAACAGGCGCAGGCCGACCAGCGCGCCGCTTGCATCGAACATCATCCGCAGACAGTCGGTCTCGACTGTGGCGCCAGAGGCCGCCGTCTGGACACAGGCGACGGACGCACCGTCGGCCCCCGCCGATCCCGTATCGAGATGCGGGATGGCTCTATAGACCGCGTGTCCCATGGCAGGGACATTCCTTGCCACGAAAGCGACGCGGGCGGTCAGCAGCCGCCCATCGGCCCCTCGAGTCGCTTCGACAAGCTGGGCCGGAGCCTCGTTGCCATCCGCGGCGATGATAGCCACGCCCTGGGCGCCAGGAGCATCGAAGCCGATATCGGCGAAAACGAGGTCCGTCCGTTCCCACGGCAGCGTGTTGATGACGACCAGCGGGATGCCGGCGCCCCCTGTGTCCACCATTTCCACATAGTCGGTAACGGCGCGGTCGAGCGCTTCCGTCGCCAGCGACTTCGATCGAGCGTAGCTCGCCAGCGTATCTTCGTAGACGTGGTCGGTCATGACGCCCGACATGAGATCGTGGGCCTGGTTGAACAGCATGGGCTCCCAGGCGTCCCAGAGCGGATCGGCATGTCCGGTGATGCCCAGCGAGGTGAGGACGGCGCCAAGGGCCTCGGAATCCGTGAGGAGGGCCTCTATCTCGCGCGTTAGCTGCTTGAGCTCGATGCGGCTGCTGTAGGCCCCCTGAAAGATGGGGTTCATCTCGCCGCGGATCACGGGCCAGTCGTCGGATGGAGGCGCCGCTCGCTCGTAGTCCTCGGGCACCGAGATCACCACCCGGACCGGCGCTCCCGAGGCATTCATCTGCCGGACGAGCGGCGCAACGTGCTCCTCAGGCTCGCAGACATCCGCTCCGGCCGGCCCCAGTCGCTCGATCTGGTCCGTGAAGTCGCCGAGCATCGCGTAACGCCCCTGCATGAACGCCGCAAACTCCTCCAGCTTCTGCGGCGAGCCATAGGCCACTGCATAGCCGTGTGGCAGCCAGTAGGCCGGGATACGCGTTCCGTCGAGAGCTTCCCACATGAACTCGGAGCGCGTGTCCCAGCTTGGTACGCCCCGGAAGAACCAGATGGATCCATAGCCGGCAAGCCGCAGGAGCTGGGGTGTCTGAGCATGATGGCCGAATGTGTCCAACTGCCACGCCACCGTGGGGTCCACCCCCAGCGCTCGCCGAAAGAACGCGCGCCCATACTGGATCTGGCGAACGTAGGACTCCGGCCCGGGCATGTTGCCGTCATGCATCACATGGGTGCCGCCGACGATGGCCAGGCGACCTTCGGCCACGAACTGCCGGAAACGCTCGGCCTCCTCCGGATGACGCCGCAGAAAGGGCTCAACGTAGCAGGACTGGTCGAGCGTGAACCGATAGTCGGGGTCGGTCTCCAGCAGGCGCAGAGCGCGCAGTATGTTGGGCAGGCCGATCTCGAGGTACTCCTCGCGCGTCTTGAAGACCGCACCCTCCCAGTGGGTGTGGGGAACATAGTGAAGCGTCGGCTGCATGGACCTCTCCTGTGACGCCGTTGATCTATGAGGCGCCCTGATGCACAGCCCAGATGACGGCGACCTCGGTGCAGTCGGCGAACTTGGGACAGTGGACGCACTCGGTCCAGACCTTGCGAGGCAGCAGCGCCTTCTCGGCGCGGACAAACCCGATCTTCTCGAAGAAATCGGGCACATATGTCAGCGCGAAGACGCGCGACACTCCCACCTCCGGCGCCTCGGCCTTGCACGCCTCCACCAGAAGGCGCCCATACCCGCGGCCCTGCGCGTCATCTGCGACCGCCAGCGACTTCAGCTCGGCGATATCCTTCCAGCTCACGTGGAGAGCGGCACAGCCAACCACCCGCTCTTCTTCCACCGCGACGAAGAAGTCGCGCACGTTCTCATAGAGCTGGCTGAGACTCCGCGGCAGCATCAGACCCCGGTTCGCAAACGCGTTGACGAGCCTGTGGATCTCGGCCACATCCGCCGTATGTGCCTTCCTTACGACGCCGTTGGAACTCATGGCAAGCGACCGCTCACCTATGGGAGCGGAAGGCGTGATTGTACCCGCACTCATCGCCGCGCCTTCAGCGTCATGGCGACGAATCCGGGAAGCATCAGCACCTTGCGAAGCTTGCGGGGATTGGCCAGCACGCGATAGAGCCACTCGAGGTTGGTGCGGCGCATCCATGCCGGCGCACGGCGCATCCGGCCCGACAACACGTCGAACGTGCCGCCGACGCCTATCATGACCGGCACGCCAAGCTCAGCCCTGTGGCGGGCGATCCACTTTTCCTGCTTGGGAATGCCCATGGCCACGCACAGTACATCAGGGCGAGCCTGCCGTATCGCATCAACCACCCGCGGCTCATCGTCGGCTGAGAAGTAGCCATGGTGGGCGCCCACGATCCGGCATCCCGGATGCTGCGTCTGCAGCCGCGCTGCAGCCTCTTCGGCCACCCCCGGCGCCGCGCCGAGCAGAAACATCGTGATGCCAGTAGTCGGCGAACGGGCCGCCAACGCGCTGACAATGTCGACGCCCGACACGCGTTCGGTCAGGCGAACGCCGCAGCGGCGCGCCGCCCACAGAATGCCAGCGCTGTCCGGCGTTACCAGCTCGGCCTCGAGGACGATGCGGCGCAGCTCCAGGTCGGTGCGAGCCTCCACGCACATCGAAGCGTCGAGCGTCACCACGTGATGCGATCTGCCCGACGCGACGAACCGCTCGATAGCCTGAAGCGCCGCGGCCATCGTGACCTCATGGACGCACACGTTCAGGAGGGGATGACGCGGCAGGCTGTCTGGGCTTTGCGGACTGTCGGGCATTGCATGGTCATTATCGCCGCTCGACGCGTGGGGTGTCAACGCAAGCAGCCGCGCGACGACGCTCTGCGGTATGCTGTAGGCTCCAGGTACGGAGGTGACTCAGTGTTACAGACGCTCATTGCGGCGGCTATGCTCTGGCCGCAAGCAGGCTCAGCGGCCTCTGCCGATCTCGATGCGCTGCTCAAAGGCGTTACCGAGGTGGTCGCGCCGCGGTGCATCGTGGGGCCGGTGGCCGTCTACGGCGACAAGGCGTTCCCGATCATCACCGGGAAGACGGGCAAGAGCCGCCTTCCCATTCTAGCCGGCGCACGCTTTGGCAAGGGTCGGGTCGTGCTTACCGGCCATGAAGGGATGCTCGGAACGACCGATCGTCCAGAGCAGCGCAGACTGATCGGCAACATGGCGACA
>JAAYVH010000084.1 GCA_012517255.1 Chthonomonadales bacterium
CGTCGCGTAGCGACGATGGATAATAGCCGGGCGGCGTAAGCCCCCGGAATGGCGCGGGCCCTACCTGATCTCACGAATGCGAGGTTGGCCATGTCCACGCTGAGACTACCAAACCGGGGCGATCTCGGGGTCGCTCTTGCAATGGCGTTGTTGTTGGCGGCGGCGCCTGCGTCGGCCCAGCCGCCTGTCCCGGGCGACCGGATGGCCGCGCACCATCTGACCATGGTTGCGGTCAATGAGACTCGCCCGAACGCCGGACTGCTGACCTATGTCGTGGACCGCTTCACGCAGGTCGAAGCCTATGGGCTCGCGCGCGTTTCCGTGCATGCCGAGTTGGACGGGAGGCGGCTCGGGCCCGCCGATGCCACGGCGATCAGGGTGGAGGATCTGCCCGGCGGCGTCCGGGCCGCGTATCGTCTCGGGGCCGTTCGAGTGTTCACCGAAGTCGTGCCCTTGCTGCGCGGACGAGGTCCGGGGCTCTGGGAAGGCTCTGCGGTCTTCGCTGTTCGGACCGAGCCGCCGGTTCCGATCGAGGTGCGGGTCGGCGGCAGTCGTACCGTGGGCTTCCAATCGCCGCGCGCGGCGTGGCTGCAGGCGGAGGATCCGACCTCTCCTGATGACCGTGCAACGCGCGCCGGCGACGCGGTGGCGCTGCGCGCAGGTGCGCGACCCGTCGTCGTTGCGGTCCGTGCTGCCGCAGCCGACAATGCGACGCTGGCAACCACGGCGGACGGGCGCATGGCATCGGCCCGGTTCGGTGGCGGGCATGGACGCCTCGTGCTCGCCTATGCGCGCGAGGAGGCCCGAGCGCTTGAGCTGGCGACCGAAGACCCGGTGGCAGCCCGTTGTGAGGTGGCCAAGCACTTCGCGCATTTGCTGAGGGCCCGCATCCAGACTTCGGAGCCGATGCTGGATGCGGCCTTTCGATCGGCCATCACGACGCTGGAGTACAACTGGATCGAGCCGATCGGCTGGAACGAGTGCATTCACCACTGGTATTCCCTCTGGCATATGCAGCACTCGCCGGCGGCGGAATGGCTTGGCCAGGCCGACCGGTCCCGGACGTGCATCTTCACCCATGCCGCGAACCTGCTTCCCAATGGCGCAGCGCCTCAACTGTCGGTCGATGGCAGAGCGCGTCGTGACTTTGGCGGATCCAACCAGTTCTACGCGTGGCAGATACGCCACTATCTGCGCCATACCGGCGATCGCGATGCCGCTCGGAGGCTTGCGCCTGCGATGGATCGCATCATCGAGCAGACGTGGGCCGAGTATGACCTCGACGGTAACGGTCTGCTCGCCTGGGGACAGCAGATCGGCAATCAAGAGGACTACATCAGCACCCCGAACGACGGCACGACGCCGACCATCGAGGGGATCCAGATGCTCCTCGCACGGGCTGAGATGGCCGATCTTCTCGGAGATCGCGCCACGGCCAGTAGCCATCGGCGAAGGGCCGACCGTCTGCGTCAGAAGTTGCTCGCGGCGCTATGGATGCCGGAGCTGGGCCGATTCGCCTTCTTCCGCGACGCGCTCGATGTGTTGCGCCTCGATGGCCAGTACCACACGTTCGCCTATCCCGCCATCTACGGCATCGTGGACATGCTCGACGCCTGGACCGGCGTGCGCCACATGCGCGAGACGCTGACGGGCAAGGAGGGAGAGGTCTACTGCTCCAACAACTTCCCGTGGCATGCCGTCGGCACATGGGGTATGCAGGCGGGGGCGGCGCAGCAGCCGTGGGCCGCATGGGCGCTCGCCGGGACCGGTCACCGCAACGAGACGTACAGGCCGCTGCTGGCTGCGGCACGCTGGGCCATGGACGCAAACCATCGGGGGGCGTGGCCGGAGATCTCGGTCGAGGCGACCCCGGCCTACTTTTCGCCGCCAGCGGGCCTCTACATTCAGTCGGTCATCGAGGCCCTTTTCGGGCTCACGCTGGATGCGCCTGCCCAGGCCGTTCGGATACGCCCTTCCTTCCCCGATGTGTGGCCTCGCGCCGACCTGAGCACGCCAGAGGTGACTGCAGCCTATCGCCGCACCGGCAATGTGCTGACGTACGATGTGCGTACCGTGAAGCCCATGTCGGGCATCCTCGAGTGGGCGCTGCCAGTATGCAGGGTGCAGTCGGTGACCGTGAACGGGAAGAACGTCCCGTTTCGAACACGTGCAGCGGTGGACGGCATTATCCTCACGGCAACATCGCCACGGTCGTACCGGTCCGTCTTTGTGGTCGCCATGGAGCCGCGCAAGCCGGACATTCGGTACAGGCGTCTGGCTGTCGAGGGCGAGCCCTGGTCGGCGGAGGTCCGGGGATGCCGTATCGAGAGCGTCGAGGACCGGTCAGGCGTGCTCGCGTCCGTACGCCTCGTCCCGACCTCCCACGGCTCGACGCTGTATGGACGCCTGAGGATGGGGCTGCTCACGCCCTATGATGGCTACGGCAAGCTCGGCCGGATCGCCTTTTCCAGAAGGACGCTCTTCCTCCGGTGCGAAACTCCCGATGGAGTTCGCTACGCGGCGCCCGTGACGGTGACGGTGCTTCCGCCGACGGAGGCGGCTGCATCCATCACGCCTTCGGATGCCGGAGCCGTACTGAACCTGCGCATCCGCAACAACCGCACGACGTCCCTTGCGGGGCGAGTTGAGGTATGGCCGGGGATGCTCGACGGGGCCACGACGCGCATCACGCCTCGCTCAGAGGGCACGATCAGGGTTGCAGTTCCGCGGAACATGCTGGCGCTGCTTACAGCAGGCGAGAACGCGCTTCCGGTCCTTCTGCCCGACGGCTCGACACACCGCGTACCGGTCGATGCGCGACCCGTGCATGACGCGTCACCCGAGTTGCGCGCCTGGCTTGCATCGCGCGCGGAGCCCATACCGCTGCCCGTTGCGGATCTCAGGCCCGACACCGAGTGGCGCGGATGGCGCGAGTGGTATGCCTACGGACACTGGCCATGGGCCAACTCCCGGCCGCCGCTCGAGTCGCTGGCAGGCAAGACTGAGGTGCACGCACCCGGCTTGCCGGAAGCGCCATTCCGACTGGCAGACCGCAGCCTGGTGCCCATCTCACGGCGTGTCCGCCGTCCGTCCTATGCGCTCGACCTCGCGGGCAAGGCCTACCGGAAGCTCTACCTGCTCATCGTCCCATTCCTCGACAACCACGACACGTTCAGCCCCGTAGCCCGGATCAGTGTGCATCTCGCCAATGGAGGCGTTCGCAAGCGGACGCTCCACTTCCCCGGCGATCTTGACTGGTGGTGCCCGCCTGAGATTGTCGGCCAGTTCGCGACCGCTCGAGCCGACAGGCCCCAACGTTTCGCTCTGTTGCCGAGCCCCGATCCAGATGGCGCGTGGCCGATGGGAATGCCCCCTGCATTTCCCCAGCCAGAACTGTGGGCCACGTGTCTGCCGATCATCACGCCGAGTGGAGTGATGAGCGTCGTCGAGCTTGATCTGGGCGAAGCCCTGCAGCTTGCCGCTCTTACCATAGAGACCCTCGGCAGCGAGGCCGCGCTGGGACTGGCTGCCGTGACAGGCGAGCGCGCGTTGGGGTACGCGGGGCTCGCAGGCACCCCCTATGCGCCGCCTCCGGGATTCGGCGAGGCCACGCCGCTCTTCGGGCTCACCAGAGCGGGCGATCTGGAGGGCTGGTCCATCGAAGGCGATGTGTTTGCGGTGGCGCCTGTGCCAGGCTTGTTCGATGCGCCGACGCTCAACTCGCTAGCCGCCAGAGGCGAACAGGCTACGGGCAGAGCCGTCTCGCCGCCGTTCGTGGTAACGGGCTCGCGTCTGCGGTTTCGGATCCACGGCGGCCTTGCCGGGCGCGATGCCGACGGCCCGACCCTCGCCGTGCGCATCCTCGACGCCGCAACGGGCGAGGAGCTTGCCTCCTTGCAGCCGCCGGGCACGCACCTCCCGACCACGGCGATACTGGACCTGCGCGAACACCGGGGCAAGGCCGTCCGCATGGAGATCGTGGACCGCAATGCCGGCGCAGCATATGCCTGGATCGGCATCAGCGATGTGGTGATGACATCCCGATGATGCTTCGGCGCCGGAGTCTAGATCGGCAGCCGACGGGGTCCGCCCGAGACCGTCACGGTGGTCGTCAGGACCGCTTCCCCGCCGGATGCTCCGATGGGCCCGTGACTGCCCCATGATCCGCCCGGTTGAGCTCCGCCGACGGCGATACCCATGGGCCCGGCCCCGACTACGGGATAGCCATCGTCGTCATACCAGGCCATCTGACGCGGAGTGAGGGTGAACCGAATCGGCACGGACTCGCCTGGGCCGAGATGGATCCTCTGAAACCCGGCGAGTTGCCGCAACAGCACGGGAACAAGCGCGCCATACCGGCATACGTAGAGCTGAACGACCTCATCGGCGGCCCGCGAACCCGTGTTCGTCACCAGCGCTTCGACCGTCAGCCGCTCGCCCGTACGAAGCGTGCGACGGCTCGTGCTGAGGTTCGAGTAGGCGAACGTGGAGTAGCTGAGCCCGTGGCCGAACCGATACAGCGGCTCGCCCTCGAAGAACCGGTATGTACGACCCGCCATCGCGTAGTCTTCGAACGGCGGCAGTTGATCAAGCGAGCGATAGAACGTAACCGGCAGGCGTCCGGCCGGCGACACATCGCCGAACAGGATGTCGGCCATCGCCGAGCCCGCCTCTTCGCCGCCGTACCATGCGACCAGCAATGCGTCGGCTCGCTCGGCAGCGGTGCACGCCGCCAGTGCGCTGCCACCCAGAAGCGCCACTACCGTCGGAGTTCCTGTGTTGAGCACAGCCTCCAGCAAGCCCTCCTGACTGTCGGGCAGACCGATGTCCTTGCGGTCTCCTCCCTTGTCAATGAGATTGGCCTCGCCTTCTTCGCCCTCGAGGCGCGGCGACAGTCCCAGCACCAGAACGGCGACATCGGCCCATCGTGCAACGCTCTCGGCCTCAGCGTAGTTCGATGCCTTCGGGCCTGTCAGCTCGCACCCGGGGACGTAGCGCACCTCGCTCTGGCGGCCGGCACGCTCGCGTATGCCTGCGAGATGCGTGACCGCCCGCGACGGCTCGCCGTTGTAGTTGCCGAGCAACGTCTCGACATCGTCGGCATTCGGACCGATCACGGCGATCCTCCGGATGCCCCCATCGAATGGCAGAATGCCCCGATTCTCAAGAAGGACAATGGATTCGCGCGCAGCCTGGCGGGCGAGCTTGCGATGCTCGTCGCAATCGTTCACCGAGTAGGGGATCTGGGCGAAGGGCACCATCTCCGGGGGATCGAACATGCCAAGCCGGAAGCGTGCCTCGAAGAGCCGCTCTACGGCGCGGTCGAGCTCGTCCTCGCTCAGAAGCCCCATCATGACGGCGCCGCTCAGGCCGCAGTACGTATCGCCGCAGTTGAGGTCGCATCCGGCTCGCACCGAGAGCGCTGCAGCCTCTTCGCGCGATGAGGCGAGCCCGTGATGGCGATAGATGTCATCAATGGCGCCGCAGTCGGATACCACGTAACCCTTGAAGCCCCATGCGCCGCGGAGTATCTCGCCCAGCAGCGTCGGGCTGGCAGCACACGCCTCGCCGTTCGTGCGGTTGTAGGCGGGCATGATCGAGGCAGCCTTCGCCTCCTTGATGCAGGCGCGGAACGCGGGGAGATAGGTCTCGTGGAGGTCCCGCAAGCTCACGCGCGCGTCGAAGCCGTGGCGCAGAGCTTCGGGACCGCTATGCACGGCGAAGTGCTTGGGAGTGGCGACCAGCTTCAGGTACCTGGGGTGCTCGCCCTGCAGACCGCGCACGAAGGCGACTCCCATGCGGGACGTCAGATACGGGTCTTCGCCGTGAGTCTCCTGCCCGCGTCCCCATCTGGGATCGCGGAAGATGTTGATGTTGGGCGACCAGAAGGTGAGGCCGGTGTACCAGCCGGAGTGACCCCTTTGCCGAACTTCCTCATGATGCTTCGCGCGGGCCTCGTCGGAGATTGCCACTGCGACACGATGCATGAGGTCCGAGTTCCATGTTGCTGCTAGCCCGATCGCCTGCGGGAACACCGTCGCCACGCCCGCGCGACCCACGCCGTGGAGGCACTCGTTCCACCAGTTGTAGGCTGGCACCGCCAGTCTGGGTATGGCAGCGGCATCATGGACCAGTTGCGAGACTTTCTCTTCGAGCGTCATGCGACGCGTCAGGTCGGCTGCGCGAGTTGCCGGCTGCCATCGCGGGCTCAAGTATTTCGGTGTTGGCATAGTGAGCGCTCCCGTGGTGGAATCGTCGCTTCGTTCGTGAGGAGCGGCGCCTGTTCCTGCGTCCCTGGTGGCCCCAAGCGCCGGCCCTGACCATGAGGGCGAACCAAGCGCGTGATGCCACGATGCACTTCTCGGCGGCTTCCGTCGGCGGTTCATTCGCCCCTCCGACGTTGCGCTTCCGCGACGCGCGCACGGCGGGCGGACGCGAATTCCTCGTCCCACATGAATCCCTTGACATTGCGGCGAGCATGGTAGGTATCATGCCGCGCGCCGCGCCGAGCGGCATCTGAGCGAGAGGAAGCCAGATGGCAACGAACCTGATAATCGTGGAATCGCCCGCGAAAACGAAGACGCTCGCCTCTTTTCTGGGATCCGGGTATCGGGTCGTCGCCAGCATGGGGCATGTGCGAGACTTGCCCGAGAAGCGCCTGGCCGTGGACATCGCGAAGGGTTTCAAGCCAACCTACGTGGTGATCCCCGAGCGGAGCGAACAGCTCAAACGCATGGAGGCTGAAGCGAAGAAGGCGGATCGCGTCTATCTGGCATCCGACCCCGATCGCGAGGGCGAGGCTATCGCCTATCACGTGGCTCAAGCGCTGAAACTCAAGGATCCGTTGCGCATCGAGTTTAACGAAATCACACGCTCGGCGGTAACCGCAGCGCTGCAGCAGCCGCGGCAGATTGACTCGAAGCGGGTGGAAGCGCAGGAAGCGCGACGGATCCTCGATCGGCTTGTCGGCTACAAGCTGTCGCCGCTCCTGCAGCGGCGGGTGCGCGGCCAGAGCGCCGGCCGGGTTCAGTCGGTCGTCCTGCGGATCATCTGCGACCGAGAGCGGGAGATTCAGGCGTTCGTGCCCGAGGAGTACTGGAGCCTCACGGCGACGCTCAGCCCGCAGGCTCCCGCCGAGCAGTTCCCCTTCGAAGCGAAGCTCATCGCCATGGAGGCGAGGGATGGCGAGCAGGGCACGACGCGTGACAAACGAAGGGCCAACGATCGGCTCCTCAAGTCGAAGGATGAGGCCGAAGCGGTCGTGCGTGAGCTGGAGGGCGCGCTCTATCGAGTCGCTTCGGTCAAGCAGAAGGAGCAGCGGCGCAGCCCGCAGGCGCCGTTCACGACCAGCACCATGCAGCAGGAAGCATCGCGCAAACTCGGCTTCAGCAACCGTCGGACTATGCAGACGGCTCAGGCGCTGTATGAGGGAGTGGCGCTCGGATCTGAAGGCCCCGTAGGCTTGATCACCTACATGCGCTCCGACTCGGTGCGCGTGGCCAGGGAGTCCCAAGATGCGGCGCGTGCCTATATCAAGGACACCTACGGCGAGCAGTATTGCCCCAAGTCGCCGCCTCTCTACCGCACCAAAGGCGCGGCGCAGGATGCTCACGAGGCGATCCGACCCACGTCGGTCCTGCGCACCCCCGAGGGCGTTGCGCCGTACCTGAAGCCCGATCAGCTCAAGCTCTATCGGCTAATCTGGCAGCGGTTCGTCGCCAGCCAGATGTCGCCTGCAGTGTTCGACGTAACCACGGCCGACATCAAAGCGGGCCGCTTCACCTTCCGAGCTACGGGGTCGGTTCGGAAGTTCGACGGCTTCATGCGCGTCTACACCGAAGGCAAGGACACCGCCGAGGAGACCGACGAGGATCGGGCCCCGCTGCCGCCGCTGACCGTGGATCAGGCGCTCGATCTACTGAAGCTCGATCCCAAGCAGCACTTCACCGAGCCGCCTCCTCGCTACACTGAGGCGACGCTGGTGAAGTTCCTCGACGAGAAGGGGATCGGGCGTCCCAGCACATGGGCCAGCTTCATCGCTATCATCCAGGACCGCAAGTACGTCAAGCTCGAGGACCGTAAGTTCGTGCCGACGGAGCTGGGCTTCAAGGTCTGCGATTTCCTGGTCGAGCGCTTCCCCGATATCATGGACATCGGGTTCACTGCCAGGATGGAGACTCAGCTCGACGAGGTCGAGAAGGGCGTTACCGACCGGCTTGCCGTGCTGGAGGCGTTCTGGGGCTCCTTCGAGGCCGCTCTGGATGAGGCCCGAAAGCGTGACCGGACGGAGCCTGTCGAGACCGAGTTCAAGTGCCCGACATGCGGGCGGAAGATGCTGCTGCGCGAATCGGAGCGCGGGCCTTTCCTTGGCTGCTCGGGCTACCCGCGGTGCAAGACCATGCTCAATCCCGACGGAACCCCCATCGAGCGCGCCAAGCCGGAAATGACGGAGCACGCGTGCCCGAAATGCGGCAAGCCGATGGTCGTGCGCCAGTCGGCGCGCGGTCCGTTTCTCGGTTGCTCGGCCTATCCTCAATGCAGGGGAACGATGGCCATTCCGGGCGCAGAACCGGCGCCGCTAACGGCGCCGGAGAGCACCGGCGTGCTCTGCCCGAAAGATGGCGGCGAGGTCGTCGCCAAGCAGAGCCGCAAGGGCACGACGTTCTACGGCTGCGCCAACTATCCGGCCTGCGACTTTGCCATGTGGGGCAAGCCCGTGGGGCGCGCTTGTCCGCAATGCGGCTGGCCCATGGGCGAAGAAGCCTACCGAGGCCGACGGACCGGGAAGGTGAAATGCTCCAACAAAGAATGCGGATACACCGAAGAGGCTCAGGCGGCCTCTCCAGAGGGCTCTGGCGAGCCCGGATCATGACGCGTGAAGCGCCCGCGCGGCCGCGTTAGGCAGGCTTAGGAGGATACTCGGGACGAAGCCTTGATCCGCAACCACATTACGGTCATTGGAGGGGGACTCGCTGGCTCGGAGGCAGCCTGGGCAGCGGCATCGCGTGGCGCAACCGTCACGCTCTACGAGATGCGCCCGACCAAGATGACGCCTGCCCACCGGTCGGACCGTCTGGCGGAACTCGTCTGCTCCAACTCGCTGAAGTCCGCACTCTTGACCAACGCTGCCGGACTGCTCAAGGAGGAGATGCGGCGCCTCGGCTCGGTGGTGGTTGCGGCTGCCGGGATGAGCGCCGTTCCGGCTGGCGAGGCGCTGGCCGTGGATCCTGAGGCTTTCGCGGCTGCTGTGACCGAGCGGCTCGCAGCCTGTGACCGGATCACGGTGGTTCGCGAAGAAGTACAGGCGTTGCCGGTAGACCGCCCGGTGGTGATCGCCACCGGTCCGCTGACCTCCGAACCCATGACGGCCGCGCTTGCCGAGCTTACCGGCGAGGAGTCGCTCCATTTCTTCGATGCCGTGGCCCCGACGGTTGCGCTCGAAAGCCTCGACATGGACCGGGTGTTCCGAGCCTCGCGTCGAGGACGAGGCCTATCGGCAGAAGCCGAGGCGGGCGAGACGCTCGGCGACTACATCAACTGCCCCATGACGCGCGAGGAGTACGAGGCGTTCTACGATGCGCTCATCCATGCAGAGATAGCGGATCCTCATCTTGCGTCAGAGAAAGACGCGCCGTACTTCGAGGCCTGCATACCCGTGGAGGTGATGGCCCGCCGAGGCCCGCGCACGCTAGCGTTCGGTCCGATGCGTCCCGTGGGCCTCACGGATCCGCGAACGGGCCGTCGGCCCTACGCCGTGGTCCAGTTGCGTCAGGAGAACCGGCAGGGCACGCTGTGGGGGCTCGTTGGCTTCCAGACCCGGCTGAAGTGGGGTGAGCAGCGTCGGGTGTTCCGCATGATCCCGGGCCTCGAGCACGCGGAGTTCGTGCGGTACGGCGTCATGCATCGCAATACCTACCTGAACTCGCCGCGGGCGCTGGAGCCTACCGCTCAGACGCGCCATGATCGGGGGGTGTTCGTGGCCGGGCAGTTGGCCGGCGTTGAGGGCTATGTCGAGTCGGCTGCGCTGGGCATCCTGGCGGGTCTCAATGCTGCAAGGCTGGCCAGCGGTCTCCAGCCGCTCGTTCCGCCAGCCGAGACGGTACTGGGCTCGCTGTGCCGCTACATCATCGAAGCGGATCCGCGCTCCTTTGCGCCGATGAACGCCAACCATGGCCTGCTGCCGCCGCTCGTGCCGCGTCCGAGGGATCGTCGTGAGCGCGGCCAGGCCTATGCGGAGCGGTCGCTGGCGGCGCTGGATGCATGGATCCGGGAGAACGCCATCCCGACGGAGGGTGTCGTATGAGCCCCATAGAGGAACGCCTTGCCGAGATCGAAGCCGGCTTCGACGGGCATCTCAGCGTGGCAGCGATGCACATGGGCACGCGCGAACGGGTGCTGTGGCACCCGGATCACAAGAAGCCCACCGCCAGCGTGATCAAGCTGCCCATACTGGTGCATGCGCTGATGCTGGAACGTGAACTGGTTCTTTCGCTCGATGAGCCGGTCACGTTGCGCGACGCCGACAAGAAGCCCGGCTCTGGCATCCTGACTCAGCTAACGGAGGGGCTGACGATCCCGCTCCGCGATGCCCTCATGCTCATGATGGCCATATCGGACAACACCGCCACCAACCTGGTTCTGGACCGAGTCACCATTGAGGGCGTCAACAACCGTATGGTTGGCCTCGGATGCCTAATGACGCGCCTGTTCCGCAAGGTCTTCAGCGATGGCCCGCCAGTCAGCCCGGAGAATGCCCGCTATGGGCTCGGCGTCACCACGGCGCGAGACATGCTTCGCCTGCTGCGTATGATCTACGATGTCCGGATCGGCGACGCGGAGGTGACGCGGGACATCCGCCGCTATCTGGCGGCACAGCAGTACCGCGATGGGATACCGCGCTTGCTGCCTGCGGACTACGTCTACGAGGGAAAGACCGGTGCGGTTGACGCGGTGCGAAACGACGTTGGGTTCGTGACTGCTCCCGAACGAGGGACCGTCGCGCTGGTAGTGCTGTGCTCCAGGATGCCGCATCCACTGTGGACGGCCGACAATCCCGGCCTCTTGACCATCGCTCGTGTGGCGCAGGCGGTGGTGGAGCACCTGCTTCGCGCATGAAAAACGGCCCACCCGTAGAGGCGTGGGCCGCTGATCTTGGCTTTCGGCTGTGCTAGGCTAAGAGACGATCTGCACGTTGGCCGCGCGAAGTCCCTTCCCGTGCGGGTCCTGGCCCACTTCGAACTCCACGCGCTGACCTTCGCGAAGTTCGCGGTAGCCACTGGCCTGGATGGCGGAGTAGTGAACGAAGACGTCCTCTCCGTCGTCCTGAGCGATGAAGCCGTAGCCCTTCGTGGCATTGAACCACTTTACGGTACCGACCTTCGGCATTTGCGGTGCAACCTCCATCCGGGATCGAAGCATTCACGACAAAGGCAGGAAGCTGCGACGCTAAGTCTTCGGCTTTGTGCGCTCGTCTTGGATGCTTGATGAGTCACGCTCCCACGATTGGGAACGCGGCAGTATAACATAACGCTTCACACGATGCAAGCAGATTCTGTTCGGTCGGACGATAAATGAATGTGAGGACAACTTCATGGGGTCTGCAAACGAGCCAGTCGCCGGCTGGTGGGAGCGATTCCCCGGCGCCATCACCGTAAGCGACAACAACGGCGTGATCTTGATGATGAATGAGGCGTCGGCGCGACACTATGCGCGCTTCGGGGGAATCGCGCTGATCGGCACCAACATGCTGGACTGCCATCCGGAACCGGCACGCACCAAGGTTGCGCATATGCTGGCTAACCCGGGATCCAATGTCTACACTACGGAGAAGGCTGGCGTGCGACGGCTCGTCTACCAGACGACGTGGTACGAGGGCGACACGCCTGCGGGTTTGGTCGAACTGATCCTCGAGCTGCCCGGTGACATGGAGCACTTCCTGCGCGACGGGTAGTCTCGAGCGGCGCTTTGCTCAGCCCTGAGGCGGCGAAGCCGGTCGGACAAGCTGCTCGACGGGGCCCGACGGGCCTGCCTCAGCGGGCCGCAGGAGGGTTCCTGATGCATCAGGGGCTGCGGCGGGTCTGACCAGGGTCTGCGCTAGTCTGGCGGCCTCTACCTTCTGCTGGAGCAGCGGCAGCACCTCGACGGCGCACGTTCGGACCGTCTCCTGATGCATGCCGCGTGCGGGCTCTTCCGCGAGGCGTGAAATATGGGGCAGCGCGCGAGCGTCGGCGATCTCGGTGAGCGCGCGCATGATGGCCACCGCGAGGTCGGCCTCTCGTCTTCGGCGCGGCCGCTTCAGGGCGCGATGCAGGCAGGCCTTCTGGCGATCGTTGAGCAGTCCGGCATCGCCGGCTTTCAGGCGCGGCAGCATGCCGATCAATGCCTCTTCGGCCTCGGTCTGGACATACCTGTCTTCGTGCCACAGAGCTTCGGCGAAACGGCCGATGGTCGACAGATCCGCGATCGTCCCAAGCGCCGACGGGCTGGGCATGCGCCGGCGAATGGCGCGCGCGAACGTCACAAATGCGCCGGCGATGGCAATCCCCACCACGATTGCCATCCAGCCCAGACCGGCTCCCTCATGAGCGCTCGTGACTACGCGGGTGCCCGATGCGGTGACAACCTCGGTGGTCGTGGATGCCGGCGCCAGAAACAACACGGTCGCAGTAATCGCCAGGGCGGACCCGACCATCGCAGCGAGCATCGCGATGCGCTGGCGCCGGAGGCGGCCTTCCATCAGCACTTCCACGACGGGATCGGTTTCGTCATGCACTGTATCTGACATGGTGCCCTCCTGGGAAGTACGTACGCTGTGCGGCGAGGTTTCACCGGACTCGGCCCTGGCCCGTGCCGAAGGTAGAATCCTCACGCTATAACGTCGCCCTGCTGGGCATGGAGAGAGCAAGCATGCCGATCTTCGAGTTCACATGTAACTCGTGCCGGAGACGATTCAGTGCGCTGGTAGGGGTGATCGCCAATCCCAAGCCTGTGGCCTGTCCGCGATGCGGAGGAGTGGACCTGACCAGGCGGGTGTCGCGGTTCGCACGCGTCAGGTCCGAGGATGATGCGCTCGAATCGCTCTGTGACGAGAGCAAGTACGGCGATATTGAGAACGACCCATCTGCCATGAAGCGCTGGATGAAAGACATGAGCGCCGCCATGGATGAAGACCTCGGCGACGACTTCGAGCAGGCTCTGGAAGAGGAGATGTCTGGAGAAGGCGGCGAGGATGGCGAAGGCGCCGGAGGCGGCCCGTCCGCGATGCCAGACGAGTGATCGTACCGGGGTCTCCGGATCCTGCGTCGTCCTCCTTCCGGCTCGTCTCAGCCGCACGAAAGCCGGGACGGCTCGCTTGCCCGCTGGTACCATCCCCCTCGAGACTACAGGAGGTGTGCCATGAGGTGCCGGTTAATGCCGGTGATCGTGCTGGCATGGTGTGTATCGGGCGTCCGCGCGGAGAACTGGCCTCAGTTCCGCGGCCCTACGGGTCAGGGGATCAGTTCGGAGCGTGGACTGCCCGCGCAGTGGAACGCCACCGAGGGCGTCCGCTGGAAAGCCGCTGTGCCGGGGTCGGGTTGGTGGTCTCCCATCGTGTGGGGCCGACGGGTCTTCCTGACGACGACGACGGACGCTGGGGCGTCTTGCCGCGTGCTGTGTTTCAGCGCGGACGATGGCGGGCTCCTGTGGAACCGTGAGGTCTTTCGTCAGCAGCCCGGCCAGCGCCATGGCCGCAACTCCTATGCGACGCCGACGCCCGCCACCGACGGCCGGCGCGTGTATGCGGTCTTCTGGGATGGATCGGTTGCCGCCGTGAATTTCGACGGAACCGTTGCCTGGATCAACCGGGACCATCCCCATCATAGCGAACACGGCCTGAGCTCGTCGCCGATCCTGGTCGGCGATCTGCTCGTCATGGCGCGCGACGGGAGCAGCGAGGGGCCTGATCGGAGCGTGGGCTGGCAGACGCCCTGGGACAAAGCTGCGTTGCTGGCGCTGGACAAGAACTCGGGCAAAGTGCGCTGGATCGGGCGACGGGGCATGTCGCGCATCGCGCATGCCGTGCCGGTTGCCTGGACAGACGAGAAGGGAGTCACGCAGATCGTCAGTGTCGCAGGCGACGTCGTGCAAGGGTTCGATCCCAGGACGGGCGAGCGTCTGTGGTCTTCCCGAAACACCTGCGAGGGCCTGGTGCCGTCACCGGCTGTGGGAGGCGGCATGGTCTTCACTGCATCCGGCTTCGGCGGCGCCGAGGCGACGCGGGCCTATCGTCTGGGCGGCACAGGGGATCTGGAAGAGACCAATCTCGTGTGGTCCCAGCAGCGGGGTACCCCGAAGGTGCCGTCGCTCCTCTACGTTGCCCCATACGTCTATACGGTGAGCGATACGAGCCTCGCAGTGTGTCTGGAGGCCGCGACCGGCAAGATCATGTGGGAACAGCGTCTCGGCGGCAGCTTCTCCGCCTCGCCCGTCTACGCCGACGGCAGGATCTACTTCCTATCGGATCAGGGCGACACCACGGTGGTCGAGGCTGGCCCGACGTTCAAGCAGATCGCAAAGAACCCGCTCGGCGAACGGTGCCAGGCGTCGCCGGCCATATCGGGGGGACGGATCTTCATTCGGACCGAGTCGAGTCTGTTCTGCATCGGGAAATGAGGCCGCAGCAGTCTCGCTTCGTCACCGAGGCGAGACGTATCCCGTCTGCGGTGCAGGCAGTCTATGGGGCGGGCACGGCGGTGGCAGCGACGGCGATCACGGCATCGCGCGGAAGATGCAGCGTGATCGAGGAACCGGAGACCGCACACGTCGCGCCGCCGAACGTGCGGATCGTCGGCCGTTTCAGCGTTCCGACGCCGGCCACCGTGACGCGCACGTCGCGCGCCGCCGATGTACCGTTGGCAGCAACCACCACGATCCTGTCTCCACGGGCGAATCCGGCTATGGCGCATACCGGGTCACCCTCCACTCTCAGCGCCTTCGATCCGACCGGTATGAGCGGAAACACGGCCGCGAGGGCCCGGTAGACCGGCCGAGGCTTGCTCCCCCGTTCCGGGCGTGTCATGAGGCCCCATTCGTGGTTGCTCCAGGACTGGTCGGCGCCCTCCCAGACGATCAGGGCATTGGCGCCGCCGTTCACAAGGTGGATCGCGTTGGTCACAACGCGAGCAGCATAGGACGCCGTATCCGACGCACACTCGTCGCTCTGTCCCGCCCCCTGATCGGTGTATTGCGTGCCGTGAAACGCGTGGGCCTTGGTGGCGAACTCGGTGATGATGATGGGACGCTTCGAGCCGGGATCCTTGCGCAGGATGGCGTTGCGAACCGAAGGCCACGCCGTGCGCAGATAGGCATGTCCTTCCTCGGCGTGGATCCGGCCCGGGTTCCATTCCCAGGCGTGGTTCGACCAGGCCGACAGCGCCTGAACCGTATAGCTGTCCATGGCGTTGATGTATGGATCGCCCGCATCGCCCCAATCAGCGTGGGCGGTACCCGGCCCGCAGATCCCCACGTCGCGGAACCCACGTGCATCGAGCTCGGCGCGAACCTTGCGGATCAGCGCAGCGTTGTCCGAAGGCGACACATGGATGCCCCAGAAGCCGTCGGGTTCATTGTAGAGCTCAACGTAGGTCGGGCGGATGCCCGCTTCGCGGTGAGCCAGAACCGCCGAACCCCACAGCCGGGCGAATGCGCTGTGGTATTCGGCCTTCAGCACGTATCCCGGCCCGAGCCACGAGGATGGCGGCGAACCCACGCACAGCACGGTCTTGAGCTTGTACCGTGAGATCATTCGTGCCGTCTGGCGCAGCGCATCGGCGCCCGGATGGCCGCGCCAGTAGGCGTCAAACTCCTCCCGCGTGCCGTCAGGCCCCGGTGGATTCTCGGGGCAGCCTGCCCAGAGCCGCACCCACGTCATTCCGAGGTCTTCGATTGCCCTGGCGACCGCGAGATCGCCCGGCCAAATGTTCGCGCCGAAACCGGCGTAGGCGTGCCCCGTCCTCCTGACATCGAGACGCACCACGTCCGTTGATGAGTAGACGCCCGTCGCCAACACGGCCATCATCAAGCCAGGCCACATCGTGCTGCATCCTCCCATGCGAACCCGACGCCGCGTATCGCGCTTCGACGGGCTTCGGCAGTATACGTGAGTAGTCGCGACCCAGGCAAGCGGCAGGAGAACAGCGCAGGCATGCCGAAAGTCGCCCAAACCTCTCGAGGAAACCATGTATGCGTGACACGTCTGCGCCGCCCGATCAACAACGTTGCAGCATCGCCTCCTACTACTTTGGCAACTACCACCCGGGAGATCCGCGGAACGCTGCGCTGAAGGGACCCGAATGGTCCGAATGGGAGCTTGTCAGGGAGGCCCGCCCTCGATTTCCGGGCCACCGGCAGCCGCGTGTGCCTCTATGGGGCTACGAAGACGAGTCCGATCCGGATGTCATGGCCCGAAAGATCGAGACTGCCGCGGCGCATGGCGTGGACGCGTTCATCTTCGACTGGTACTACTATGATGACGGACCCTTCCTCGATCGACCCATTGATCGGGGCTTCTTGCATGCACCCAACAACGATCGCATTCGGTTCGCGCTCATGTGGGCCAACCACGATTGGATAGATATCCACCCGTATCGGCTCGGGACCGAGCATCGGGTGCTCTATCCTGGCAAGGTCTCCCCTGCGACGTTCGAGAGAGTGGCCGACCACGTGATCGCTGACTACTTTCTGCATCCGTCCTACTGGAGGCTGGCCGGATGCCCCTACTTTTCGTTATATGACCTGACGAAGCTGATCGAGAGCTTTGGCAGTGTCGCCGCCACGCGGCTCGCGCTCGACCGCTTCCGGGAACGATCGAGGTCAGCCGGACTGCCGGGCCTGCACCTCAATGCCGTGGTGTGGGGTCAGACGATCCTGCCGGGAGAGGAAGTGCCCGCCGACCCCGTCGGCGTCGTGCGCGATCTCGGGTTCGACTCGGTAACGTCCTACGTGTGGATCCATCATGTGCCGCTGCCCGAGCAGGTAACCGACTACGATTACGTGCGGGACGCGTACCTGCGGTATTGGGATGAAGCACAGGATGCCTTCTCTGTGCCCTACTATCCCAATGCCACGGTCGGGTGGGACTCGAGCCCGCGCGCCCATCAGGACGACCGGTTCGGCAACTTCGGCTATCCGTTCACGAACACCATCGGCGGCAACACGCCGGAGCGGTTTGGTGAGGCCCTGGCCATCATCAACGATCGGTTGATGCGGAGGCCGGCCCCGGAGCGTATCCTGACGGTGAACTGCTGGAACGAGTGGACGGAGGGGAGCTATCTGGAACCCGACACCGACACGGGCATGGGCTACCTCGAGGCGCTGCGCGACGTGTTCGGGCCGCGATAGGCGAAGGGGAGGTGCCCGTAGCCACCGTGACGAATGATGCGAACAATGCGGCCTCAGGGGGCCGTGCAGGAGACCAACAATGCGGAAGCTCGTGATACTCGCGGTCGCAGCGGCGTTCGCTGCCGTGCTGACTGCAGCGACGTTGGGGCGGCCTCAGAGCCTGAAGTCCCGAACCGTGCTCGTCGAGGCCGTGAATCGTCCATGCGTGGCAGCGCCGGTGGAGGTGGTCCTGACGCCGCCCCGGCCCGGCGCCTTCGTCACCGTCAGAACCGGCAAGACTGTTGTGCCCGCGCAGGTCCGTCCTCAAGGGAATAGCCTGGTTGTCACGTGGATTGTGCACGATCTGGCCAAAGGCGCAAAGAGGACCTATGAGGTGCAGTTTTCCGAGAAGGCTCGATCCGTGGGCGTGCCGCGCGTGCGCGTCAGTCGTACGGCCGCCAATGCCGACATCATGATCGGCGATGAGCTCTTTGCCCGATACGACACGGTGACAGGCCCCAACAAGCCGTTCTTCTTTCCGGTCTTTGCGCCGGGACACAAGCAAGTGGTCCGCGGGTTGCCGTCGGCCCCGCGGCCTGGCGAGACGACCGATCATCCCCACCATCAGGGGCTCTGGTTTACCCATGGTTCCGTGAATGGCGAGGACTACTGGGCGTTGACCCAGAGCAGGACCGTTCATGCGGCGTATCGGAATGTGACGGGCGGCCCTGTGTATGGCGGCTTCACAGCCATCACGAACTGGATCAACAAGGCCGGCGCCAGGGTCGCCGAGGACACCCGCGACTTCCTCGTCTACGAGATGGCGGGCGCGCGGGTGATGGACGTTAGCATTGCAGTACGTCCTGTGGGCGGTCCGTTGGTGTTCGGTGACACGAAGGAAGGCACCTTCGGCATTAGGCTGCCCGACAGCATGCGACTGCGCGGCGGCGATGGGCACATCGTCAACTCGGAGGGCGTGACGGACGGGGCGACGTGGGGCAAGCGCGCCTCATGGGTGGATTATGTGGGCTCCGTGGACGGTGCGACGGTGGGGGTCGCGATTCTTGACCATCCCACGAGCTTTCGCCATCCGACACACTGGCATGTGCGGGACTATGGCCTGTTCTGCGCCAATCCGTTCGGCATCCATGACTTCGAACAGGGGAAGCCTGCGGGCACGGGGGATCACACGGTGCAACCGGGCGGTGCACTGAAGCTGCGATACCGTCTGATCTTCCATGCGGGCGATACGAACCAAGCCCGCATAGCCGAGCGATGGGGCGATTACGCCGATCCTCCGCGAGTGACTCTGCGCTAGGATGTTCGCGCGCCGCCAGCATGGCGGCGCGGCAAAGGAGCCGATCCATGACCCAGTCTTCGAACGAAACGGGGACCGTGCCGCGCTGGTGGTTTCAGGGAGTGTCCCGCTACGCGTGGATGGTGCTCATCGTGTGCGCGCTTGGCTGGCTCTTCGACACGATGGACCAGCACCTGTTCACGCTGGTGCGCGGACCTTCTCTCAATGAAATCCTGAAGGCGAAGGTGCCTGCCGAGGAGCTGGATGCCACGGTCAAGAACGTCGGCGGGTGGCTGACCGCCGTCTTCTTGCTCGGATGGGCAGCGGGCGGTTTCCTGTTCGGGATGATCGGCGACCGACTGGGTCGGACGCGCACGATGGTCTTGACCATCCTGATGTACGCCGCGTTCACGGGCCTGAACGCGCTCGTGCAAGCGCCGTGGCAGTATGCGCTGTGCCGGTTCTTCACGGCCATGGGAGTCGGGGGCGAGTTCGCAGCCGGCGCTGCGCTGGTCGCGGAAGTGTGGCCGGAGCGTTCCCGAACGATGGCGCTCGGCACCCTTCAGGCTCTCTCAGCGGTGGGCAACATGACGGCTGCCGTGATCACCCTCGTCCTCAGCGCCTATAGCTGGCGATATGTGTTCGTGGTCGGAGCGGTGCCCGCGCTGCTCGTCGTCTGGATCCGCCGCTCGGTGCGCGAACCCGAGAAGTGGTTGCATGCCAAGGAAGTCGCCAGGGAAGGGCGTGCCGGCACGGAAGTGGGCAGCATCCGCGCGCTCTTCAGTACGAAGATGCTATCGCGGAACACCATCGCCGGCGTGCTGCTTGGCACCGCAGGCGTAGGCGGCGTCTGGGGCGTGGGGTTCTTCCTGCCCGATCTGTTGGGGTCGGTCATGAAGCCCGTCTACGCGGCTGCGCCGAACATCCTGGCTCTGCCGGAGGCAGATCGGGCTGCGGCGGTCACCACAGCGGTACAGGCGCTCAAGAGCAAGGTCTTCTTCGTGCAGCAGATCGGCGCGTTCATCGGCATGTTCGGCTATGCGGCGCTGAGCCAGAGGATCGGAAGGAAGCCTGCCCTGGCGCTCGTTCTGGGCCTGGCTTTCGTCGCGGTACAGGGCGCATTCTGGGGAGTCCGCGACCCGCTATCGGCCTACCTGCTGGCCTTCCCGATGGGTGTGTTCTGTCTGGCGCCGTTCTCCGCCTATGCCGTCTACTTCCCCGAGCTCTATCCGACACGCCTCCGCGCCACGGGGGTAGGGTTCTGCTACAACAGCGCCCGCATCCTCGCGGCAGGCGCCCCCTTTCTCCTCGGGCAGTTGTCGCGGCACTTCGCCGACCCGATGGACGAAACCATGGGCATCCGCAAGGCCGCGACCATCGTCGCGTTCGTGTACTTCGTAGGGTTTGCGGGCCTGCTCTTTGCGCCGGAGACGAAGGGGAAGCCCTTGCCGGAGTAGAACGGCGGGAAGCCGGGCGGTTCTATGGGAACAGGGCGTGGCGCGTAGATCATGATGACGCTCACGGCGCTGCTCGCGGTCCGCTGGCGTTCGTTCGTCAATGCCCTGACGCGAACGCATGGGCGAGAGCGCGTGCGAGCCTGGATCGCGCCGATCTGGGTGGCGGTGGTGGCCGTGTCGGTCACGTGGGCAGCCTCCCAGCTCTTCCAGCCGCTGTTCGAGCCTGCCTATCCCACGGCCAACGTGCGCTACGTTGCCGAGCGATTGCCGGCATTCGCGCTCATGGGCACGTTCGGGATGCTCGTGCTGTCTGCGGTCACGGTGTCGCTTCATGCGCTGTACGTGAATCAGGAGATGCAGCTCCTGCTGACGGCGCCGATCAGGCCCCGCGAGGTGTTCGTGGCCAAGTTCGTGGATATCGCACTGGCCAACGCCACGCTGTTCGCCATGCTCGGCTTCCCTGTGGTGGCGGCGTATGCGCATGCGCGGGGTTTGCTCTCGGTGGAGTACGCCCTGCGCGCCACAGTCGCTCTCACTTCCTTCTGCGTGCTTCCGACGGCTATCGGCGCGGTGTGCGCGATCCTGATGATGCGGGCGTTGCCGGCCAACCGAATGCGCGACATCATCGGCGCCTTGGGACTGACGGGGCTTGCCATCGGGTATGTGGCGCTCAGCCTGGCCGCCCGCAGGATGCACGAGCCGGCCGTTGCCGTCGGCACGGCACGCGCAATGATGGATCTGCTCTCGTCGCCGACGGCATCGCGAGGTCCCTGGGCATGGGCCGGCTCCGTACTGGCAACGCCGCCGGGATACCCGGAGGCCTACGAGCCTCTTCTCTGGTTGGCGCTCACGGCGGTCGTCTCTGTGGTAGCAGGCGCCGCCGCCGCCTCCCATTTGCACATGCGAGGCTGGGCGGGCGCTCAGGATGCGGCGGGTCAGATGCCCGTGCAGGTGCGGAACGGCGCTCTCTGGGAGAACCTGCTCTGGTGGTTGCCGGGGCCGCATCGCGCCTTCCTCCTTAAGGACATGCGGAGTCTGGGGCGCGACCTGCGCCAACTCTCGCTCCTCCTCATGCCGGCAGCGGTCGTCGTGGTCTTGTTGCTCAACATCGGCTCGGATCCCGCGACCCATGCTGCGCCGCGAGCGCTGCTCAGCCTGGCCTTGCTGCCCGTGCTCGGTATGATCGCCTTGCGGATCGCGTCGTCCGCCTTCGTCGGTGAAACAACCGGTCTGCTGGTGGCGCTCGCCTCGCCGGCAGGCGCGCGCAATATCCTCGTCGGCAAGCTCTACTATACGGCTCTGCTCTCGTGCATTTTGGCGGTGGCTGCTACCGCTGGCTACGGGCTCGTGTATCGGATGGACTTCGGCGAGTGGGTCTCGTCGCTTGCGCTGGCGATCATCGGCACAATCGCTCTCAGCGGGATCGGCGTCGGTATGGGAGCGCGGTTCCTGGATATGAGACCCGACGGCGCTCGAGCGAGTTTGACCGGCTCGGCCCGCCTGCTCACCCTCGGTCTGCAGCTAGCCTACTCGATCCTCGTCGCTGCCATCACCGTGCCCGCGTGGGTCCTCGTGCATCAGGCCGGGCTTCCGTCGGCCGTGGTATTCGGCGCCGCCGGCATCGCATTTGCGGCGCTGTCCGTCGCTGCCACGGTGGTACCAATCCTCATTGGCGCTTCACGGCTGATGCGCCTCGACTCGTGATGCCCTGAGTCCGAGGGCGCGGTGCAATGCCGGTTGCGACAGCCTGGACTGCCCGTGTGCCCGGCGCAACTCCTCCGATCGATATCCCCGCGCGTGCCAGCAGCGTGATCGCAGCAGTCCAGTCGGTCTGTCAGGTCAGGTCGCTCTGCGCTTGTCCAGGCTCAGATCGCCTGAACCAAGGCCCATCACAACGAACAGACCGCCCAGAATCGCCATGTTCTTCATGAAGTTGATCATCTGCATCTGCTGCTCCTGACCGGTGTAGGCCCAGAAGTTGTGGAAGATCAGCGTCGTCGGCACGAGGAACACGATGAGAGCCGCAGCCCCGAGACGGGCCCTGTAGCCAAGGAGCACCGAGAGCCCGCCGAATAGTTCGAGGATGATCGCGGCGGCCAGAAAGAGGGGTACAAGCGGCATGTGTTTCGATGCCATGTAGCCGGCAGTCTGCTCCCACCCGCCGATCTTCTGCAGACCGCTCATGATGAAGATCGGCGACAGAAGGACTCTCCCGACAAGCGGAGACCAGCGCAATGCACCGTCCATGGTGACCTCCTCTGATGCGAAGGACCGGCGCCGAGCGCGCCCATGCTGCGGTATACGACTTCGGCCAGAAGGTCGGTTCCGCCGTGGGCGACGAAGCGGCGGAACGGTAGGCGAAGTCAGGGGCCGTCCGGATCAAGCGTTCGCGGAAATCCCTCATGCGGATGCCCGACCATGTCCTGCGCACTGGCTGGAGCTCTGGCAGCAGGCGCATGCTCGCTTCCTATGGGCAGCGCAACGTGGCGTGGTGGCACGCGCTTCCGCCGGCGCCGCAGACCCATGGGGATCACATAGAACCGCCGGCCCGTCTGTTCGGGTGGCCATCCGTCAAGCTACATCCGAGCTCTGGCGGTGGAGCCCTCAGCGCACGAACTTCTCATCCATGTGCCATTCGAGAGCCAGTGGATCGGGTCGCAGCGCGGCGTCCTGGGGCAACGAGCGTAGCGGGCGGTTGTGGTGCTCATAGTAGACACGCCCGTTCAGGTAGTCATCGCGGATGCGATTGCTCACCTGTACCCGATAGTCTGGCGTCACTCCGAGTAGACCCTGATCGAACAGGATGTGCAGATCGGCGCGGAGCAGGAGGCCGTCGCGGGGTGAGTGAGAACCGCCTTCCGCGATTGGCTTGATGTGGGCTGCCTGCAGCACCGGAAGGGTGGTCTCGGCGGTTATGCTGCATCGGCGACGGTAGTTCTCGAGGGTTACGACTCTGAACGCGCCCTGTCCCAGGCGTGCGCGGCTGAGGTAGTCCGCACCGGTCCGAACGGGGGGACCCAGGCCTTCCTCACGAACTCTGTCGCCGGATGCCAGGCGCTTCTGCACGCCTTCCCACAGCCTGCGACCCGTGGGCTCGTCTGAACCGTAGGACTTGCCCTGAACGATGTTGGGCACCCAGTCATCGGGAGCAGGCACAAAGTCGTCGTCGGCAAAGAAGAACGGATCAACCAGGATGACGCAGCCGATGACCGGGTCCGGTTGCTGCCGCTGGTCCGCGGTCCAATGGCGCCGGAGTTGCTCCCGGAAAGTGGGGAAGTCCGGCGCTCCGTTACGCTCGCCAAACGCATCCCATGCCAGCGAAACAGGCAGACGAGAGTAGCGCACGAAGAAGCCGCCTCCGACGATCGGTCCCGGCCTGCCTCGGCGAGAGTGCAGCTTGAAGAGAAACGGGGCTCCCGTCGGCACCGCGCTGAAGCCCGCCGAACCCGGGCGCCAGAAGTTCACTTCCTCTGGCCGCAGATCCCTCAGGAAGCCGAACCAGTTCTCGTCTGTGATCGCCACAAAGAAGCGCATCCCGATCTTGCCCCGTAACTCTCTGTTCTGCGTCACGTTTGGTTGGCCCTGCCTCTGCATGAAGCGTGCCTTGCCGAACCGAGAATCAGGCTTCAATCTCTTCTGCCCGACGCGTCGCAGCATCCTTCGGTCAGATGTTGGCGCACGCAACGCTCGGCATTGACAGCGTTCACTTCCGGCGGGTACTGTAATAACGTCGTAACTGTATCATGGACCCGTTATACGGGGTTCATGTGAGCGCCGCGGGGGTGTAGCTCAGTCCGGTTAGAGCGCCTGCCTGTCACGCAGGAGGCCGCGAGTTCAAGTCTCGTCATCCCCGCCAAACGATGGCAGAGGTACAGATTCTGAGCGTGTTCTGAACTCCTGCCTGCGCGGTTCGGTCCTTTCGAATGCCTAACAAAGGACCGACCATGGACAATCTGAACTCCTTACTGCAGAAATCGGCTCCTACCGATGCCTTCTCGCTCGCTTGGCTGAAAGACGCAGTCAACGGCTGGCTCATCGCCGGAGCCGTCGAAGGTTGGAGCGAACGGACGCGGTCCGACCGCCGGATGTGGATGGACCGCTTGACGGACTTCCTCGATTCTCACTCCTTTACCCTCTCGACGCAGAGCCTTCGCATGTTCCTCTTGGCCCTCAAGCAAGGGACCGAGCGACGTTGCAGAGGTCCCCTGAAACCCGGGAGCATGGACCATGTGCATCGCTTGCTTCGAGCCTTCTGCTCGTGGACCGTCAAAGAGGAACTGACCGATGTTGACCTGATGAAGAAGATACCGCCGCCCATCAACAGAGACGACCGAGTGGAACCCTTCACGGAAGCGGAGGTCCTACGCCTGCTCGATGCAGCCAAGCGCACCAGGAACGGTAAGCGGGACCTGGCTATCCTCTGGCTGCTGTTCGACACCGGCATTCGAGCTTCCGAGCTCTGCTCCCTCCGTATCCGGGACCTTGACCTCGAGGCCGGCAAGCTCCTCGTTGCATGCGGCAAGGGAGGCAGAAGCCGCGTTGCTCCGATGGGGAACCGACCCCGTAAGGCCCTGTGGGACTACCTGAAGACGAACCCGCGCTCTGCCGCTGAGTACGTGTTCGAGACATCACGCGGTGAACCCCTCAGCCGAAATGCCCTTCGCCTTCTGATGGACCGCCTGGAACGCATGACGGGAATACGTTGCTACGCCCACAAGTTCCGTCATACATGCGCGGTGAGTAAGCTGAGGAACGGAGCGTCTGCCTTCGAGGTTCAAGAGACCCTCGGGCATACGACCTTACGCATGACGATGCGGTATGTGAACCTCGCCGGAAGCGACCTGATAGAAGCCCATCGCCGGTCAAGCCGCGCGTTACTTCAGCGACCCGCGCGACCTGGACCAGATCGCCTGGCAACTCCTTCGCGACCGGGATTTCAAGCGCGACGCGGATCGCCCCGACAAGGTGGAGCGGTATCAGGCCGAGGCGCTTGCCTACCGGCACGTGCCCGCTGAAGCCCTGCTTGGCATCGCCTGCTACAATGAAACGGTAGCGCAGCGACTTGCGGACATGGCGGGCGACGCTGGCGCATCTGTGCGCGTGAGCGTCAAGAGGGATTGGTACTTCTGATGGTCGTCTACAAGCAAGGCAACCTCCTCGACGAGCCTGCGGAGGCTCTTGTCAACACGGTCAACGAAGTAGGGGTCATGGGTAAGGGCATCGCCCTGATGTTCAAAGAGGCCTTTCCCGCCAACACCGCCGCGTACGAGGCTGCGTGCAAGGCTCGTGAGGTTCAGGTAGGCCGCGTGCTCGTGACACAGAACCCCGCACTGGTGGGCCCGCGGTTCATCGTCAACTTCCCAACCAAGAAGCACTGGCGCCAGCCATCTCGGATCGAGTGGATTCGCGACGGCCTCGCGGATCTTGTGCGCATCGTCCGCGAGCTAGGCATACGGTCGATCGCGATCCCGCCTCTCGGGTGCGGCAATGGGGGTCTCGACTGGGGAGAAGTGCGTCCGCTCATTGAGGAAGCGTTTGCGGGACTGCCCGAAGTGAGCGTGGTGGTGTATGAGCCTACACGCGTCTACCAGAACACCCTCAAACCGAGCGGCGTTGCGACGCTTACACCAGCTCGTGCTCTCGTGGCGGAACTGGTCCGACGCTATGGCGTTCTCGGGTTCGATTGCACGCTGCTCGAAGTGCACAAGCTGGTCTGGTTCTTGCAGCGCATCATCCGGCGGACCACTGCGCCTGATCCTCTGCGACTCTCGTTCTCGGCAAGCAAGTACGGACCCTATGCCGAGCGTCTGCGGCATCTGCTCGACGGACTGGATGGCAGCTATCTCCGCTGTGAGCGCAGATTGGCGGACGCCAGGCCCTTCGACGAGATCGAGTTCGTCGAGTCCGAGCGTGACACCGTGATGGGCTACGTCAACACGAACGCTCAGGAGTACCTCGAAGCCCTGGAGCAGACGGCTGCGCTGGTGGACGGGTTTGAGTCGCCTCTCGGATTGGAGCTGCTCGCCACGGTTGACTGGATGCTGCTCGAGATGCGATGTGAAGCGAGCGTTGAGGGTCTACGTGCCGGGTTGGCGCGCTGGCCCGGCGGCGCCTCGGCCGCACGGCGCAAGGACGCGATCTTCGACGAGCGGTTGCTTGGACTTGCGCTCGCGCGTCTCGTCTCGGCGGGAATGCTCGAGTAGTGATGTCGTGTGATATGGGAGGCGGCCTTGCAGGGTGGCTCCGCCCATCCGCGTGCGCTAGATGTGTTGGACCAACAGGTTGGGTAATGAGGGGCTGACCTTGGATATGCTGTAGTCGACAGACAAAACAGCCCAAGGAGCCCCTCGGTCATGAGTGTACATCGGAATGCTGCACTGAGTCTCGGTGAGCGCTGCGAGTTGGTCGGCTATGTGCTCAGGGGGACTGCCATGAGACTCAGTGACCGCCCGCCGCGAGCGGAAGCTGAGCCTGCGCGCCGTTCCCCGCAACCGAGGCACTGGTATTCTACGCTCACGCCAGGGAGCTTGTGGGCCGTCACGGACTGGAGGCGCTGAAGCTCACCTGGAAGGACACCGGCCGGTTCAAGGGGATCGCCTTAGTCCCGAACATCAGCAACATGACGATCCAGGTCGTCATGCGCGGCCTGGGCTCACAGCGTCTGACCGTCGCGTTCATGCCTGTCATGCGGTACTCCAGCTTCAGCAACACGACATGCTACCTCGATGCGGGTGACTTCGCCGCGCTCGTCGGCAACAAGGCTGGTCAGCCCCTGAAGCGTCTGTAGCTGTACGACCTTCTCGCGGATCGCGGCAAGCGGGTGCTGGTGCGCGCCCGGGAGTGTTGGCTGCCTGTGCCGAAACCGGGCAGGGCCACCGCCAACCCCGTGCCGTTCAGCCACCGGTCGTTCGGCGGCGATCCGGCGCCCTCCGGCCTTCCGATGTGCAGCGGGTCTTGCATCGTCCGGAAGGGGTATGTGGACGTGATTCTGCGTTCCATGCCAACGCCGCATGCTCAGAGGTTCGCCGTGGCCGAGGAAATAGGAACTCCTTCGGGAGTGGAACAGGCGAGGGCACGAGAGCTCCTCCGCCCTTATGAGAGCCAGGCGACGCATGCCGCCCGAGTTACGAACCGTCTACAAGCGCCTGGCCTACAGCACGGAGGAGGTCCGGGCCGGAACTCTCGACCCTCAGCGAGCCATGGCAATGGCAGCCCTCGCCCGCGCGATGGTAGCCCAGCTCGGCCCCGTCGTAACGTGCTTCGAGCTTGCGAAGCGTGAACGGGACGAGTGCTGTGCCGAGGAGCTCGACACATTGTTCGGTCGGTTGCCTCTGTAGAGGTCGTTTGTCAACACGATCCACTGGGCACGCAGTGCAGAGTCGGGTCGGCCTCAGGACTCCTTACCCACCCGGGACGTCGGCTGGCCGGCAGCCGGGCGATTGTGCGCCGCTCTGGCGTTCGATGGCCTGACGCAGACGCGTGATCTCGTCCCGCAACCGTCCGATCTCCTCGTTCTGCTCGGCGATTTGCCGCTCGAAGTCGGCCTTCTGTCCAGCACTCCACTCATTGAAGTACTCGGTCCACGTCCGACCAAGGGCCAGCATGTCCACAACCAGTTGCGCCACGTCGAGCTTCGTTGCAGGCTCATTCCTGAGTGCTTCGCGGTCGCGCTGCAGTCTGGCCACCGCATCGTCCTCTAGCTTCATCTGGGCTTCCTCGATCCCCATGGTGAGTTCTTCCATGACGGACGGTTCGACCGACCGACCGCTCCCCGCCAATGCCAGCCACTCAGCCACACGCAGGTTCAGTTCCGCACGAGCTCGCCGGGACTTGGGGACCATATCCAGCGGCTCGGCGGCAAGCCATCGTCGCAGGGTCCTGCAGTGTGCATCCAGTCTCTTGCCGACCCGCACCTGGTCGAGCATCTCCATGAACGCGCCGACAAACAGCGGCATGGCCTATCCCAGCCTCCTGCCGTTGCCGCCTGCCATCGCGGCGAGCGGGCCGACAAGCGCCGTAGGCGGCGCGCCCGCCGCGAGCAGTTCAACCAGCCTCACCTTGGGTAATACCTGCCTGGCCATCCGCGCAGCATCGCGCTGCTTGACTCCTCGCGCGGCATTGCACAGCGCGCGAACCAACCGTCTTGCTCCCAGCGCCACGCCGAAGGTGGCCAGTCCATCCACAAGATCGAGCGCCCCGTCGGCAACCGCGCCGCCATGCTCCGACAAGTGCGCTCCCGCCCACGCGTCGAGGAGATCCGGCACGTGAAGCGCATGGGCTACAACCTGGGCTCCGAGCGCGATATACGACGCGGCCTCAAAGCGGCTCGCCGCCCTCGCCAACGCAGCGGATGCGCTTCGTGCCAGATCCGGATGCATCGCGGCAAGACGGTCTCTGGCATGGATGAGCCACCTGGCCCCGCTGTACGCTATCAGCAGAGGATTGTCATCCACAAAGCCCAGCGCCATGCCGACCGCCAGCGCAGCGTGATAGGCCGCTCGGTTGCCCCCGAAGCGGCGCGCGATCACCTCCACTGCCAGCGCTTCGGCCCCCACTTCCGCAACGTCGGCGAAGTTCACGCTCAGCCAGTCCACGGCGTCCTGCATATCCAGCGGAGTCAGTCGTACCAGCGCTTCGCTGAACGGCAAAGGTACTCCCGCCGGGCTCGTGAAGTCCTTCAGCATATGATCGGCCCAGGCATGCACCCCGTCGTGACCATCGAGATCGTAGGCCCGCAGCAGGCCGTCGAGATCATGGCCGAAGTCCACGCGATGGCCGAAGCCTCCGCCACCATCCATCATCTGATCGATCGCCGGATGGATGTGACCGAGGTCGTGGTACTTACTGCTCAGCTCAGTAAGGAAATCGCCCAGCACGGTTGGTCCTCTACTTCAGCAGGGCCAGAATCGCCAGTATGCCTAACGCGATTATCATATGCTTGACCGTCCGCGAAAGCCTCTCGATCCGGGCCTCCATCTCGGCCAAACGGTCGGAATGCAGCCTCGATGCGTCCGCGACAACCGCCACATCGCTGCGAGTCGCCCGAGCCAGCTCGTCCA
>JAAYVH010000085.1 GCA_012517255.1 Chthonomonadales bacterium
CGCGGCGATAAGCAGCACGGCAGGCACGAAGCGCGCCGCGACGGCATCGGCAAGCCGCTGCACCGGCGGCTTCTGCGACTGAGCGTGCTCCACCAGGCGCACTATCCGGGCGAGCACCGTGGCTTCACCCACTGCGCTGGCGCGATAGATGAGCGCGTTCGCGCCGTTCACCGAGCCGCCGACGACTTTGTCACCGGATCCCTTGGGGACAGGCCAGCTCTCGCCGGTAAGCATGGACTCGTCCACGGCGCTCGCCCCCTCAATGACGACGCCATCCGTCGCGATCCTCTCCCCGGCGCGAACGAGAACCTCGTCGCCCGGCGCCACATCGCGCGTGGGCACTTCGGTCCATGTCTCATTGCGTCGAACCCGCGCCACGCTCGGCGTAAGGGCCATGAGCTGGCGAATCGCATCAGACACGCGGCGCCGCGAGCGCGCCTCGATGTGCCTGCCCACGAGCACCAGCGCGGTGATCGTTGCTGCACTCTCGAAGTACAGATGGGGTTGTCCGGACGCCAGCGCCCACAGGCTGTAGCCGTATGCGGCCCAGGTACCCAGCGAGACCAGCACGTTCATGTCGGCTGAACCATGGCGCACAACACGGTAGGCGGCCCGATGGAATGGCCATGCGCACCACAGCTGGACCGGCGTGGTCAAGGCCAGCGCGGTGAGACCAGCCCACCGCGGCGCATGGTGCATCCATGCCATACCCATCGTCACAACAGGTACGGCAAGGGCAATGGCAACGACCACCCGCAGCAAGGAAACGGCTTCGTCACGGTCCTGAGCGTGGGCGGATGACGCCGACTCAGGCCCCGTATCGTCGGGCACCACGTCGAAACCGGCGATCTCGACAGCCTCGGTCAAAGCCGGCAGCGCATCGGCGGCCAGCGGACACCGAACCGTCGCCCGCTCCGTCGCGAGGTTCACGACCGCTTCTTCAACCCCCGGCACGCGCAGCAATGCTTTCTCAAGGCGAGCGACGCATGCGGCACAGGTCATGCCCTTGATCTTCAGTTCTATGGTGTTGTCAGGGTTGCGGTTCATGCTCATGCGGGCTGACCATACTCCTCGCGCAGCGAAGCGCGTACTCAAACATACGCTGCATCAGGTCGTCCCAATGCCAGTAGACGCTGGCCACCTCGGCTATTTCGAACCATCGCGCATCCGCGGACTCGCTACCGTTCGGTATGGCGCCCCTCTCCTGCACCGTTGCGACATACACCAACGCATGCGCGACGACGTCCGGACGGGTGCGAGTCACGAAACGACCTATGACTTCGATGCGGTCAACGCAGGCGCCAGTCTCTTCGTATACCTCGCGCCGCGCCGCGTCATCCGGGCTCTCGTCGGGCTCCACATGTCCGCTCGGCGTGCACCACCCGCGCGGCACCATCCCCAGCAGGAACCGGTCCCCGTCAACGACGAATACCACCACGGCCCACGGCGCTTCGTCACCATTTCCGAGATTCGTCGTGAACGTCGCGTCGCCGTCACCCCACGGAACAACGGGGAACGACAGCGGGTCAGACACAGGTAAGCTGTCCATGGCGCTTACGGGAACGGGAGGGCGGCGGTCACGCGGCCTACGATGTCGGCGACCGGCACCGGGCCGAATCGCCGACTGTCATCGGAGTTCGCGCGGTTATCGCCCATGACAACGAGCCGACTGGCGGGTACCCTAACGCTGTCGGCCGACTTGCCCTTTTCGAAAAAGTCGCTGCATTGACGGAACAGCGGACGATCGAGTGGAGCCAGTTCCTCTCCGGGCAGGTAGGCGACGCGCTTCACGAGGATGTCCCGGCCGCGGCGCACGAGCACGATGTCGCCGCGGCGGACGGGGCCGGTCCGGCGCGAAGCAATGACGATTTGACCGTTTCGCAAGGTAGGCATCATGGAGTCACCGTCAACTGTCACGACCTCGAACATGGCGTTCAAGGCAATGACGACGAGGAGCATCGCGATCGCAGTGTATAGAGGGCGTCTATGGGCCATCGGTTCTGGGTACCGGCTCTGGCGGGTATTGCGTTCCCTCGACACAGCGCCATCTGAGGGTACCACGAGAGGATGAACGGAATCATTGGCGCAGTTGGCCAGAACACGGCTTCCATTCTTCTCGCCGTGATCGCGGTCATGGTTGCGATCGTGGCATGGCAGGCGATCCTCCATCGCCGTCTCGAAGCTCAGCGGCGCGTGTTCGCGCGGCTCACCCAGGGGGTGCACATAGGCAACCTTGAGGAGGTCCTTCTCCAGCACGTAGACGAGCTGCGTTCCTACGCCGACAGAATCGCCCGGCTGGAGACGCATGCCGACGCCACCTCCCGAGAGCTTCAGGGCTGCGTCCAGCACATTGGCGTCGTCCGGTTCGATGCGTTCGACGACGTCGGAGGTCAGCAGAGCTTTGCCTGCGCACTGCTCGATCGCCACCGAAACGGCGTTGTCATCTCCGGTATCTATGCAAGATCGGACCTACGGGTGTACGCAAAGCGCCTCGACCGCGGTGTCCCGAACGTGCCTTTGACCAAAGAGGAGACCGAAGCAGTCGCGCAAGCGGCCGCGGGACCGGCATCATGACAGAGCTGGCGCACGAGGATCGGAGCCGCAACCGCGAAGGGGACGACGATGCCGCCCTCATAGCCGCGTGCCAGGCCGGGAGCAAGGAAGCTTTCGATCGGCTGATCACCAAGTACCAGCGTCGGGTCTACACCTTCGCTTACAGGCTCACCGGCAACGCGGAAGATGCAGCGGATGTCGCCGCTGATACGTTCGTACGCCTGTACACTTCCCTTGGAAGCTTCCGGGGGCACAGCAGCTTCGTGACATGGCTCTATCGCGTAGTGACGAACCTTTATCTGGACAGCCGTAAGAAGAAGCGGGTGCGACAGACGCAGTCGCTGGACGAAATGGTGGAACTCGAGGAGAGCTCCGTACAGCGTCAGTACGACGACGACCGGCCGAGCCCTCATGAAATCGCGGAGGGGAACGAACGAACCGCGGCGCTCCAGCAGGCCATAGCCTCGCTCCCTGAATACCAGCGTGTCATGGTAGTCATGTACCACGTGGACGGCATGGCCTATGAGGAGATCGCGGAGGCTCTCCAGTTGCCCATCGGCACCGTCAAGTCCCGACTGAACCGTGCCCGCTTGGCGTTGCGCCACAAGCTGGAGCCCATCCGGGAACAATATGGGCTGTGACCGTGTCTAACCGTCGAGTATGCCGTTAGTACGCAACAGTCAGGTGTGCCATGAAGTGTGATCGCGCTCAGGAGTGGTTCTCCAGTCTAATAGATGGCAGCATCCGACCCGCCGAGAAGGTGGTGTTGGAGGCTCATCTCACCACGTGTCGCTCCTGCGCGGCGGACGTCGAGAGACTGCGGACGATGTGGCATGCGCTGGACGCCATGCCGCAGCTCGATCCGCCGACCACGCTGAGAGCCACAGTCTGGCAGAGGATCGAGGCGGCGGGATCGCAAGCGGCTGCAGCCGCCGAGCCTGCGCCGCGGTTTGTCGTCCGATCGCCTCGATTGATATGGATACGAAGTCTGGCGCTTGGAGCTGCGGTAGTGCTGCTGGCGGCCCTGGCAACCGTCAGCGTCCCCGGCAAGTATCGCACGGCAGCCTTCTCGAGCCTGTTCGGTCACCTCGCCGGGCCTCAGCGCAACACACCGATCGTCGAGGCCACGCTGGTCCGGTCGGCGGAAGCGTCCTCCGTCGTGGACATCACGATTGCGCTGTCAGGGCAGAGCCACGACGTTGCCTCCGCCGTTGCAGAGCTGATCACGGGCTCGGAAGTGCTCGCTTCGCAAGAGGTGCCGCTCCGATCCGGGCGGGGCCAGACGTCCATCGCTGCGCCGGCGGTTGGGTCTGCAGAGCTGTCGGTACGCGTGGTATGGCGCGACCCCAACGGCGCCGAGCGCTCCTTCGTCAGTCCGGTACGTATCCGCTAGAATCCCCGCCGCGGCATCCTGAGACTGCCGTCAGGGCTTCGCTTTAGTGCCGGCGGATGGTCTTCGGGCGATGGTGATGCGATACACCACCTCACGACCGTCCCGCTTGCGGACATGAGCGGTAATCCACACGCCGGGCCGTACCTGACTCATGGCGACGTCTTTGCCGTCGCGCCGAATGATGCAAGGATCTGCGATGCTGAGACTGCGCCGGTCGCCGGCTCGCGTCTCCATCTGGAGCGCGCGTTTCTTTTCATCCAGAGCGCGGACGGTGCCCGAGACCGTGGGCATCGAGCGCTCGCGCAAGCGCTCGGCCGCAGCGCGAGTGTCTGCAATGGCCGTTGCCATCGTTTGCCCGCTCGGCAGCAGCCGCGGTGCCACGAAGACGCTCATCTCGGGCTTGACGGCCGCCCATGAGGCCGTGGCTCCCGCGATCTCGATCCTCGTCTTGTCGGTCACCCTATAGCGCATCTGACCGTGCTCTTGTTTGTCCTCTATGGTGATGGCGGCATCGGAGACCTCCACGACCCGGCCCGCCGTGATGGTCCGACGAACCCGCGTCAGCCACGCCCACGTCGCGGCGTCTGCCATATCGTAGACAGTGTGAGGCTCCGCTGTGCCCACCCGGAACCGCACCACCACGCTGGCGCCGACCGCGAAGCTATCCAGGGAGCACGGACGCCTTCCCTGCATCACGATTGCGCCGTCCGGCACCGCGTAGCGCGCCTCGGTCTGCCCTTCCCGCACGATGATCTGACGAGTCTGGGCGTCCACGGCTACCAGCGTTCCGGTCTTGGTGGAGGCTTCCATGGCCAACAGGGTCTGCGGCTGCATGGCGAGCGCCAGCACGACCGCACCGATCGTGAAGAGGAAGAGGGAGCGTGAGGAATGGAGGCGCCGAGCGGAATCGAACCGCTGAATAAAGGTTTTGCAGACCTCTCCCTTAGCCACTTGGGTACGGCGCCCTATCGCACGGATTCTATCACAATCCCACGCTCGCGGTCAATGCAGATCGCGTGTTAGCATGCATGCCGCGCACGGGAAACCGACATCGTCGCGCGTCAGGCGTCGCGCGTTACCGACGTTGCGCACGTGTCAGCGTCCATCTCGTCGTGAGGGCAACCTGGCCGCGCGGCGAAAGGCGCACAACCGGGCTCAGCGCCTCCAGCTCCATGTATGGCAGCGGATCGGGATTCGAGAAGATCTCCACCGAGCAGCCTTCGTCGGGATACTGATCGCGTCCTCGGTTGGGACCGGTGACCGTAAACAGCCAGCCCGACACCTGAGCACGCAGTTCGGTGCGCAAGGGATCCGCCCCGATCTTGTACGGGCTCCCCGCGTGCCGCCTGGCCCGAACGCGTTCCCCCATCAGGACCACAGAGTCGGCGGGCGCCGGATTGTCCGGGAATATGCGGAAGCCGTCACGGAAGATGCTCGGCTTGCCGACTCGCATGTCCGCCCAGTCGGGATCGGCGACCTGAGCGACTTCCCAGACCGACCACTCGACGGCATCTTCGCCGCGGTTGATCAGCTCGTTGCGGATGGTCACAGACGCATCATGCTCGTGAAGGACAACGCGGCGACGGAACTGCAGCTTCGTGGACGGGCTAATGGGGCTAAGCATTTCGACGGAATCGTCCCCCCGCACGCGAGCGCTCCACGGAGAGCCGTCCAGATAGGGATCCGGCGGCCATCCCCACCGGGACTGCGGAGCGGGCCAGAGCTTGTCGCCTCCGAAGTTCAGCCAATCCGTCTGCTGCGATGCCGGTGGCAAGCTGGAGCCGAGCAACTGCGGATTCTCCCACAGCACATTCGGACCGCCTATCGGCGCGAACCGCATAATGCGCCCTATCCGGGGAACGATCACGATCTCCGCCGATCGGTTGGACAGACGCAGGCTGTTGGTCCAGCCGTGATAGGTGCACCGCTGCGCCTGGACGGCTGGCTTATCCGACATGGCAAGGGCTAGCGACGCACAGCATGCCGTCACGAGCATCTCACTGAGCCCCGAGGTTGGTCCCGTGCCCCACAATGAGCATGGACGCAATCAGTACGGCGAGCCCCAGGCCCATCAGTCGCCGTGTTCCGGCGCTCGCCCCCTTCCACTCGCGAAGCGCCAGCCCCCACAGCGTGCTGAACACGATGATCGCCGACATATGAAGTGACCAGCTAACGAAGTCGAAGCGGCCCATCTGGGTGGTACCCATCCCATAGAACATGAACTGCAGGTACCAGGTGGTTCCGCCTACCATGCAGAGCAGGTAGTTGCTGAGCAATGGTCGGGCAGCGTCCACATAGTCGCCCGCGGTGCCATTCTTGCGGCTGAGCCAGACACACCACACGAAGTTGGTCACGAAGCCCCCAAAGAGGATGACAATGAATGCGGGAGTGTTCTGCCACAGGTTGGGGGTGCCGCGCTCGACGGCGAGATCCGCGATCGGTTTGGCTGCCTTGATCGCGAAGGCCATGCAGGCGCTCATGATACCGGCGAACGTCGCCACGGCCAGACCCTTGCCGACGTTGAGCTCCGGGGTCGATTCGTCGCTGGGAATCTCGCGCTCCTTGCGACGTCCCGCCGCGCCGCTAATGGCGATTCCGCTCAGACACACAAGCACTCCGAGAAGCACGATGCGACCTCCGACCGTGCCGAACATGCGGAGCAGATCGCCGCTCGGTATGGCCGGTATGAGTGTCCCGAAGGCCGCGCAGAAACCGAGCGCAACTGCGTAGCCGAGCGAGATGCCGAGATAACGCATCGAGAGGCCGAACGTCAGTCCCCCGATGCCCCAGAGCACGCCGAAGAACCAGGCCCAGAAAACTGCCGACGATGGCGCGGCGCGCAGTATGCCCACGACGTCGGGCGCTGTGGCGAGCGCAACCACCCAGGGCGCGACGATCCAGCTAAAGAATCCGCCCGCAAGCCAGAATGTCTCCCACGCCCACCCCTTGACCCGCTTGAAGGGGACATAGAAGCTGGCAGCAGCAAGACCGCCGATGGAGTGAAGGAACACGCCAAGAAAGGGATTGGGTGTCATGGCAACCTCGTCAACACACCCGCCGGGCTTCGATGCCCAGCAGAGCGGCCAGTTTCTCGATGCGCGATGCTATGTGACCGACGCCGATGGCGCAGTGATGCGCCGGGCCCGCCTCCGACCATCTGTTGACAAACGCACGGGCGCCGATCGAAAACCGGTAGCGGCTGTTGGTGTTGCCGATGTGCATGATCGGGCCGGGCACGCTCTCTGCCTCTGCGGTCAACAGGCTCAGCTTGCCGTCGCCGTCCTGCACAACCGATAGGAGCGTGGCTGGTCCGTGCTTCACGAGCATCTCGATGGATAGCCCCTGGCCGGGCTTGCCGTGATATACCGGCAGCGGAACGAGCTTGACGCGGCCGTCCGCGATGGCCATGTGCCCCGGGCCGTCATGCCCCAGAAGGACAACATCATCGTCAAAGTCCATCAGGTACAGCTCGGAGAACGAGCCGCCAACGCCGAAGCAGTCCATGATCTTCATGGCCTGAACATTCTTGATCTCGCACTCGCCAGCCACCGGCACTCCGTGGGCCGTTAAGAGCGAGTTACCGGCAATGACGGACGTCACGATGTTCTCATACTCGTTGCCCGGCTGGCCTTCGTAGTAGTAGGCCATTGCTCCCAGTTCGTGGACATCCACGAGCTTGTCAAGGGCACACGAGGTCCGTGCCGCACGTTCGAGCTCGTAGGCGGAGCAATCGGGAGAGACGTCGAACTCCGCGGCGAACTGAGCCAGCTTCGCTTCCACCTGCGCCGGCGTGACCTCCTCCCGGTACCGATGCAGCTCGCACATCTCCACAAGATCGAAATGACAGCCAAACACGGCCGCCTGCTGGGTCATGTCACTGTACACATCCAGCATGCCGCAGTAGTAGTGGCCCAGCACCCCGACTCGGTTCTCGCGCATGGCGGCCCGAACGCCAGCCGCGGCGATCCAATCCTCGATCTCGGCCCAGGCCTGCGCATCATCCAGCGTGCCGGTGACGAGATGGTACGGAATGCCCGCCCTGTTGAACACGCATGCGATCTCTGGCGCGGCGCATGCCTGGCAGTGCGCCAGCCATTCGCCGGTCATCACGCCACGGTCGCCGATCGCGTTGAACGCCTCATAGTCAAGAGCTCGCACGGGCTGCAGGTTCAGCACGATGGTCGGCACTCCCGCCTTCTGAACGACCGGCAGGACGGTCGAGCTGAGCGCA
>JAAYVH010000086.1 GCA_012517255.1 Chthonomonadales bacterium
CTCGCGCGCTGCCAGGGCAAGGAGGCTCGTGATGCTTCCACGCCCGGTTTCGTCGAGGATAGACAGCACCGAGCTGACGGCGTCCCGCAAGCGCTCTACGTTGCGCAGTCGGCGCAGTTCATCTTCCAGGCTCTCATCTTCGCCCGGAAGCGGCGCGGCGCCGCCGATCTCATCGATCTGAAAGCGCAACAGGTCTATCTGACGAAGACGCTCGCGGGCATCGGTCTCGATCCCTGTCAGCTCGGCCTCAAGGTCTCGGCAGCGCCGCCACGCTTCAGCCGCGCTACTCCGGATTTGTGCGTGCTCAGGACCCGCCCACGTATCGAGGAATGCAACATGCTTGCGAGGGTCCAGAAGCGACTGGTGCTCGTGCTGGCCATGGATGTCCACCAGCCACTCGCCGATCTGTCGGAGCTGGGCCGCAGTGGCGGGACGTCCGGATATGCGCGCCACGGACTTGCCGGCGTCGGTTATCTCGCGTGTGAGCGCGAGTTCGCCGTCAGGGATCTCATAGCCCATGGCCTCGACGAGCGCCTGCACGTCCGGGGATGCGCTCAGGTCGAACACTGCATCCACCAACGCGCGCGAGGAGCCTGAGCGGACCGAGTCGGCTCCAACCCGTCCTCCGAGGACGGCTCCCAGAGCGCCGATGATGATGGACTTCCCGGCGCCTGTCTCGCCCGTCAAGACGCTCAGACCCGGGCCGAACTCGACATCGAGCGACCGTATGATCGCCATGTCACGAATCGCCAGAGCCCGGAGCATGCGGCCTCCTCGAAACGCGAGCGCCTACGGCCAGAACGCGTAGGTTGGCATGTCGAGCGTTATGCCGACGATGGTCCACATGCTGCCGACGACGCATTCTCCCAGAATGATGCCAAGGAAGAGCGGCAGCCAGTGGCGATAGGCGCGCAGACCGCCGTAGCGCAGCAACAGCAGCTTGATGATCCACGCGACCATGAGCGGCAGCCACAGGAGCGACAGGGACCATGAGCTTGACACGGCGTAGCCCACAGGATGAAACGGGAACCACCCGACGCGCAAGCGCAGGGCGTTCAGGATCAGCGTGAAGAAGAAGCCGACGCCGATGGCGACCTGCGTGTTGAACTGCTGCTGGGGAGGCGACGGCGAGCGAATCCAGCCCGACATGCGGTTCCAGGGCTCGCTGCCGAAGATCAGGTTCACATTGGGAGGGCCGATCTTCTCCGCGGCTCCGACACGGTAGTTCTGATCCAGCATGGCCCAGAAGGCGCAGAGCGCACCGTATGCCAGCGCGAACAGCATTGCGAAGAACAGAGGGCGGTAGCGGCCTTCAACCCGTTCGGCGATCTTGAACGCTTCCAGCTGGATCGGCATAGGATGCGATCGGTAGGCCCGATTGAACCCGTAGAACATCGAGAACATCGCCAGGTCCGCGCGCGCGATCTGGTTGGACTGCCGAACTGCGGGAATGATACTGTCGGGACCGGCCATGTGCAGGTCATGCGCCGGTGGCCCGAGCTCAGCCCTCATGCGCGTGATGGCAATGGCAAGGATAAAGTAGATCACGAAGAACGCAACGATCATGGTTGGGCTCATGCCGCAGGCACGGCAGAACCAGAACACCGCGATGCTCCCGGCTGCCAGCCCGAGCACGGCCAGACGGTATGGTATCGGCTCGTCCTTGTCGCGCAAATCCTTCTCGGGTGACCAGAGCCCTTGCCAGATACGCACGAAATGGGCGCGGCTAACGAACAGGGCGAACACCGCCAGCCCGACATATGCCCCGAACGATTGAGCCTCCACGTAGGGAAAGCCGGGGATGTCCTGGTATCCGAACGCTGCCGTCGCGATCCGTTCGGCGCGCCAGACCCACGCGAAGAACCAGACCGAAAACAGAAGATCGACCGGCAGCAGCATGCCCAGGGCCACGCCGAACGGGTAGATGGCAATGGGAGTCCAGCCCATGGCATTCCACGGCGGAGACGTTATGTACTGGTTCAGGTCCTGCATGGGGCCGAACCGCTTCAGCGGCAGCATGGGCATGGACGGATAGAGGAACGCGAAACCGTTCCAGATCTCCAGCACCGCGGCGGCAGCGATTCCCGACCAGAACAGCCGGTTCCGGAACAGCTCGGTCCGCTCGCTGACCATCTCCAGCGGCAGGGCAACGAGAGGATAGGATAAGCGCTCACTCTCGGTCCACTGCCGGCGCAGGAGCGTATTGATGCAGAGCATCATGAAGCCCAGGACCGTCAGGAGGCCGGTCCACCACAGGACCGGACCGAGCCAGGCCTTCAGGTTGTGAGCGACGTAGAATGTGTTGGTGCCCTCGTAGAACTCCTTGAGCGCTCTCTCGTCGGATACCGACAGCCACTTGGGGATGTGCGGGATCACTTCGGTCAGCCAGCCGTTCTCAGGTCGCGCGTAGAAGTGGGCGTGCGAGAGGATCGGCGTCAGGACCTCGATCATGTCATGGCCGGCTATGGCCGAGCCGAGCGCAAGCATGATGTAGGCGGTCAGCAACTCAGGAGGCGTGAGCGCCATCTTGCGCGAGATGCGGCGAACCACCGAATTCAGCGCCAGTAAGACGGCAAGCAGGAAGACAACGTTGAAGAACAGCGATATGGTGGTGGGGTGTCCGGCATACCGGACAACCTCCATGCGCGTGACCCAGTAGGCGTTCAGCGGCATGAGGATAAGGGCGACGAGCATGGCGCGCGGGGTAACCATGCGGACCCGGCTTCGCACTGCACCCTGGCCTGCCGGTGCAGGCGACGTTGTGTTACGGTCCAATGGGCATGCCTCTAGCGACGATCGTAGCGTTTCTCGGAGACTGCTTCGGTATCCTGGGGCAAGAGTCCTGCAGGTCAGGCGGCACGCGCCGGCTATGCCTCTCCGAGTCGGCTCTGGTCGTGCGCGCGTATGCTACACTGCCCCAAGGTTGCCTGCGCGTCCGATCCGGCCATGGAACCGATGAGGATGAGACGGCAGTCTAGTACGTATACCTTATTGCGGTAAGGAGTGCGCGCCTCGACGTGTTCGCGAGGCTACGCGAAGATATCCAGACGGCCCTGAGACGTGATCCGGCGGCGCGCAACACGCTGACCGTCCTCACGTATCCGGGGCTGCATGCCCTGATCCTGCACAGGCTGGCGCACCGGCTCTGGTGCACACGTGTGCCTCCGCAGGAGCTGTGGAAGTTGCTGGCTCGGATGATCTCGCACTTCAGCCGCTGGCTCACCGGCATTGAGATTCATCCCGGCGCCAGGATAGGTCGAAGGTTCTTCATTGATCACGGGGCGGGAGTGGTGATCGGCGAGACGGCTGAAATCGGCGATGACGTGCTGATGTTTCACGGCGTGACGTTGGGCGGAACAAGCACCGAGCCCATTAAGCGGCATCCGACCGTCGGCAACAATGTGATGATCGGCATGGGCGCCAAGATTGTAGGGGCCATCACGATAGGCGACAACTGCAAGATCGGCGCCAACGCCGTGGTGAACCGGGATGTGCCACCCAACTGCACCGTGGTGGGCGTTCCCGGGCGTGTGGTCGTTCGGGATGGGCTTCGCGTGGATCCGGACGTGCCTGTCATGGACAACGTCACCAACCGCGTGGACCCGCAAGACGAAGTGATACGAGAGATGCGGCAACGATTGGAGCTGCTGGAGCAGCACATTGATAAGCTCGGCCACATGCTGGCCGAGAGGTCCGGGATGTCACCGAGATCGTCGAAGGATTCCTCTGACGGGACAGATGCCCGATGAACAGGTCTGCCGTAGCGATAGCCGTAGTGATTGTAAGCGGGCTCGCAGGCGTCGGAGCCGGCGCATACTCCGGAAGGGACCGTACTGGCGAACGTCTGCCTGACTGGGTGCGCATAGCCGGCAAGGCGTATGCCGACCGGACTGCCGATGAGATACGACCCGATGTCGCTGCAAGGGCCGACGCGCTGTTAGTCCGGAAGGTCATCCTGATTGTGGCGCCGCCCGACAGCAAGCGTAGAATGTGGACCGTGTCGCGCAAGGCGCTTGGCGAGAGGGCCGATGTGGAGGGCACCATCCGCGCCGCGTTCTCTGCTGCCCGATCCGAAAGCCTGTGGGGCCGACTGACACGGCGAGTCATCCATCGGGACCCGATCGATATTCCCATGCAGCGGACCGTTGATGGCGAAGCGGTGCGTAAATACCTCGTCCGCAATGTGCAGGGCGTCGTGACGAAGCCGGCTCGGTCTGCTCGCATGACTCTCAGAGCCGGCAAGCCGCAGATCATCCCGGAGGAACCCGGCTCCACTCTGGACCTTGAGTCCTCGGTGTCCGCCATTGTGGAGCTCCTCCGGGCCGGTGACGGTGAGCGTGTGAACCTCCCCCTCAAACCTCTCGAACCGGACGTTACGGCGGATGACGCTCAAGGCATCGAGGCCGAGATCGCCCGATTCGAGACGCACTACCGTGAAAGGGGCAACCGCCGGCTGAATCTAGAGCTGGCGTGTTCGCGGATCAACGGGTCCATCATCAAGCCGGGAGGCGTGTTCTCGTACAATGACACGGTCGGTCCGAGAGTTGCCGAGGCGGGCTTCAAGATGGCGCCCGTGATAGTCCAGGGCCGCATGGAACCGGGCATGGGCGGCGGCATATGCCAGGTTTCGAGTACGCTGTACAACGCCGCGCTGCTGGCTGGTCTCGGCGTTGTCCGCCGGCAGCATCACGCCTTCCCCGTTCATTACCTGCCGGCCGGACGCGATGCGACGGTTGTGTATGGCGCCATTGACCTGAAGCTGAAGAACACATCGGACCGAGCGGTGGGGATCGTCGCCGACGGATCGAACGGCAAGGTGGTCATACGGGTCTTTGGCACGCCCAGTCCCGGGCGCACCATCTCGATCGAGCGGTCTGGGATCAGTTCGTGGGCGGCGCCGGTCAAGACCATTCAGGACCCGACGCTTCCTGCTGGCAAGACTATCGTGCGCGACAAAGGCCATGCAGGCCATCGGGTTTCCGTGTGGCGCGTCGTGCGCGAGAATGGGCGTCTCGTGCGTCGGGAGCTCATATCGCGGGACGTTTACGCGGCCTTCCCGCGGATCGTCGTTCAGGGAACCGGTCCGGCTGCACCGGCGCCTCCGGCGCAGCGGCCCAGTCCTGCCCCTGGTACGAGCGCCGTTGTGCGCCCGCTGCCTCCAGCCGGCCTCACGCCGTAGGCTGCCTCTCGTGCACCTGCCCCCGTGTCAACTCCATAGCCTCTTCCGGATCGCTCGACGGTCATTGCGCGTCCTCGTTCCCGGTGTCCGGAGATCGCCCGAATCTGACGGCCACGGCGACCTGCGGGCGCTTGGAGCGGTCTGTCTAGCCCCCGAATCCTCAGTCTAGAAAAAGCCCCCGAGACTTTGCGGGGATGGCTTGACACGGGGCCAGACACTGCTTATAATACGATGTGTCAGATCGTCCCATCCGATGAATAGCTAGTGAGCATAATCATCCCATTCTGTCCCACTCAAGCTCAACGGTAACGGCGGCCACCATGTTCCAGGGAACCTTCCCGCACAACTTGGACGACAAGGCGAGGGTGTTGCTGCCCGTGCCTTTCCGGGACCTCGTGGGGGAGAAGGTCGTTCTGCTCTATGGTCCCGACGGCTGTGTGCGAGGGTATCCGAAGGAGAAGTGGGATGAGATGCTCGCTCGCGGGGCCAGTACCCAAGCGGAATGGTCCACCGCCTTGCGGCGCTACATCGGCACGGCCACGGTCGTACAGCGCGAGCAGAACTACCGCATCAGCGTTCCCGAACCGATGCTTGAGCACGCCGGACTGAAATGGCCCTGTCGTGCTTACATCACGGGTATCGGCGTCGGGTTTGAGATATGGGAGCGCGATCGTTACCAGCGCTACACAGGCAGCACCTTTGTGTCGGGGCTCCTCGCCGAGGAGGCGCGTCGGGCAGGCATGCCGGAGCTGGCGTAGGGACGACGATGGAATACCACGCCACGGTGATGGGTCCGGAGGCGGTGGCGTGGCTGGCGGCTGAGGACAAAGATGTCGTAGTTGATGCGACGGTC
>JAAYVH010000087.1 GCA_012517255.1 Chthonomonadales bacterium
CACAATACGCCGTCCTACGGTCGGAGTCTCCTCGAGGAAGCTCGCCAGTTTGTCGCCGACGATCGAGTTCACGATGCCCTCGACCTCGGCATTGGCCAGCTTCACCTTCGTCTGCGACTCGAACTGCGGGCTCGGCAGCTTGACCGAGATGACCGCTGCCAGACCCTCGCGCACATCATCGCCGCTGAGGTTCGCTTCCTTCTCCTTGATCAGTCCCTGCTTGCGAGCGTACGCATTGATCACGCGAGTCAGCGCGGTTCGGAAGCCCGAAAGGTGGGTGCCGCCGTCCGGCGTGTTGATCATGTTCGCGAAGCACAGTACCGCCTCGGAATAGCCCAGGTTGTACTGGATGGCCACCTCGACGACGACGTCGTCCCGTTCGCCGCCGAAGAAAATGGCCGGGTGCAGCGGGTCCTTGTTCTCGTTGAGATACTCGACGAATGCCTGCAGTCCCCTCCGGTAGTGGAAGACCTCCTCGTCGCCGCCGTCTCGCTCGTTGCGAAACACCAGCGTCACGTTGGGGTTCAGGTAAGCGAGCTCGCGCATGCGTCGGGTGATGCGTTCCGGATCGTACTCCAAGTCGCCGAATATCCGGGGATCTGCCTTCCAACGCACCAGCGTTCCGACCTGCTTTCCCCCGCTGCCGACTTCATGGAGCGGTTCGACCGTCTCGCCCCGGGAAAACCCGATGCGATGGTGCTTCCCGTCCCGCCACACATCAACGGTCAACCATTCAGCGCACGCATTGACGCACGAGACGCCGACGCCGTGCAGGCCGCCCGAGACTTTGTAGGAGCCGCTGTCGAACTTGCCGCCTGCGTGCAACCGGGTCAGGGCGAGCTCAACACCTGGCAGACCGGTCTGTTCATTGATGTCCACAGGGATGCCGCGCCCGTTGTCGAGGACCGAGACACTTCCATCTGCGTGCAACGTCACGATGATGCGGTCACAGTGGCCCGCAAGGGCTTCATCTATGGCGTTGTCGCACACTTCGACGAACAGATGATGGAGCCCCTTGAGGTCGGTTCCGCCGATATACATGGCGGGCCGACGCCGCACTGCCTCCAGCCCCTCCAGGACCTGGATCTGCTGGGCATTGTAGGCGCCTTCTACACGCTCTGTTTCATGCATTACTGGTAGACTGGCGTCTATTTCAGGCGTCGTGTCGCTCGTGACGTTGTTCTCGGCTTTCTCCAAGTTCCGACCACCCCCTGTTGCGCGTCGCGCTGCTACTGCATTGTACCCAATACACAGACACATATCAACTCGATTTGACCCGCTGCCATCCGTTCTCCAGCGGGATTCCGCCGGCCGGCAACCGTGACGGCAGAGTCAGGCATCCCTATCGGCCACCGTCGGCCTTCCGCGGCAGTCACCACGAGACCCGGTTAGCCGTCCACGCAGGCGCCTCTATCAACCGATACGGTGACGGGGACGCCGCCTACTCGAGCGATGGCTTCGCTGACCTCAGCCTCCCGTCCCGGAGCGTACGCAAACATGCAGCCGCCGCCTCCCGAACCATTGATCTTGCCCCCGACCGCGCCGGCATCGAGAGCCGCATCGAGCATTGCCTCGATCTTCGTAGTCGAGAGGTCGAGTCCGTCACGAAGCTGAGCGTGGTGCGCCAGCAGCAGCGGGCCGATCGCGTTCATGTCGCGCGACCGGATCGCCGCCAGCGCCCTGCGCGTGATGTCACGATTCACGAGATTGGCGCGCAACCGGCGTGCCGGTCCCGCCGGCATGGCCTTGAGCAACTCATCAGCCTGGTCCAGAGGCGTCGACGTCAGATCGAAATCGGGCAGTCGCCGCTTGATAAGCTGCATGCCCTCGGCAACTTCGGACCGGGCTCGGGCCAATGTCTCGATGGTCGCTTTGGGCTGCTGCGAATCGCCGAGCACGATACCGGCTAGATGGACGTCGAGCCGCTCGGCTCTGAAGGGAGGCTGCGTATCAATATACAGCGCTCCTCCCAGCGCAGCGCAGAAATGGTCCATCATTCCGCCGGGCTCGCCGAACTCCAGAACCTCGGCTGCATGGCCGAGGCGCGCCAGCTCATCGGCGTCAAGCTCGGTCCGCTCGGTCGCTACCTCCCACAGGAATCTCAACCACATGACCACCATCGCCGACGAGCTGCTGACGCCGGCCCGAATCGGGATTGCGCTGGTGATGCGCACGGCATACCCCTGCCGCCATGAGCAGCCGCGACGCCTCAAGACGTTCACGCAGGACCTGAGATAGTCGCGGCTGCCTTCATACGTTTGATCCACAGAAGGATCGAGCGCGATGGCGCTGCCGATGTCGGGCATGTGTACCTCGATCCCGGGAGAGCTCGATGGCGTTGCTTCGGCGGCAATCCGCAAGCTCACAGCGGCCGCGATCACCGGCAGCCCAAGGTAGTCCTGATGCTCGCCGAACAGGCAAATGCGTCCGGGCGCGCTAACGCGCAGCTTGCTCATCGTCTCTCCTCGTTGCGATGGCCCAACCCCGCTCGCCGCGCGCGTCGGTGCCATAATGAAGGTTTGGTGGATCCGAACAATGACTAACGCTTCCTCGGCAGGCGAGCTCCGCATCGGCGTCGTCGGTTGCGGAGGGTCCAGGCAGACCTTCGGCCCGGCCCTCGCCAGACTGCATGGCGCATGTCCCGCGGCGTTCATGGACGTTGACATCATCCCTGCGCGGCTGTGGGCCAAACAGGCGCGCGGCGCTCGGGCATACTGCGACTTCGACGAGTTCGTGGCCGAGTCCGACACGCATGCCGTTATTGTGGCATCACCTCCGGACGTTCGCGCTCACCACGTCGCACAGCTGCTGCGCGCGGGCAAGCATGTGCTGGCCGAGACGCCCATGGCTCCGACAGCGTCCATCGGTCTCGAGCTGTGCGATCTGGCTCGGCGCTCAGGGCTGGTCCTTCTGCCCGCTCTGCCGCTGAGGTACGAACCTGCGTTGACCGAGGCCGAGCAGCGTGTTAGGGCCGGCAGCATCGGCGAAGTGCGCGAGCTGCGGTGTGAATGGGCCTATTCCTCCGCATGGTCCGAGCGCAAGGCCATATTCGGGTCCTGGCCGGCGGCGCTGCTGCGGCATTCCATACGCACGCTTGATGTCGCCAGACGCATGCTGGGAGAAGCGCACGCGGTCAGCGCAGACATAGACCGAGCAGGTTCGCACCGTCGCGGCGGCAACCTCGCCAACCTCATCGTGCAACACGACCGTGGCGTGTCCGTCCACCACATCCATCGCACTTCACGCCGTGCGCGATTCGAGCAGTATGTGCTGACAGGCACGGTCGGAATGCTCGAACTCGCCGCGCCCGCCGCAGGCGCTCTCGACGGGTCGAGCGTGTTCTTCCTCTCGGCGCGCTCGGCAGGCTCCCACAACCACGAGACGAGCGGCCCGTTCTGCGATCCCGAAGGATCAGACCGGACGGACTGCGCCATCGACCGGCTTCTCGCCGACTTCGTGAGGACCGCTCTCGGCAACGCGTCCCCACGCGTCACGGGCTACGACGCCGTCGCGGCTCAGGCGGTGTTTGAGGCGGCCCTGGTTTCCTCGGCGGAAGGCCTGAAGCTTACCGTCACCGCGCCGGCACGAGCAGCCATCGCGGCGGTGTAGTCGGCGGTGCCGTCCACGCCTGCGAGATCAGCGTGGTCACGCCCAGGTTGCAGCCCCTTACCCTCGAGCGCCAGGCGCGAGAGCCTCGCAAAGCAGAGCACGCAGGCGACTGGGTGCAGCTACAAAGTGGCGGCTCGTGCGCCACTCGGCCAGCAAATCACCGGCAGTGAGCGCGGAACCGTCCAGATAGGCGAAGCCGCAGCCAGCCTCCTCGCAGATGCACATCGCCGCGGCCATGTCCATGATGCCCTCGTGCAGACCGATGGCGCCGACTGCGCGACCCTCGGCCACGAGACACAGCTCCAACGCTATGCTCCCGAGACACCGCAGACGCGCCTCAACCCCTGATGTCGGCAGTGTCTTGAGGCCGTTCGTCGAAATGCAGAGCAGGTCCTCGTACTCGATCGCGTCGCGATCCGGAGCTGCGAGACGCACATCGTTGCAGTAGGCCCCTTCGCCGCGCACCGCCCAATACAGCCGATTCAGCACGGGAGCCCAGATGACCCCTGCCTCGGCAACTCCGTTCCGTACGAGTCCAAGCGACACGCACCAATGCGGGAGTCCCCGCACATAGTTCGTGGTCCCGTCAATGGGATCGCAGACCCAGGTGTCGGCCCGGTCGCCATTCCTACGGCCGAACTCCTCGCCGGCGAACCCGGCATCAGGATGGAGACGCGCTATGCCCTCCCCGAGGAACGCCTCTATTGCGCGATCCACTTCCGTGACCAGGCTCCTGTCGGACTTGGCCTCGGCGGCGACGGTGCCCCATTGCCTCAAGGCACGCGTCCCAGCCTCGATGACCAGGTCCCGGATCGGCCGGATGTCCACGCGCATCGGCACCTTCACAGATTCGGGTTGAGAGATGTCCAGTCAGCCACCGGCGGGAGCAGGCCCGCTCGAATGACCTCATCTCTGAGCGAACACAGGTGGCGGTAGCTGTCCTGCAGCGCTGCAACGTCCTCGTCGTCGCCATCGGGAACCGCGGCGGTCATGCCAAGGGTTGAGAATGTGACCGGCGCCGCCATCATCACATGCGCATAGGGACCGTCGGCGAAGTAGGCTCCGCACGGCCATGGGTAGGCGCTGCACTCAATCCGCGCCTTGAGCATAGCGACACTCTGGTGCGCCGGCGACTGAAACGAAGACCGTCCGCGAAGCTTGATGATGGCCGCGCCGCCGTTCCGAACGCGATCCTTGATCGCATTCCACTCATCGGGGCTCATCGTGCGACCGTTCACCGCGCGCCCCGCAAGGATCTCGGCCAGAGGAACGCCTGCGACCTCGATGCCGTCTTTGAACACCGCCATCTTCTCGCCGTGTCCGCCAAAGGTGGCGCACCCCGTGACTGCATCCGGCAGGAGGTCGAAGTGCTGCGCCAACGCTGCTCGGAGACGCGTGCTGTCCAGCGCCGCCAGCGTCGTCACACAGGATGGCGACAGACCCGAATGGACCAGGGTGACCAGACCGGTGATATCCGCTGGATTGAAGACGATGATGACGAACTCGGCGTTCGGCGCATGCGCGCGAATGTCGCGGCCCAACTGCCGGGCAATCTCGCAGTTGCCGAGGAGCAGGTCCTCGCGCGTCATCCCCTCCTTGCGCGGAGCCCCTCCCGAGGAGATGACATACGACGCATCCGTGAGGGCTTCCGCCGCATCTGTCGTCCAGGAAACGTCGGCATCAGGGTAGGCACAATGCAGTATCTCCTCTGCCGCGCCTTTCAGTCCCGGCTCATAGGGATCGTACATGGCGATCCGGCTCGCCACACCGCAACTGAGAAGATCCTGCACGACGTTGGAGCCGATCGCTCCAGCGGCGCCCATGACGGCAACCTTCCGGGCCGTACGATACATATCCACCCCTCCGTGTGCTTCCCCTGATAGGGGAGGGTCCTGAGATTGCGAGGCTAGCCCGAACGGCCAGCCAGCGCTGCCGCAACCAGCGAAGCCACCTCGTGCGTCGTCTCGGCCACAGGCGAGCCGGCTGCGGTGAGGGCCGCCACCTTGCCCGCCGCGGTGCCGACGCGTCCGCTTACAATGGCGCCGGCATGCCCCATCCGTTTGCCGGTCGGGGCCGAGCGTCCGCCGATGAAGCTGACAACCGGCTTGCTCATCTGCGGAATATACTCGGCAGCCGTCTCTTCGTCGCTGCCGCCGATTTCGCCTATGAGAACGACGGCTCGCGTCTCGGGATCGGCTTCGAAAAGCTGCAGTGTCTCGAGAAATGAGGTGCCGATGATCGGGTCACCGCCGATCCCCACGCACGTGCTCTGTCCCAGACCGGCACGCGTGAGCTCGTCCACGATCTCATAGGTCAGCGTGCCGGATCGAGACACTACCCCGACAGGGCCTGCCGTGAAGACGTTGCCGGGCATGATGCCTAGCTTGCAGTGGGGCGGCGATATCACTCCCGGGCAGTTCGGGCCAATGACACGCGTACCTGACTGCCGGACCACCGGCAGAATGCTGATCATGTCGTGCACCGGTATGCCGTCGGTGATCGCAACCACGAGCCCCAGCCCTGCGTCCGCGGCCTCCAGAATGGCGTCGGCGGCAAACGGTCCCGGCACGAACACGATGGAGGCGTTGGCGGCAGTTTCGTCGACGGCATGCCGCACCGTATCGTAGACGGGCACCCCATCCGCCGTGATGGATCCGCCTCGGCCCGGCACCACGCCCGCGACCACGCGAGTCCCATAGGCCAGCATCTCGCCCGTATGGAACGATCCCTCTCGCCCCGTAATGCCCTGAACCAGCACGCGCGTGCCGGCGTCGACCAGAATGCTCATCGCTCCCCCAAGCGAACCTGATTGGCCTGAACCGTCTCGCTCGGCGCGGCAACGCCTTCGAGACGTTTGAGACGTTCATCCAGAAGGTCCATACGCGATTCCAGCCGCTGAAGCGCCGAGTCGAAACTAAGGTCATACTCGGTGGCCGTCGCCCGCAGATCGGCTATCTGCCGCGCAAGGTCCTTCACTTCATTCGTCGAGTCCGCGCGTTCCGAGCGCAACCGCGCCTGAAGCTCCGCCATCTTGCGCCTGTGTTCCGTCCAGATCGCGACGATCGGGACCGAGAAGATGATCGCCATCAGGGCGAGCACGAATAGGAACGGGTTGAACGCCATGGCTATGGATCTCCTCTCGCCTCGCCGAGGACCGCTGAGATCCCCGTCGTCGTGCCCTGAATGGTCCGAACCTGGCCCTCCAGTCGCTCAACGCGTTGCTCGAGCCGTTGGAGCATCGCATCGAAGCTCAGATCGTACTGCGTTGCCGTCTCGCGAAGCTGACGCACTTCCTCACGCAACGCCGCGAGGTCCTCGGCGGAGGACTTGCCGGCGGCCTCCCGCAGCCGCAGCTTGAGCTCGATCATCCGGCGTTGATGGGAGGTCACGATGGCTATGATAGGGATACCGAAGACGCACAGCACCGCCGCCAATCCAACGATGTCAGGCATGGGCCGCCTCCATTGCCTCTGAAAGGGTGAGGCTCCCGGAATACAGCGCTCGACCGACAATAACGGCCTCCACATTGCGGGGCGCTTGCGCCGCAAGATCCCGGATGTGCCGGGCATTGCCGATCCCGCCGGAAGCTATCACAGCCACGCCTGCCGCCTCGGCCACATCGCGCAGCGATGCCAGGTTCGGGCCGTCCTGCGTGCCGTCGCGGGCAATGTCCGTATACACGATCCGGCGGGCGCCCAGCCTGACCATGCGCCGCGCGAAGTCGGTCGCGCAATGGCCCGAGGTATCGGTCCAGCCGTGCACAGCCACAAGGCCCTGTCTGGCATCAATGCCGGCTATCACCTGCTCGCCGAGCTGATCGAAGAGGTTTGCCGCGGCGGTATCGTCGGAGGCTATCGCGGTGCCGACGATCACTCGGTCCACCCCCAGGCTCAGCGCACCGCGGGCCGTCTCGAGATCACGGATACCGCCGCCAAGCTGCACCGGAATGGGCGCCGCGCTGACGATAGTCCGCACTATCTCCCAGTGGCGGGGGTTGGGTGATCCCTCACGCGCGCCATCAAGGTCCACCACATGAAGCCGCTCGGCGCCTTCTGAAGCCCAACGGCGTGCGTAGGCCACCGGGTCCAGACCGAACACGGTCTCGCGCCCATAGTCGCCCTGATGCAGGCGCACGCACTGGCCTCCGCGCAGGTCTATGGCAGGTATCACGATCATTCGTCTATGTCCTACGGTGCCAGCGCGACGAAGTTTCGCAGAATGGCGAGGCCGACCTTGCCGCTCTTCTCCGGGTGGAACTGGGTGGCATACACGTTGCCGCTTCGGATGGCGCTGCAGAACGGGTAGCCATATTGGGTCGTGGCGACGATGACGCTCGTGTCTTCAGGCTCGGCATAGTACGAGTGGACGAAGTACGCCATGGCCCCGTTCGGGACGCCGGCAAGCAGTGGGCACGTGCCGTCGTGGATCAGGCCGTTCCATCCCATATGAGGCACCTTGAGACCGCTGTTCCTCGGGTCCCTGTCCAACGCGAACCGACGCACGACGCCTTTCAGCACGCCCAGGCCGGCGGTCTGCCCCCCCTCCTCGCTGGTGTCGAACAGCATCTGCATACCGATGCAGATGCCCAGGAACGGCCGCCCGGAGCGAATGAACTCACGTGTCGCGTCTACCAGCCCGGCGCGTCGCAGGCCCTCCATGCAATGGCCCAGCGCCCCGACGCCGGGCAGAACGAGGGCATCAGTCCGGAGGACCGTTGCCGGGTCATCGGTGACGACGGCCGGAGCGCCGATGAAACGCAACGCCTTCTCCACGCTCCCGAGATTCCCGGCGCCATAGTCCACGATGGCTATCATAGGCGAGTACCGCCAGAGACCTGGGAAGCCCGCCAGGCCTCCAGGATCGCGCGCTCACGTTCAGCGCTCAGTCCGGCGCGCCACGTCAGATCCGCGGGTCTGGTTCTGTGCCAGTCGAGCGTGTCTGTCACCGTCTCCCGAACGGCCCGGCAACTCAATCCCTCTGCCCGCGCTCGCACACCGGAAACCGTGTCCAGGCCAGCCATCGTGCCGTCGTCCGGCACCCAGAGCGGCAGCTCCGTCCACGGCTCGACGCCTTGATCCAGCAGAAACGCATCGGGCGCCCATGTCAGTCTCGCGCCCGAGTTGCACACGCTCGCACACTCGTCGAGTAGTTCGCCGAACGTGATGGGCTTGTCCGGTCCGACGGCATTGTATGTCCCGCCTTGCCTCCGCTCGCAGAGGTTCACGATCCATGCCGCAAGATCGCGCGCATCGATGAACTGCACGGGCCTGTCGGGTGCGCCAGGAGCAAGCGTCTCTCCGCCACGGTCTACGCGGGCAGGCCAGTAGGTGAAGCGATCCGACGGATCGTACGGCCCGACGATGAGTCCCGGACGGACGATCGCGCACCGATCGCCAAACGCGTCGCGGACCTCGTTCTCGCATAGCGCCTTGAGCGGACCGTAGGACTCGCCGGTGATCTCCTCGGTCGCAGGATCCTCGAGTACGCCGACCTCCGCATCCTCGGTCAGGCCCACCGCGGCAAAGTCGGCATACACCGAGACGGACGACACAAAGACGTAGAACTCGCTGGACCGCGCCAGCATGCGAGCCGACGCGCCAACCACGCGGGGCAAATAACCCGACGTGTCGATGACGGCGTCCCACGAGCGGCCCCTCAGCGCGTCGAGACCTCCGTCACGGTCGCCAATGATCCGCTCGACACCGGCGAACAGGTCGGCCCCGTGACGCCCGCGATGGAACAGGGTGACCTCATGCCCGCAAGCAAGGGCGTGCTCAACGGCGTGTCGCCCGAGGAAGATCGTACCGCCGAGTATCAGCAGCTTCACCTCACAGGACCCCCTTCGTCGAGGGCACATCGCCGGAGGGATCGGTGATGCGCGTCGCGTCCCGCAGAGCGAGCGCCAGCGCCTTGAACGCCGCCTCGGCCATATGGTGAGCGTTCCATCCCGCGACGCTCCGCACGTGGAGAGTGATGCCGGCGTTGTGAGCAAAGGCCCGGAAGAACTCGGGCACCAGCTCCGTGGCAAACCGTCCTATCGCTTCAGATGTGAACGCCAGATCGCAGGCGCAGAAGCCCCGCCCGCTGATGTCCAGGGCGCAGAGCACGAGACTCTCATCCATGGGCGCGAAGCTGTGGCCGTATCGCGCAATGCCGGCTCGATCCCCCAGCGCACGGCGGACGGCTTCCCCCAGAACGATGCCCACATCCTCGACGGTGTGGTGATCGTCTATGTGCGTGTCCCCCTGACATGTGATGTCAAGGTCAAACCTGCCGTGTCTGGCCAACTGCTGCAGCATGTGATCGAAGAAACCTACTCCGGTCGAGATGCTCCCCTGCCCGGTACCATCAAGAGTGACGAGCACGCGTATGTCCGTCTCGTTGGTCTTGCGCTCCACGGTCGCCGTCCGCATCGCAATCGCCCCCTATCCGCCTGCACCCGACGCGACGCGCTCGGTCACCGCGGCGGCGTGCGCGCCGAATCCCTCGGAGTCGGCCAGCCGCACCAGATCGTCCGCTGCCCGCCCCAGAGCGGCGGCGTCATACCCGATGAAGCTAGTTTTCTTCATGAAGGTGTCCACGTTCAGCGGCGACCAGAATCGAGCGGTCCCGCCTGTCGGCAGCACGTGACTAGGTCCGGCCATGTAGTCGCCCACGGTCTGCGGCGTCATGTGCCCGAGGATGACGGCACCGGCATGACGCACCATGGACAGCGCACCCATCGGGTCTGAGACCATCAGCGCGAGATGTTCAGGCGCGCAGGCGTTGGCCACCTGCAGGGCTTCGTCCAGGTCACGCGCGACGATGATGGCTCCATGAGCGTCAAGGGCAGATCGCAACGTCTCGCGTCGAGCAAGCGCCGCCATCTGTCGGTCGAGCTCCGAAGCCGCAGCGTCGGCCATCGCTTCGCTGATTGTGATGAGGTACGCGGCACAGTCGGGATCATGCTCGGCCTGGCTCAGCAGGTCGGCCGCGACATAGCGCGGGTCTGCCGACCCATCCGCCACCACGCAGACCTCGCTGGGACCCGCGAGCATATCCATGTCCGTGACGCCCCAGAGGAGCTTCTTCGCAGCGCAGACGTAGGCGTTCCCGGGTCCCACGACCTTGTCAACATGCGGGATCGTCATGGTGCCGTAGGCCATGGCAGCGACGGCCTGCGCTCCGCCGACCTTGTAGACTGCCCGGACCCCCGCGATCCTCGCCGCATAGAGCACCGTCGGAGGCAGCGTGCCGTCGCGTCGCGCCGGAGTGCACAATCGAATGTCCGCAACGCCTGCCACCGAAGCCGGCGCCGCTGACATGAGCACACTGCTCGGGTATTCGGCGCGCCCTCCCGGCACGTAGACCCCCACCCGGTCGAGAGGACGCAGCATCTGCCCGAGAACCCGACCATCGGCCATCGTCATCCACGTTGAGCGCCTCTGGGGCTCATGAAAGGCGACGATGGAGGCGTGGGCCCGATCGAGCGCATTCCGGACATCCATGGGGACTTCTGCGCAACCGGCGTCCCACTCTCCTTGAGACACCTCGATGCTGCCCAGGCCCTGTGCATCGAAGCGCCGCCCCAGCTCCAGCAGCGCATCGTCGCCCCGCTCGCGCACCTGACGGATGATCTCCCGCACCGTCACCACGAGCTGGTCGTCGTCCTCCGGCAGGGACCTGCGCACGGCATCCAGCGCCGCAGCCAATCCATCCTTTTCGATCGAAATGCGCTTCACGGCCCACCTCCAAGCTCCTCCATTATACCGATGGGTATGCTACAATCGGCGGTTCCGGCGCGGCAGCGTCGGTTCAGGAGTCCGGTGCGCGTTGCGACACATCCCCGCCCATGCTGGAGGTTCCCCTTGGTCTCACGTTCATCCCGTCTCGATGCCATACCGCCCTATCTGTTCGGAGAGATAGCACGGCTCAAAGCGGAGGCCATCCAGGCCGGCAAGGACCTGATTGACCTCGGCATCGGTGATCCCGATCAGCCGACTCCCGCAGACATAGTGGAGGCGCTCGCCCGCGCAGCCCGTGATCCCGAGACCCATCGGTACGACGAATCGCCGGCAGGCGACCCGGCTTTCCTTGAAGCCGTCACCCGCCGATTGGCTCGTCAGTTCGGCGTGACCCTGGACCCTGCATCGCAGGTACTGGAGCTCATCGGCTCCAAGGAGGGACTCGCCCATCTCGCATGGGCGTTCCTCGATGCGGGCGACGTCTCGCTCGTACCGGATCCTGCCTACACCGTCTACCGCGTGAACTCGTTGATGGCGGGCGCCGAAGTCTTCGCCATGCCCCTGCTCGCAGAGAACGCCTTCCTGCCCGACCTCTCCGCCATTCCTGGCGAGGTCGCCAGGCGCGCTAAGCTCCTCTGGGTCAACTATCCCAACAATCCGACGGGAGCCACGGCCGAGCGTGCCTTCTTCGAGGACGCCGTCCGGTTCTGTCGTGACTACGACATCCTGCTCGTGAACGACGCCGCTTACGCCGAGGTCACCTTCGACGGTTACGAGTGCCCGTCGGCACTGCAGGTCCCCGGTGCATTGGACGTGGCCATCGAGTTTCACTCATTCTCCAAGATGTTCAACATGACCGGCTGGCGCATCGGCATGGCGGCAGGCAACGCCGATGCCATCGCGGCGCTCAACAAGCTGAAGTCCAACGTGGACAGCAAGCAGTTTCGTGCCGTCGCTCAGGCGGCTGCCTATGCAGCCGATCATGCATCGAACGCCGAGGCGCTCGAGCTGATCCGGAAACGGCGGGATATCCTCGTGGACGGCCTCAATAGCCTCGGCTGGCAGATCCCGCGGCCCCGAGCGACGTTCTATGTCTGGGTGCCCGTTCCATCGGCCTTCACGAGCATGACCTATGCCGCTGCCCTGTTGGAACGTGCGGGAGTGCTGGCCATTCCGGGGATCGGCTATGGCCAGTACGGCGACGGCTATGTGCGCATGTCGCTGACCGTCTCGGGCGACACGTCCGGCGAACGCCTGGCCGAGGCAGTCCGACGCATCGCCGACGCGCGGCTGGGTCCCAGGGGATGATATGCCACGATCAGCGCTGCACATCGTAGACCCCGTCGAGCGAGCGTGCCTCGTCTGTGTTGAGAGCGACGACGCTGTGGAGCCGTTCGCCATGGCCGAGCTGCACGCGCTTGCGGCAACCGCCGGGGCAGAGCCGGCTTGCGAAGTCCATCAGCATCGCCGCGAGCCTGACGCCGCCTACTACGTCGGCAAGGGCAAGGCCGATGAGATCGCCGAGGAGGTGCGCCGTCATCGTGCAGACCTGGTGATCGTGGACACCGAGCTCAGTCCGATCCAGCAGCGGAACCTGCAGGACGTCGTGGATACGCGTGTCATTGACCGGACGCAGCTCATCCTCGACATCTTCGGCCAGCGCGCCCATACCCGCGAAGGCAAGCTGCAAGTTGAACTCGCGCAGCTCGGCTATCTGCTGCCGCGCCTGATGAACCTCTACACCAAGTTCGAGCGACAGCAAGGCGGTATCGGCGTGAGGGGCGGCGCAGGAGAGACCAAACTCGAGACCGACCGTCGCAAGGTCCGCCAGCGCATCGCCGACCTCGAGGAGGAGCTGGCCGAAGTCCGGAGTCAGCGCCAGCAGCAGCGCGCCATGCGACGGCGCCTGCCCTTCCCGACCGCGTCCCTGGTTGGGTATACGAGCGCAGGCAAGTCCACCCTGCTCAACAAGCTGACGGGCGCCGACGTCTACGCGGATGCTCGCCTGTTCGCCACGCTGGATCCGACGACGCGCCGCGTCGTCCTCCCAGACGGTTGGGCGGTCCTCGTGACCGACACCGTGGGCTTCATCCGCAATCTACCGCACCATCTGGTCGCGGCATTCCGGGCGACCCTCGAAGAGGTCACGGAAGCGGACTTTCTGATCCACGTCGTTGATGCCAGCCACCCCGAGATGGAAATACAGGAAGAGGCCGTGCTCGAGGTGCTCGATGAGCTGGGAGCAGGCTCGAAGCCGGTCGTGACCGCCTACAACAAGAGCGATCTCGTCTCGGATCAGTACGCCCTTCGCGCCCGCGTGGCGCGAGCGCATCGCGCCTGCTACGTGTCGGCGTTGACGGCGGAAGGCATTCCGGCTCTCATGGACTGCATTGTGGCCACCCTGCAGTCATTGCTCCATCGCGTGTCCGTGCGCATCCCGTATGACCGGTCCGAGCTCGTCGCTCAGTGCTATGAATGCGGGCGGGTGGTGAGAGCCGACTATCGCGACGACGGTATCCACGTGGTGGCAGACGTTATCGCCGACCTCGCCGGCAAGCTCGAACCATTCGGCAACCGCTAGCTGTCGTGCTCCCGATCGGCTGCGGCCACAATGGCCGTGATCTCCCTGTCCACATCAGGAGACAGCGGATCCGCCACATGCTTCGCTAGAAGCGCTGCACGCCTGTCCCGACACACCTGTTCGAGCGACCACGATCCTGCCTCGCGCCACGGCTCATAGAACATCCTATCCAGCACCTCAGGGAACCAGAGCTCCCGGCGGAAACTCCGGGCCGTGTGCATCCGATCAAGGAAGGAACCGCCCGGACCAACCTCGGCCACGAGGTCCGCAGCAATGGTGTCGTCGGTCACGCTGACGTCCCGCAGGACGCTCTCGACATACCGCACGGCTTCGTGCTGCATGACGAGCATGTCGAGAGACGAAGCCTGATCCACTCCCGCTATGCCGAGATGACCGAACACGTCAGCTCCGGCGGCTGCCCCCAGCATGAGCGTGATGCCGATCTCCAGGCCGGCTTGAGCGTCAGGTCGCTTGGCGTCGGTCAGTCCCACGTTGATGTAGACCGGCAGGCCCAGCCGCTTGCCCATCTCCGTCATGCCCACGCCGAAGAGCGCCTGCTCGGGACCGGCGAAGATCATCTGCGTGGTGCGCATGTCGAGCGCGTGGCAGATGCCGCCGTAGCAGACCGGCGTGCCAGGCGCGATCGCCTGAACCACGCAGATGCCCGCCAGGATCTCCGCGTGTTCGTGCGCCATCGTTCCCGCTATCGTGCACGGTGCGGAGACACCCATCTGCGCCATGGGACCGATAGCCACGGGCATGCGCAGGCGCGCAGTCTCGTAGATCAGGTCCACGCCATCGTGAGGAAAGCGGAGCGGACTGATGGGCTCCAGCAGATGGTAGGTGTACGGGCGCTCGATGGCCGCCTGCTCGCTTCCTCGGAGGGCTACGACGAGGTCGCAGACATGGCGCGCTGACCGGCGGTCGCTGAACCAGAAGAGCACGGGCTTCGTTGTGTTGCGCATGAGTTCGGCAAGGACGTGCACGCACCGCACCTGCGGGGCGAGCTCCTGTGGATCGGCCATCGCGCCGACGATGGTCAGGTTGGCGAGCGCATCGCCGAGTCGGGCAGCTACGGCCACATCTTCCAGCCGGCAATACCGCCGCGGACCGCCCGGTTCCTCAACCCACAGAGCCTCGCCGGCGATGGAGTTGTAGTTGCGCTTGCCGACGCCGAAAGGGGCCGCCTGCGACAGATCACGTCCGTACAGCGCGAACTCCTTGCCCGCCATCGCAATGCATTGATCCACCACATCCGGCGGCAGGAAGACGCGCTCGGAGTCGCCCTCGGTTCTGGCGCCCAGGTCGGCAAGCCGCCTCCGCGTCTCCGCATGAGGCAGATCAAAGCCCACATGATCGAGCGTATGAAGCGCCGCGCCGTGCATGCGCTCGAGTTCCGATGGACTGAACAGCGATACATTCATCGTCGCGACGCCTCCCATGCGCTGCGCTCGCATTCCCGTGCCGCATGACGGTGCCGGTCCGAGCGCCGACGCATCATATTGGCACAACCGGCCCATTCCACCTACCGGTCGGCGACTGTGCCTTGCGCGGACGCGCGGCGTCACTCGCTATGACGCGGTATAGTGTAGGTCAGGTCCGTGCATAGGAGGACACCATGTCGCATCAACTATCTCGTCGCGACTTCGTCAAGAGCGCCGGAGCCGCTTTCGCCATCCCCGCCATCGTGCCCGCATCGGTCCTCGGGCGCCAGGACACGCCGCCATCCGAGCGCATCACCGTCGGCGTTATCGGTGTGGGCTATCAGGCACGGGGCCACCTCGGCCTGCTTATCCGTCATCCCGACACCAAGGTACTGGCCGTCTGCGAGGTGGATCAGAAGCGACGCGAGCATGCGCAGAACATGGTGAACGAGTGGTACTCGGACGACAAGGAGTACAAAGGCTGTGCCGCCTATACCGATTTCCGCGAGCTTGTGGCCCGCGATGACATTGATGCCGTGCTCATCGGCACGCCGGATCACTGGCACGCGATCCCGGCCGTTGAGGCCATGAAGCATGGCAAGGATGTCTATTGCGAGAAGCCGCTGACACTCACGATCGCCGAAGCGAAGCTGCTGATTGATGTCACGAGGCGGCGCAACCGCGTCTTTCAGGTTGGCAGCCAGCAGCGCTCCGACAAGGAGTTCCGCATCGCCTGCGAGGCCGTACGCAATGGCAGGATCGGCAAGATCAAGCAGGTCTACGTCGCCGTCGGCGGTCCGAGCAGACCCTGCGACCTCGGCGAGGAACCCATGGAGCCAGGCCTCGATTGGGACATGTGGCTGGGACCGGCCCCCATGCGGCCCTATCATTCGGTGCTCAGTCCCCGTGGCATCCACAACCACTTCCCCGACTGGCGCAGCTTCAAGGAGTATTCGGGCGGCGGCATGACGGACTGGGGCGCCCACCACTTCGATATCGCCCAGTGGGGTCTCGGCATGGACGAGTCCGGACCCGTGGAGATCATCCCTCCCGACGATCCCAAACGCGGCAACGGCGTTCGGTTCATCTATGCCAATGGAGTCGAGGTGATCCACGGCGGCTGGACGACCCCGGACGGCAAGGGCATCGGCGGCGTGAACTTCGTCGGCGAGACGGGATCCGTCCATGTGGACCGAGGCCAACTGCAGAGCTGGCCCGACGCGGTAGTCAAGGAGCCGCTTGGAACCTCAGAGAAACCCCTGTACAAATCTCCGGGCCATCATCAGGACTGGTTCAACAGCATTCGCAACCGCAAGCGGCCCATCTGTGACGTCGAGATCGGCGCTCGCTCGGTAACCGTCTGCCATCTGGGCAATCTCGCCTACTGGAACGGACGCAAGCTTCGCTGGGACCCCAAACGATGGCGATTCGTCGGCGACCGCGAAGCCGACACGTGGCGCGATCGTGAGAGGCGGAGCCCCTGGGACAAGTGGAAGGCATAGCGCTCCAGGAATGCCGTAACCAGGGGTCGCCCATGCGTAATACAGAGCATGAGCGACCCCATCCCATCTCACGCTAACCGCCTGATCCTCGAGACAAGCCCGTACCTCCTGCAGCATGCCCATAACCCGGTGGACTGGTATCCATGGGGACCTGAGGCGTTCGCCGCCGCGCGCCAGCGAGATGTCCCCATTCTGCTGTCCGTCGGATATTCCGCATGCCACTGGTGCCACGTCATGGAGAGGGAGAGCTTCGAGGACGCTGTGACCGCGGACCTGATGAACCGGAACTTCGTGTGCGTGAAGGTTGATCGCGAAGAACGGCCCGATGTGGACGCTCTCTACATGCACGCGACACAGGCCATGGCCGGCCATGGAGGCTGGCCCATGACCGTGTTCTTGACCCCCGAAGGCCGTCCTTTCTATGCAGGCACCTACTACCCACCGGAGCCGCGCCACGGTATGCCTTCCTTCCGTCAGGTACTCAACGGTGTTGCTGACGCATGGGCGAACATGCGCGGCGCCATCGCGACGCAGGCAGAGAGCATCGCCCGCGATTTCCGCGCTGCGCTCCAGCAGACCAGCGCGCCCGAAGCGCTCAACGACACCATCGCGACTGCCGCCATCGCCAGTCTGGAGCGGCGGTTCGACCGCGTGCACGGCGGTTTCGGGGGCGCGCCGAAGTTTCCGCAGCCCATGCTGCTCGACTTCCTTCTCAGACACGCTCGCAGAACAGGTCGTGACAGCGCGCTGAGCATGGCGCTGCACACGCTCGATGCCATGGCCGCCGGCGGCATTCGCGATCACGTCGGGGGCGGCTTCCACCGCTACTCGGTAGATGCCGAATGGCTCGTGCCACACTTCGAGAAGATGCTCTATGACAATGCGCAGCTGGCAACGGTCTATGTGCGAGCCTGGCGCCGGACCGACGAAGCACAATATCTCGCAGTCGCAGAGAGCGTTCTCGACTACGTGCGCACGGAAATGACCCTGCCATGCGGCGGATTCATGGCTGCGCAGGATGCCGACAGCGAGGGCGAGGAAGGCTTGTACTACACCTGGACACCGGATGAGCTTGGCAGCGTCCTCGGCGACGATGCAGAGGAAGCGTGCCGACTTCTCGGTGTGACGCCGACGGGGCATCTGGAGGGGCGGAGCATAGTTCATCGTCCTGTCGTCGTCGAGGATGAGGCGCGCGTTCAGGGCTGGCTTCGGGCCCTCGCGGAAGCCCGCCGCAGGCGCATCCCGCCGACTACCGACTGCAAGGTCATCGCATCGTGGAACGGCTTGATGCTCTCCGCATTCGCGGAGGCGGCTCTGACGACAGGCCGATCCGACTACCTGCAGACCGCGATCAACAACGGCATCTTCCTCTTCGACCAGATGTGCGACGCAGATGACAGGGGACGGCTGCGCATCTTCCACAGCGGCATCGAAGTGCGTGACGAGTCGCCGCACCATCCGACGGCTGTGGTGTCTACGTTTCGCGTGTCCCCTGTGGAAGGGTTCCTCGACGACTATGCCATGGCCGCATCGGGTCTGCTCGACCTCTATCAGGCATCCGGCGACATGCGCTGGTACGAGCTCGCCCGCGCGCTCACCGAAACCATGTTGGAGGCGTTCGCGTCTGGCGGCCCGCTGCTCCATGCGGTAGCGCCCGAAGCGTGCGAGCTGTTTGCCAATCCTCTGCCGACCGAAGACAACGCGGTGCCTTCCGGCAACGCCGTTGCGGCCGAGTTGTTCCTGCGCATGGCAGCGCTGACTGCCGATATGCGCTATGAGACCGCCGGCGTCGCGGCCCTGCGCGTCATGGCAGCCGACATGGCCCGCCATCCGATGGCGTTCGGACGATGGCTCTGTGCGTTGGAGGATTGGCTCCAACGGCTCATCACGGTGACGATCGCCGGCGACACCGAGGACCCTCGAACGCATGCGCTGCTGGAGGTCGTCCGGCTGCGCTACGGCCCCGATCTGCTCATCGCTCGAGCAATCCCTGAGATCGCCAGTCCCGCCATCACCGCGGGCAGGGAGCCGGTGAACGGGCGGCCTGCAGCCTATGTGTGTGTCGGCGGGTCCTGCCTGGCGCCTGCCACGGACGCGAACATGCTGGCGGCCGCTCTGGACGATCTACGCTCCCGTTAGGTACTCTCAGTCCGAAAGGGCGCGACTGAGCGGCAGTCGCGGCGTCAATGCATGGACTGGGACTTCCTCAAAGAGCTGACCGATACTCTTTCGGTGGCCACCGCCTGCGAGCCGGTGATGGCCCTTGCCGCCGACTGGTTAGGCGACGCCTATGCACGTACGGACGGACAGGATTCCTTCGCCCTGTTCACGCAGCGCGGCGCCTCCATCGCCGACCTGCGCTACGTGATGGTTGCGCACGTGGATGAGATCGGCGGCTGCGTTCTCTCGGAGGATAGTGGCGGCTGGTTCCGAGCTCGCTGCTGGGGCTGCTCGCCTTCGCTGTTCACACGGCACGGCCTGCAAGCCATGGACTACCTATCGGCGTCCCACGCTGAGGCATTCGCCATCGAAAGCGGGCTGGATGTCGTGGGGGGCGAGCTGCGGCTCCGCGTGCGAGGAGACGGCATTCGCCCCTACCGAACCGTGTTTGCGTTCGATACGAGAGGCGCCATCGAGGGTGGCTTCATCGAGGGCAAGGCGCTCGATCCTCGGGCAACGGCGTTCTCGGCGCTTGCAGCGCTGCGCCGGCTGAATGATCCCCGGGCGGGCGTTCTGCTGGTGATGGCCGAGGAGTGCTTCATGGATGCCGCACGCAAGGCCGTGACGTTCCTGCAGCGCCATGCCCCGAGCCTCCGGCTCATTGCCAACGCCGACGTACCGTCCGTCGCCAATCTGGACGGCGCTGACCTCGCCATTCCGGCCATACGCCCGTTCGAGGGCCGCAACCTTGTGGACCCCGGTTTTGGCATGAGAACCTCCGAACGGCTGGCCGCCGACGGCGTGGTCCATCATCTTACTGGCGCCCGATCGGGCAGCCAGACCGCCCTGTTCGCGCCGCTTGCTCCCACCGTCTCCGTAGCCCTCCCCGGCGACGGCATTCACACCGAGCGGGCGCGTATGTCGCTTACCGGCATCGAGCGGTGCACGGATCTACTCGCAGCGCTGGGGAGCCATGCGCTGTGACAACACGTCAGGAATCACGCGACCGCATGAACGAGCCGCCACCGCCGGCAGCAGTCTGCCTGCCGCCGCCTGATCTGACTGCCACCATCGAGATCATCCGAAAGCCGGAGAGGCACCTGCCCCTCCGTTTCGCTCTCTTCGATTTCGACGGTACCCTCTCGCTGATACGCGAGGGCTGGCAAGGGGTCATGATCCCCTACTTCGTCGAGGTGCTGCAGGAAACGGGCACAGACGAGACCACGGAAGCGCTCGAGGCGATCGTCCGCGAGTTCGTGACCCGCCTGACGGGAAAGCAGACCATCTACCAGTGCTTCGCCCTGGCGGATGAAGTCGAACGCCGGGGCGGCAGGCCTCTCGATGCACTGACCTATAAGCATGAGTACCTGCGTCGGCTGTGGGAGCGCATCGCCCATCGCGTGGAGGCGCTGAAGTCGGGCGAAGCAGACCCCGACACGATGCTGGTGAGGGGCTCCCGCCCGCTCCTCGAGGCTCTGCGTGAGCGCGGAGTGACGTGCTACCTCGCAAGCGGCACCGATATTGCGTATGTGCGAGACGAAGCTGCCGCGCTCAAGATAGACGGCTACTTTGGTCCACACATCTACGGGGCGCTCGACGACTACAAGAACTTCTCCAAGCAGATGATCATCGACCGCATCCTGCGCGAAAACGACCTCCACGGCACCGAGCTCATCGTGATCGGCGACGGTTACGTCGAGATCGAGAACGGCCGAAGCGTCGGCGGGAGGACTCTGGGGGTCGCATCCGATGAGGCCCATCCGGGCGGCCTCGACGAATGGAAGCGCGCGCGACTGATCGGCGCCGGAGCCGACGCTATCGTGCGCGATTTCGCCGATCTTCCCACGCTGTTATCCTATCTGTTCGGACAGGGAGCCACGCCATGAACACCGTGCGTATCTTCGACACACCGCGGCGGATCAAGCTCGGCATCTGGGGTCTGGGACGAGGTCTGCATCTATCGGGTCCCTGCGACGCTCTGAACTTCGATGTCGTGGCCGGGCTCGATTTCAACGCATCCATGCGGGCGGATTTCGCGCGCCGTTTCCCGGGAGCTCTCGTCACCGACGATCTCGACTCGTTCCTGGGCTCCGACTGCGAGGCAGTGCTTCTGGCGTCGTTCTTCCCCAACCATGCGGATGACGCGATTCGATGCCTCGAAGCTGGGAAGCATGTGCTCTCCGAGGTCACAGCGTTCATGACCATCGCCGACGCCGTGCGCCTCATCGAGACTGTCGAGAAGACGGGCCTCGTCTACCAGATGGCGGAGAACTATCCCTATTCGGCCCCGAACATGTGGCTCGCGCGCAAGTGGCGCGAAGGGCTGTTCGGCGAGCTCATGTACGGCGAGTACGAATACGTCCATGAGGTGCTGACGCTCGGTTTCACCCACATTAACGGCGAGCCGATCATGCCGGGCCACCGGGTCCATGCATGGCGGAGCTGGCTGAACTTCCACTACTACAACACCCACTCGCTTGGGCCGATCATGCACATCACCCAGACGCGCCCCGAGACCGTGGCCGCCCTGCCCGGAACGGTGCGCTTGCCCGGCTATGTGGTCCGCAATGCCAGGGGCATGGGGGGCGTGACGCCTTCGCTGATCCGCATGTCGAACGGCTGCCTTGTCCGCAACCTCATGGGAGCAACCACCAACGACTCGCACATCCAGCGGCTGTGGGGAACTCGCGGATCGGCGGAGCAGATCGAGGGACGTCTCCTCCTTCGCCTCGGCGGGCACGGGTCGGCCCCCAAGTGCGAGGTCCGACCGCAGCTAGATGAGCTGGGCCAAATGGCAGCCAGAACCGGCCACGGCGGCGGCGACTTCTGGGTGCTCTACCACTTCGCCCGTGAGATACTGGAAGGCGTGCCCGGGCCTTTCGACGTCTACACATCCGCCGATTGCACCATCGCGGGCATACAGGCCTATCGGTCGCAGTTGCAGGGCGGCAGTCCTCTTCCAGTCCCTGATCTGCGCGACAAGTCCCAGCGTGACCGGTACCGCGATGATACGTTCCGTCAGGATGCCTACGATGCCGACGCCGGGCCGTTCGGGAGCCCGAATCCTGCGCCGCCTGCGGATCGTTTCACCACCGTCATGCGTGACTTGATCGCAGCCACGAACGCCGTCTGCGCCTATCGTCACTGGTCGGAGGTCGCATCGGACATAGCCGACGCCGAGCTGCTCGATCGCCTCAGGGTCGAGGCTGAAGCCGCCTCGCCGGCCCTTGCAGCATCCCGCGAGCAGGCCGAAGCCATCATCGCAGCCTATCCCTCCAGCGATGCCGCCCGCATCCTGCGCGAGGTTCTGAGCCGAACCGCCTGAGCGCAGGCAGGAAGCGCTCTGGCGGGGCGCGAACCGAGCGCCATGAACCATAACCTACCGATTACCGACATCGTGGTGCTGGTGGCCTACCTATCCGGCATCGTGGGCGTGGGCCTGTATTTCTCCCGGCGCAACCGGAGCGCCGATCAGTACGTCACCGCAGGACGCACATTCCCCGGCTGGGCGGTCGGCATGTCCATGTTCGGCTCCTACATCAGCAGCATCAGTTTCCTGGCCAACCCTGGGAAGGCCTTTCACGACAACTGGTGCGCCGCGGGCTTCACCGTAGCGACGCCGATCGGCCTGCTCATCGCCACGCGCTGGTTCTGCGATTTCTACCGCAAGGGCGGCGTGGTGTCGGCCTACGACCATCTCGAGCACCGGTTCGGCCCATGGGCAAGGACCTACGCCGTGGTCTGCTACCTGCTGCTGCAGATGGGACGCATGGGCATGATCACGTTCTTGCTCGCCAAGGCCGTCGTGCCGCTGCTGGCAGGAGGAGAGGCGCCTGGCTGGCTCATGCCGGCGATCATCATCGCGACCGGCGCCCTGATGACAGGCTACACCCTGGCAGGCGGCATACAGGCGGTCGTGTGGACCGGCGTCGTCCAGGCTTGCGTGCTCATCGCAGGACCGATCATTTGCGTCATCGTGTTGATCATGGGCATGCCAGGCGGCGCGCCGGAGGTCTTCCGGATCGCCCACGAAAACGGCAAGTTCGGCTTCGGTCCGTATGACGCCTCGCTGCTGCATCAGACCTTCGGGCTGGTCGTCCTGAACGCCATCATCGAGCATATGCGCAACTGGGGCGTCGATCAGAGCTATGTCCAGCGCTACATCAGCGCCAAGAGCGACTCGGAAGCGCGCAAGAGCATCTGGATCGCCGGACTGATGTACATGCCTGTCGGTTTCTTCTTCTTCTTCATCGGTTCGGCGCTGTTCGCCTACTACAAGGTACAGCCCGATCTCCTGCCTGCGACGCTGGATGTCGCCAAGGACCCCGACGCCGTCTTCCCCTACTTCATCACCCATCAGTTGCCTGCGGGGCTGAGCGGCCTTGTCATTGCCGCCATCTTCGCGGCCTCCATGGACACCAACCTGAACAGCATGGCCACCCTCACGCTCCACGACGTCTACAAGCGCTACTTCAGACCGCAGGCAGGCGACCGGGAGTCCCTTCGCGTGCTCTACGCAGCCACGCTGTTCTGGGGGATCATGTGCATCGGCTTCGCGCTCATCATGACCCTGAAGATCGGGCCGACCATAGACTTCGGCTGGAAAGTCGGCGGTCTTCTCGGCGGCGGCATGCTGGGGCTGTTCCTGCTGGGCCTCCTGACGCGCGCCGGAAACGGCGCTGCGGTTGCCGGCGTTCTGGTCGGCGTCCTCTTAATCCTGTGGATGACCCTCTCGAAGATGCCCGTATGGCCGAAGGCCTGGAGCGGGGCCGTGAGCCCCATCCACGACCTCGCCATACCCGTCGCAGGCACCCTCGCCGTCCTGATTGTGGGGAGCATAGGAGGAGCCATCCGAGGCAGGCAATCCGTCCGATCTGCGGGATAGACCCTGGAGGTCCGAAGCTCGCCTCGATTCAGCCCTCGGGGATGCGGTCCGCCGTGCCTTCGAGGGCCAGCTCATCGCGGATGACCTGGGTTGTGGCCTCGTACACAGCCCTTCGAGCGGCGTCGGGACCTGAGGGAATCGCGGCCTCATAGGCCTGACGCAGGGTCGTGCCGACGTTGATTTTTGCGATGCCATTGCGCATCCCTTCATGCAGGGACTCGCGCCGAATGCCGCTGCCGCCATGCAGAACCAGGGGCACCCGTGTGGCCGACACAAGCTTCTGCAAATGCGGAATGCTCAGGCGCGCCGCGGGCTTCTTCTGGCTCTTGGCAGCGCCCGAGATGGCCCCATGGATGTTGCCCACGGCGACCGACAGCCAGTCCACGCCCGTCAGCTCCACAAACCGGCGCGCCTCATCCACGTCGGTGAAACCGCGGCCCGAAGCGAAAAGCTCTTCGTAGTCCGGGAGCGGGCCGCTTTCATGTCCCAGCACAGCGCCGAGCTCAGCCTCTGCCGGAATACCGGCCTCATGGGCGGCGTGAACCACGCGGCGCGTCGCCTCGACGTTCTCCTCGAAGGCAAGCCTCGATCCGTCCACCATAACGGAGTCGTATCCCAGTGCGATGGCTTCCTCGATGATCGCCATGTAATCGACGGCGAGCAGGTCCTCGTCAATCACGGGCGTATGATCGAGGTGCAGGCGCGTGAAACGCTCGTCCTTGACGCGCTCGTACTCCTCGCGCACCGGTCGAGGCCCGCCGGCCTCGAACTTCTCCCATTCGAGGCGCGCCACGGCGACGAAGCCGAAGCAGCGCGTGTCGCGCAACGCCTGAACGACCGGCTCGATCATGGGCAAATAGGGCACATTGAAAGCAGGGATGGCGAAGCCGGCGGCATGCGCCCGGCGGATGACGGCGGCTGATGTCGGTCTGGTCATGGATGGCCTTTCTTGATGCTTCGTTCTACGACGTCGGCATTCGGCGCTGGATGCCCTTCAGGGGTGAACGCCGCAGAACATCTCGCGCGGACCTTCATGGAACGTGCTGTGCTCATAGGGGACCGCATATGCCTCAAAGCCTACCTCACGCAGCGCGCGAAGCCAGTCGAGCCGCGAGAACAGACCGAACTGGTGCGTCTCCTGGATGCCCCTGATCCCGCTGCCGTCCTTCAGTACATAGGCGAAGACGATGCGATAGGATGTCGCGCCGGCGTCGGCAGGGAGCGTCCATGAGAGATACCGCATCGCCCGGTCCGGCCCATCGTGACCACCGTGATCCGTGGATGGCACGAAGGTCTCTCGGGTGAAGTCGGGCACGAAGAGCGCAGCGCCTCCGGCAGCCAGATGCTCATGGGCCGTCCGGAGCGCGGCCCGCAGGTCGTCATAGGTCAGCATGTATCCGATGGCATCGTGCACGAACACCCCATCGAAGCGCCGATTCAGCCGGAGCGTCCGCATGTCGCCCAGCACGTGCTCACACTCCGGGTTCAGCGCCTCGCTGACGGCGAGCATCGCCGGAGAGATGTCGGTGAGCGTCATGCAGAAGTCCCGCTTCAGATGGAGCGCATTGTTGCCGCCGCCTGCGCCCAGTTCGAGCACGCATACAACAGACCGACGGCTGTACGCTCGTATCGTGTCTCGGAAGATGCCTGCTTCCTCGGCGTAGTCTGCCGGGTCGGACATGAGCGGCCACCACGACGCCAGCTCGGAGTACATCAGCAACCGGTCAGACACGGGCGCCATCCTCAGGCAGGACCGTCGGTTTTTCCGTCAGGGAGAGCCGCCTAACGCGACCGCTCCACCAGACGACGGCCTCAGCACGCGCCGGAGTGTTCGGCAGCCCGTCAGGAGCCTCAGCCCACGCCACCAGCACGCGCCGCCGGCCCGACTCGAAGGTATGGCCGGCAGCTCGGCCCGCCAGCACGCACGCCGTCATCGGACCAGCATAGCGGCACCCGTCGAGAAGCCTGACCGTCATGGCGTAGGCGTCGGCAGCAGGCGTCGGTCCCTCGGCGGTGATCAGCGCGAAGCCCGGCTCGGTGACCGTCGCCGAAGTATTGCCCTCAGGATAGCCCTGGTACCAGAACGCACGCTCGACTCCGAGCGACAGTATGGTGACGAGAGCCTTTGGCACGAACGCCGCTACGTCCTCGCTGGCGAATGGCCGGCCGCCTCGGGCCTGCCGACGAACCGCTGCGCCGACCTCGCTCATCCAGATCGGCTTTCTCAGTCCGTGAAGCGCCATCATCCGCCGTGCCCGCATGACCGATGCTCGGATCGCGCCGAGCGTGTCGTATGCATGAACGTCGAACGCGTCCATCAGGCTGCCGTACCGTCGAGCCATCAGCCACGGGATGAAGTCGGGGTCAACCCGTCCGTGGATTGAGAATGCGCCGCTCAGCACGGTGCACGTGGGGTCGGCCTGCTTGGCCTCGGCATAGGTGATCTTCTGCATGACGAGGAATGCTTCGCGGCGCCGCAGAAGGAACCGGCTGTCTCGAGCCTCGGCTTCCGTGCGCGGCGGACAGAAGAGATCCAGGTTATCGGGCTCGTTGTACGGCGACCAGATGCGGATTCTCCCCGCATAGCGACGGACGATCCGCCGCACGTATTCACGCCAGGCATTCATGTCATCCGGCGGATAATCCGACCAGCCCCACGGATTGGTCTCTCGGTTCGGGTCGAGAGAACTGGCCCAGGATGCCGACGGTCCCAGATGCCCCATGGGCTCCAGTCCTGCACGCTCGACCGCCTCGACCTGCGCATCGGTCGCTTCCCACTTCCAGCGTCCGCGCGGAGCCTCCACGTGGGACCACGGAAACACGACGCCGCGCACCGAGCCAATCCCGAGCGTCTTCACTATAGCCAGAACGCCGTCCAGTTGCTCGGGCGGGTAACGCTCGAGATGGACTACGACCCCGAAACGCCTGGCTTCGACCCGAGGCGTCAGAGACCCATCGCCACGCCGTGCGCACCCGGCCAGGCTGACCAACGGGGCAGCCAGAGCCGTTTGCAGGATGCGTCGCCGCGAGACCTCGCTGCCCATGCCCGGGGATTCGCTCATCGTTCCGTCGGCTCCTGCGCGAAGCAAGGGTATCCTCCATAGGCCGGCCTGCTACAAGCCATGAGACGAGGAGCGTGATCTGGGATGATGGAAGTGCGACAACTTCGAGACGATGAGAAGGAGATGGCCTATGCGCTCTCTTCGTTGGCCTTCATGCAGGGCTCGCGTCGGATACCGTGGGCCGACGATCCCAATCAGCCCAAAGCGACTGCCTACGGCGTCTGGGATGAGCGCGGCTTTCAGGCGCAGGCTGTCGTCCTGAGCTACCGGGCCCACATGGGACCCAAGGCAGTGCTGCCACTTGGGGGGATTGCGGGCGTGGCGTGCAAGCCGGCGTCACGCGGCCGCGGATACGCGAAGGCGGCGCTGGTCGCGACGCTGCGCCATATGCGCGATGCTGGCGAAGTCATCTCCACGCTGTATCCATTCAGTTGGCGGTTCTACCAGCAGCTTGGATGGGAGTGGACCGGCGTCAACCGCCGGTGCTCGGCAGCCACACGCATATTCGAGCCGACGTCGGATACCGCGCGGTGCCGTGAGGCGACGAAGGACGATCGGCCCCACATCGAAGCGGTCTATCGGCGTTTCGCCGGGCGCTACCGTGGCCTGCTCGATCGCGATGAGAAGCAATGGAACGCGATCCTCGAGGACACGCCGGAGCAGTGGACGTACACCTACGTCTATGAAGGAGCCGAGGGCATCGAGGGCTATCTGACGTACCGGGGCGGCTCGGGCGAGACGACGGACCTCAGGGAGTTCATCTGCTTGAGCCCCCGCGCGCAGAGGGCCATGCTCGGCCTGCTGGGACGCATGGACATGCAGACCCGACGGGTGACATGGACGGCTCCGTCCGACGACCTGCTCTGGTGTTCTGTCTGCGACTACGAACTGGATGTCAAGGTGTGTCCAATGACCCAGGCGCGTGTGGTGGATGTTCACGGAGCGATGAGCCAGTGGTCGCCCGCGCATGAGCGGACGGGCCGGTACGTGATGAAGATCGCCGATGAGCATGCCGACTGGAACGCGTGCGCATGGGAAGTGGCTTTCGCTGATGGACACATCGAGATTGCGCCGACATCAGCCGCACCCGACATCTCCATGCATATCCGCGCCTTCTCGCAGGCGTTTTTCGGCACCCCGACTCCCGAGGACCTTCGCCGCGCAGATCTCGTTGAGGTCCACAACGAACACGGGTTTCAGGCGTTCTGTGAGTGCCTTGCAGGGCCGCCCATGTGGACCAACGACTTCTTCTGATCCGCAGGTTCGTCCGGACTGACCCAGCGCCCCATCAACTGACAGCCAACCCACGCCAGGCTCCGGGTCTGGCGCCGTTGACGCCGGGAGCACGAGGAATCCCGGCGGCGCGCGCCGAATAGCAGCCATGGGTGCCGCAACGGCATTCCGTTCGGGAGGCGCATCCCTCGGTGCATCAGCCCATAAGATTCCGCATCATTGTGCTCGGCGCCATGCTGGCCGTGGCCCACACGGTCTGGGTCGTGTACGAGGAGACGGTATGGGGTCACCTCGGTACCTCGATCACTGCCGCTTCTCTGGTATCGAGCGCCATCGCCGTGCTGGTCGCCATGCTGGCATGGAATACGCTCGCGGCACGGCTCGGCCCCAACTGGCGGCTGCGGCCCGGCGAACTCATGGTCCTGTTCACCATGGTCACGGTCGCCGCAATCATGGCGGGCTTCGACCTCATTCAGAACCTGCCGCCCATTCTCATGCTTCCCTTCCGACACGCCAACGAAGCCAACCGTTGGGACCGCATGTTTCCGTTCATCAAGTCGTGGCTCGCCCCGCATGACGACGCCGTCGTCAAGGCGTTCTTCATGGGCGGGACAACCGTGTTTGAGCCCCAGACACTGAGAGCCTGGCTCGTTCCCATGGCTGCATGGAGCGGCCTGCTGCTGGTTATCGCCTACTCCATGCTCTGCATGAACACCCTCATGCGGAGACGATGGGTTGAGGAAGAGCGACTTCCCTTCCCGCTGTTGCAGGTGCCCATGCTGATGGTTCGCGAAGGCGACATTCGCGGCCTGTTCCGCAGCCGCATGCTGGCGCTCGGGGTTGCCATTCCTGCGGTCGTCGAGTCGCTGAACGTGATCCACGGCATCTATCCGTCGGTGCCAGGCGTGCAGCTCAATGTCTACAATCTCGTTCGGCTCATGCCGACGCCGCCCTGGAACGCCCTGAACCCGCTGTTCATGTCGTGGGCGCCCATGGGTATCGGGCTTGCGTTCCTGATGCCGCTGGATCTTCTGTTCAGTTGCTGGGTCTTCTACCTGCTCCGCAAAGCGTTCGAAATGGAGTGGGTCGTGTTCGGATGGGGAGCCGGTGGCGGCGCCTTCCCCTATATCCGCGAGGTGACCTACGGCGCGTTCGCCGGCGCCTTCGTGATCCTCCTCCGAGGCTCCCATCGCTATCTCGCCCGGGTGATCCGCCGTGCGCTGGGACTGGCGCGCGAGCCCGACGACACACAGGAGCCCATGAGCTACCGCGCGGCGCTCGTCGGGTTGATCGTGAGCGCACCGCTGCTGGTGGGTTTCGCCATCGCTGCGGGCATGACTCCGTCGCTGGCCGTGGTCTACTTCACCATCTACCTGCTGGCCACCGTCGTCATGACGCGCATCTATGCCCAGGTGGGCACCTCTCTGCTCGAGTTCTACTTCTTCAACACCGAAGCGGCCATCGCGACGTTCGCAGGCAGCAAATCGCTCAGCATGGCGGACAAAACGCTGTTCGCCCAGTTCTTCTGGTTCAACCGGTGCTATCGGCAGCACCCCATGGGCCATCAGATCGAGGCCATGCGCTTCGCGGGACTGACGCGCGTGGGTCTGCGGCCCATCACGCTGATCCTCGCTGTCGCGACCATCATTGGCGTGATCGTCGGTCTGATGACTACCCTGAACATCTACTATTCACACGGGGCGGGGACGGCGAAAGTCCTGGGGTGGCAGATGGGAGTCGCCTGGGAGACCTACGGACGCGCCTCGGCATGGATGGACGCTCCGCAGTCGCCCCAGCCGTCCGCGCTTACTGCGGCAGGCATCTCGTTCGTGCTTGCGCTCGGCATCGCTGGCCTGCGCAATGCATTTCTGGGCTTCCCCCTGCATCCCCTCGGCTACGTTCTTGCCGTCTCGTATGCCATGGAGTACATCTGGTCCATCTTCCTGGTTGTGTGGATGGTGAAGGCGCTCATCGTGCGCTATGGCGGTCTGCGGGCCTACTGGCGCGCCGTGCCCTTCTTCGTGGGTCTGGTGATCGGCGACGCGTGCACGGTCATCTTCTGGGGCCTCGCAGCGACGGCGCTCGGCCTGCGGAACATCTCCCCGTACCTGCACCACATGTGGTAAGAGAGGTCACCCTCCGGACCAGGCTCTCGGCCGGTGGCCCTATCGATTCGGTCCGGTATGCCTCGCCGAATGGGTCAAAGGTCCCATGACGGGTCGGCCTGTGCCGCCCTACAATGTTGACATTCCCATGAGGAGGTACCGGGATGGATGACGCTGTCCTTTGCCCGCAATGCCGGGCCGACGTAACCGAGGCGGCACAGGGATTCGTGCGGCGACACATCGACTCCTGGCAATCGCGCCACATGATCTCCCCTGAGCAGGCCGACCTGCTGCGCGGCGATCTCACGAGCTCGGCTGCCGCCCCAGACGCTCGACCCGCTCCACGTTGGCCTGGCGCAGCGCTCACGCCCTCCATGGCCCTGCTCCTCATCGGCGGGATTCTGGTGGTCAGCGCCATTGTCATGGTTGTCACCGAGTTGTGGGACGGGTTGAGTCCTTCGGGCAGGTTCGCGGTGGTTGCAGCGCCCGCCGCGCTCTTCTATGCTTGCGCAGCCTCATTCCGGATACGGAAGCTGACGAGCGACTGGGTGGCGGCAAGCTTCGCGCTGATCGGCGCATGCATGGCGCCCTTCGTCGTATGGCTCGCCCTCGGCATGACCCTGCCGATGGATGCCGGCCATGCTGCTGAAGCCGGATGGGTCGCGATAGCGGCGGGCGTCGGACTTGTCGTTCAGATCGCGACTCTCGCCTGGCTCCGCTCGGCAACGCTTGCGGTCCCGCCATCCATCGCGCTCGTCTGGCTCGCCGCCTCTCTTGCCGAATGGCGATGGTCGGGAAGCAGCAGCGGCGCCCATGTGTCCGTGGCAGTGATCGTTGCAGGGGTCTTGCTCATGGGGGCGGGACAGACGTTCGTGCAGCGAGGCTGCCCGCGCCATGCCCTTGCCCCCAACTTCGTCGGCGTTGCCGTCGCGCTGTTCGGTCTTACAGTACTAGCCGCGGAGCAGAAGAGCCTGTATGAGGCGCTCTCGCTTGCGGCGCCGATCGGACTGATCGTCGCGGCATGCAGGCCCCGTTTCCGCCCCTATCTGTGGGCAGGCGCCGTGTTTCTGGTGATCAACACGTTCAGGGTTGGTCTCTCCCAGTTCGGCACCACGCTGGGATTGCCTATCGCACTCCTGATGTCCGGCCTCGTTACCGTCGTCATCGGTTACGTCGTCCATCGGGTCAGGAAGGAGTACGCGGCATGACTGCGCGCCCTACCGAAGCGCGCCCAGTTGCCGGTTCGCTTCGGCGACTGCGTCGAGCTGATAGGCGCGCTCGTTATCGGCCCGGACGTTCCACTCCCTGTCTTGATGCGCGAAGTCAAAGACCCAGAGAGCAGAGAAAGGAACGCGCATCTCGACGATCTGCGACAGCATCGTACGGAAAGCGCGCTCGCTGTCGGCGGTCTGTGGCCCCGGCACGCCGAACTCACCGACGAAGAGGGGCTTACCGACCTCGCGCGAGGCCGCCAGAGCATGCCCGAGCCGCTCGGTGTCCTCTGGAGCGTAGGCGTGGATGCACAGCGTATCGAGCGGATCAGGGTTGTCGCCCTTGAGCATCTCGCGGAACTGCTCCGGCGTATCTTTCGTCCAGCTCAGCTCTCGCTGCTGATGCCAGGCGCTCGGACGCGGGATGCTGTTGCCCGAGATGATCACGCGCTCCCTATCGTGCTTGCGCACCTCTTTGCCGAACTCCCGGAGCGCCGTTCGCATCATCGCGTGAGTGATCTCGTCCTTTTCGGATCGGCTCGACGGTGTGCCCAGCGTTGGCCAGACCGGCGGGCGATGATCCTTCGCATTGGGTAGATCGGCGGCAAGGTTGTACTCGTTGCCGAGCTCCCATCCCCATATGGCCGGCGACCGACGGTAGCGCCGTACCACCTCGGAGGTGTACTTCCGCATCCATGCGTGGGTCTTGCTCGCCGGATCCCCCCACGAGTTCACCGGCTCGCCTACGAGGTCGGGCACCGTGCTGAGCGTCCAGAAGAGCGAAGGGATGAGGCCGATCCCAAGACGCTCGGCGGCTTTCACGACGCGGTCCATTCGGCTGAAGTACTCCTTCGGGTTCTCCGTATAGAGCTTCATGTCCACCGGCCAGAAGCCCGTCGCCATGAAGCGCACGAACGGAATGCCGCGATCCTTGAGCTGGCGAAAGCCTTGCTCGTAGGATGTGTCCTGCGGGTCCTTCAGGTGGCGCGCAAAGCAGTCGAAGTAGTTGACGCCGATACCGTAGAATGGCTTTCCCGCGCGCATGAGCGCTCCGTCGCGGACGTAGAGCCCGGGAGGCGGCGCCGATGCGCCATAGACTGCCGTCACTGCAAGACACACTGCGCCGATAAGCATCGTGGGTGTTCTCCTTGAGTGGATGGGACCGCTGAGACTACTGAATCGGGATGAAGAGCGCAACGCGCACAACATGGACCGGACCGCCGCTGAAAGAGAGACGGAAGTCGGCGCCGTTGCAGTTGTCCTCGAAACGCGGATCCGGCAGAGAAAAAACGGCGGTACGCCGCCTGCCTGAGTTGGTCAGTGATACGGGTGCGGCAGCGTCCTTGAAGGCTCCGGGAATCTCGCTCTTGCGGACCGCCTCATCGAGCGAGTCGTAGTGCAGCTCCATCGAAGCACGGCCGATGTCGAGATACTCAACGGCCACGAAGACCGGCTTGCCACGGACTCGCTTCGCCGTTTCGGGCAGCACGTCAAAGTAGGTGAACTGCTGGGGTTGCCCGTTGGGCGCCAGGCCCGGCGTGAGGCACCACGTGCTGCCGATCTGCTTCCGCGCCGATGCGCCTTCGTCGGGATTGTCCTTGTTACGCAGGCCGTCTTCGTCATCAGGCCGCCCCGCCGCGAACAACGCCGTGGTCTGCCCGACAACCCGCTGCTCCCATCGGTCCGCGTCATCCTCCTCCAATGCGATGGGCCCCGGCGTGCGTCGTACTGCCCGGCCGCCAACACGCTCCTCCACGGCGAACTGCACGATGCCGATGGGCTCCGCTTCGGCGGCCATGGCCTCGGGACTCAGCGATACAGGCACGATGCGCCAGACATCAGACACGAACCGCCCGATGCCGGTCGCGCGCCCGATATGCACCCCGATGAGGTTGCCGTCCTCCGCGGTGAAATACGGCGCAGGTTCGTTACGATCCGGGCGCAGATCGAGCGCGACAATGGCCAGCTCGCCCTGGCGGGCCCATGAGCCGTGCTCGCCCTGCTGTCCGCCTGACTTTCCAGGCCGAGGCTCCGCCGGCGCGTACCGGACCTCCATGGGCCGGGTCCATCGCGTATCGGGGTCGGTGATCGTGTAGGCCACCCAGTTATCGGCCCGCATATCATCGGCATACAGGCGCACGTACCACTCGGCCACGCCCTTGACGCCCGCCGCCCGTGACCCGGCTGTGCCGACGCCTGCGAACGACACCGCCGTTCCCGCGCCATAGATGCGCAGATTGCCGAACCGGACAGTCGTCGCCAGCGGTCCGCTGTCCACAACCTCCACCGTCGCATCGTCGGTCTGGAGCGCCCCGAAGTCGTACCAGGTCACGTTGTCCTGACAGGCGCACAGATGGGCGAAGCCTGCATCGTGGCCCGTCGGACCCAGCCAGTTCGGGCCTCGCTCAGGACCGAGCTCCATCATTCGCGGTCCAATGCCTTTGCCGGACAGATCGAACGCCATGCGGAGCTTGCCGTTGCTGAGGATGGCCCGCGGCCCCTCGCGCGTGAAGCGAACGGATCCGCCCGGCATTTGTCTCTTGCTGCCGGCTCTGGCTGGACCGAAGTAGACGGCAATGGTCTGTGCGCTGCGCGGCTTCGGCAGGCGGAGCAACAGGTCACCCCGTGACGGGTCCGATGCGCTGTCCGGACAGAACTGCGCCGCAATGCGAGTCGGCTTCGCGTATCCGGCGCCGATGGCATAGGCCTCGACGCTGTCGGGGTCGGGCTCCTTCTGAATGCCGACCTGCCGCAGCAGAACTCGGAGATCCTGACGAACGCGCACTACCCGCGCCATCGAGGCCCCCAGCGGCGCATCGAGCTGCACGATGAACCGGTAGGGCAGGCCAGACGTCCACGGATACGCTGCGGGGACGTGCTTGGTTGGCTGCTGGATGCTGCGATACGCATGAAGCTTGCGAAGGCTTGCTTGCTTCGCGCGGAGAGCGGCGATTGCATCGCGCGCAACCGGAGTTCGGGCTGATACCACCCCGAAAAGCAAACTGCTGCCCTGAAGCGTGAGGCTTCGAATGCTCTTGCCGGCCTTGCCGACCGCGAACGCTCGCAGCCACCATTCCTTGTCGTACCATTCCATGCCGCGACTGATCTCGACGCCGTCCTCGTAGTTCACCACGACCGTCTCCGACGTGCCGTCGCGGTAGTCGATCGAACACCGGGCGACGCGGGTGCCGCCGAACACGGGCCTGGGCGCCCTGGTCTCGCCCAGGATGATCACGCATGGCCCGCCTTCCGCCACCGGAACCGAGACTGGCTCGGCCATGCCCACCGCGCCCCGTCCTTCGTTGACGCTTGGATCCATCAGCGTGAAGTGGATGCGCGAAGCCACCCGCGGGCCGGGCACCAAGCCGCCCCACGGGCCTGACCAGCGATTGTCCACCGCTACCGTGGGCGCAGCGCCTCGACGCATCCCGGCTGCCTCTTTGCGCCGCACGATCGCGGCCTGCCGGCGAAGGTCTATCTGAAGCCAGTCCGGCGTCGGCGCAGGATGAAACGCCCGGCGCTCGGGCAGGATGGCCTCGGTCGGGCCCGGTTCCCGTTGTCCGCCGGCTCCCGGATCACCAATCGTCACCACATCGCCCACGCGTACGCCGCGGATCAGGGCGTTGACGCCGTCAGAGCCGATCACATAGCGCTGTTCGTCCAACGGTTGCCCGTTGATGCGGACGGCCTTGCCCAGAATCCCCTCGTGGGGGCTCGTGACCATGATGTCGAAGGGATCGGTCGGGACCTCGGCAGACGGCCCGATCGCAACAACCCGAAACCGGTAGTTGGCAGGCCGCGCATAGGCGAACTCATCCACGTCGAGCGCACGCGTCCCTTTGCAGAATGCCAGCGCAGCCCTGGGACCGACATCAACCTGCAGAATGGCGCTGCCCAGTGGCTCAGCCAGCCATCGGAAGTTGTTCGCGCCCCATCCGCCTGACATGCCGCCGCCCTTGAAGACCAGCAGGTTCTCGGTGTAGTGACCGGCGGCGTTGATGGTGCCGATGTAGTACCGCTCGAGGCACCCGCGCACGAGGTACTTCAGGAGCGGGTCGCCTGTCTCGAGGTACATGCGGATCCACATCTCGGGCACGCGGCCCATCTCGCCCCACGTCACCGCGCCGATCCAGTAGGCGCTGTTGACGGCCTGAAGCAGGAAGCTGGGGTCGAGGCTGTCGCCGTCCATCGGATCGCCGAGATAGGGGTAACTGTTGCGATAGACGATCATCTCGGCCAGTCGCCATGCCTCTTCAGCAAGCTGGCCTCGTTCCGGGTCGTCGCGGAAGGTGTAGTAGTAGTCCAACAGGAACTCGCCGCCGTTTGCCGCTCCCATGGAGAACACAGCCCACGGCAGATCGGCCATACCGGCACGGTCATAGAGGCAGTGCCGGGTCCACTTCACCATGCCGTCTATGTACTTCAGGTACCGCTGATCGCGCTCGGAACGGTAGAACCAGAGCATGGCGGACGCGATGCCCCAGTTGAACATGTGGCGCGTGCCGGTGGCGTTCGCGCCGCCCAGACCTGCCTTGAACTGCCCATGAAGCGGATGCTTCCATACGTAGCAGACATCGTCGCCGTACCGCTCCTCGACGGCCTCAGGCATGAGCATCTCGATCTGCCGCTTGAGCTCGGCGAGTCCTGCCGAATCGCCCACGGAGAAGGCATAGCGGCACGCCTTGCCGGTCTGATGCGCGATCAGTTGAACCGCGCCGGGATCGAAGAACGCCTTCTCGCAGCGTTCGTAGGGCACCAGCAAGATAGGCGCGACGCCCTGAGTAGGGTACGTCTTGGCGAGACCGAGATCGTGCAGGAATCGCGTCTGCGACGCTTCCAGACCCTGCTTGAGCCACGCCATGTCGTTCATGCGCGGCGCCGGCGGAAGACTGTCGCGATACCGGCTCGTCAGGGATCGGAGCACGAACCGATTGGGATCGTCATGGGAGGGAAGGTCGGTGTGATACAGGATGCGGAACGTCGTCGCAACGGTGACAGGCCCTTCGGGGAGCCTCAGGCGCATCCAGTCTTCGGCATACGGCCATGATAGGCAGAAGAACTGCCCTGGGTGATCCTCGAGCCTTGCGCAGTAGCTTGATGCGACGTACTTCGCCCACCGATCCGAGAACAGCGTCTCGCCGAACTCGTAGGCCACAAAGAGGCGGCTCTGCGGGGACCACAGGCCCACCGCAGGCACAGGCGCAGCGCCCATGGCGGGAGCATAGCTCCAGTTGTCGCACCAGTCCCCCCTCATCGGCCCCATGGTTATGGGATAGGGATCAATGGATGGCCCGGGATAGAGGATGCTGTGCTGATAGAACATCTGCCCCTGATCGGCATCAGCCGGCAGCGAACAGCGCAGGAAGTAAACCGGGCTCAGATTGCGCCACGCTGACCGCCAGCGTTCCTCGTCGAAACGCTTCATCACCAGACGAAAGCTAACCTCAGGCCAGGGATCGCCCGCCGTAAGGGCAACCGTGACCGTCGTATCGGGGCCGAGTTCGGGCGTGCCCGTCCCCGGCGTGTCGAATCCTGTGAAGTGCAGGGCCTTGCCGTCGGCCCTCACGCCGGTGCATGTCCATCTCCCGCCCGACGACCAGCGCACTTCCGCAACCGGCTTCCATCCGTCGCGACTCTGCGCAGCCAGGTCGAAGCCTACGCAGACGTCGTCGTGACGGATCGCCCTTACCCGCGTATGGTCGTTGGCGATTTCCTGGGCAGCGCATCGTACAGCCAGCGCGCAGGCACAGGCTAGAAGGAGCAACCGGCAGGCGGCAGCTACCCGTGAGCGAACCTGATCGCGACGCTTCGCGTGGCAACGGTTGATGTCACTCATACCATGCTCCTTAGGCAGCCGGAGCCCTACTCGTTCGAGAGGAACGCCCGGATCCGCTCGGCAATGGCGTCGGCATCTCTCAGGAGCGGCGTATCGGTTCCGGCCGTGCGAACTGCATCAGAGGCGTTGGCCTCACGACGGAAGGCCTCGATGGCGTCGAGAGTGGCCCTGGCGGCTGCGCGGGCCTCATCCTTGCGTCCCATCTCCGCAAGGATGTCGAACCGTGCCGACAGCGCGCGGAATCGCTGCCGCACGTCGGCCACGGCGGCCCAACGCTCTGCGGTTTCGGCTGCGGCGACCAGATCGCCAGTCTGACGGCGCACCTGGGTCAGCATCCGCAGCGCCTCCGATGCCACCCTCTGACCGGGTTGCGCTCGCAGCGCGGACTCGCACGCTTCGGCTGCCGCGCCCATGTCGCCAAGGTCCACATACTCCCGAGCCATTCGAACCAGCATCCCCGGGGCATGCGGTCCGTTCGGATAGGCACCAACCGCCGTCTTGAACACGGCTATGCGCTCCGCCGGAGTCTGCGCATGCTGACCGACGAGACGCGTGTAGAGCTCCGCGATGTTCGATCCCCAGATGCTGCGCGTGCGCCTTCTCATGAGGTTCTCGACGTCTCGCCGGTGCCGTGCCGTGTTGCCATACACGTCGGCGTCCTCCCCTGCCGCAAGGCGCCACGTGTTCGGGATCTCCCCCACGTACGCGGCGAATGCCGGGCCAAAGAGCCATCGGACCGGCAGCGGACCGAACGGCCCAAGCTGTTGCCGTATCCATGCCGTGTCGTCGGGATAGAGGTCGGCCCGATGGGCATAGAGGTAGCCCACCTTGAGCGCTGCGCCCGATGCGGCATAGAGGATGGGAATGGCGAGTGCGGTCGCCAGAGCCCGACGGCGCTGGCGTGAGGACGCCTGCGAACCCAGCGTGAAGATCAGCCGCCTGTGATAGAGATACAGCGCAGCTGCGAGGCAGAGCAAGATGGCTTTCGCATGCCAGGGGTAGCGCGTGAACACCGTCGTGCGGTGGACCGCCTCCGACACCATCGAATCGGACACGGTCTGCAGAGAGAGAAACGGCTGGATCGCCACGCCCGGCGCAAGATCCATGGCCCACCACGCTGCAGCGACCGCGAACCCGGCCCACGCGTTCCTGAACAGCGTGGCGAACGTGAGCGCGAGAAGGGCCATGAACAACGTCGACGGGATGCACGCGAGCGCCGCCGGCGCGATGGGATACGGCTCCCACCCGTAGTAGAACGCCGCCAGCGACAACGCGGCAAGCGCCCAGACGAGCGCCATGACCACAATCAGCCGGATCAGCACCACCTTGGCAATGTCCACCGGCTTGGACGCGAGTATGGCGCCGATGCCGCTCCTGTACTCGGCGCTGAGCAAGTGCGCGCTCAGGAATGCCGCCAGCAAGGGGGGCGTCGTCTCCACCACATGCGCGGGTAGATTCTCGTTGAACCGCAGCGTGATCAGGTTCCAGAAGACCACAAGCTGGCTCGCCGCGATGGGAAAGACCAGCAGCCACCAGTTGCGGAACATAACGACTCGGAAGTTATAGCGGAGCAGACGGATCATCGTGGCTCCTCCGCGATGCGCTGCAATACCGACTGCAAGAGCCGAGGTCCGTCATAGGTCGAGATGCCCTCGATCATGTCCCGGATGCGTCTGCGGCGGTCCGTCACGACGACGAACGGCATGTCCGTTACGCGATACGCCCCCGCCACCGGCGACGCATCGGCAGCCCTCGGGGCGTGATGCGACCCCCAATCGGTTAGCACGGGGAAGCGCACCCCCTCGCCGCGAGCCAGTGTCGCTCCGGCTCCGGTATCGTTGGAAATGCAGACCGCCACGGGAAGCACGCCGAAGCGCCCATAGGCGCGATGCAATGCTCGCATCCTGCCGAGGAGCAGCGCGCCCTCCTCCGAATGAGGGTCCAGCAGCCCGACGACAAACACCTTTCCGGGTGCATCCGCGAGCGAAAACAGCCGACCGTGTTGGTCGGGCAACAGGAAACCGGGAGCGACTCCCTCGACAACGGCGTCCTGGCGGGCGATCTCCGCCATCAGAGGCGACTCCCGCATCAGCGGATCATGGCCGTCGCGCACCGTAATCCATGAGGCCCACAGAGCGATTGCCAACCCGGCCGGCGGCAGGACCCGACACCACAGGGCTGGAACGCTCAGTCCCCGTCGCGATGGCCGGTAGAAGCGCGCGGCAAAACCGACAAAGAACAAGCCAAGGGCCGCGAACGCAAGCAGATTCTGCGTGTAGTAGGGATAGTAGACCTTGGCGAGGAAGGCCTGTCCCGCCATGGTAACCACCCAGTAGAGCCCCACCAATGCGCCCGCTAGCGGCGTGTCTGCAATGAGCGCAAGGGCGTAGGCCGCGCTTGACGCGAAGAACAGTACGATGGCGGCGCGCCCAAACTGCGTCACGAATGCCGTCGCGCCCATCAAGGTGCCGGAATGAAACCAGCGGGAGATCAGCGCCCCGAAGAACAGCGCCGACAACAGGAGCAGCAACTGCAGATATGCCCCCACGTATCGAGCCGCGACCAGCCGCTCTGTCGTCTGAGGTTTGGACCAGACCATCGCAGTCGCGCCCAGCGCAGTGTCGCGAGCCGCCGTCATGGAGAGGAAGTAGACCGCCACAAAGGCCAGATAGGTGCATGCGGCATCGCCTGTGGTGATCGCTGCCAGTCCCGCGCCTCCGCCGCCGGCGCGACCAAGGAACCACCCCGCCAGAAGAGCTGCGAACACCGCGACGCGCTGTGCCGTGCCGCCCAACGCGATGCGCGCTTCGGCCCGGGCGAGCGCATAGAGCGGAGCGCGGCCTGACGCCGATGATGCGTCAGTCATGACGACCTCTCCGTCGCGTCAGTTGGCCGACTAGTGGCGGCCCGTGCCATGGCCGGGGATCAAGCAAGGCCGCAAAAACTTGCGCAGGTAACCAAAGCATCAGTTCGTCGCCGGAGCCGCGTGCATCAAGCCGATATAGGCGTCGTCCATCGTCGGCTCAACCGGCGTCGCCTCTCGGCCATCCACCTGATCGGCAATGATGCGCACCGTAATATGATCGCCTGTGCGCTGGAGCGCAGTCTCGACGTATTGTCCTCGGATGGCCGCCAGTTCGGGCCCAGTAGCCTGAACTTCCCAGACGCGGCCGCGCACCGCCGTTCGCATGTCATCGGGAGTACCCGTGAATCGGATGCGACCTTCATGAAGCACCGCAACGGTGTCCGCGATGGCTGCCACATCCTCGATGAGATGCGTCGAGAGGATCACCACCCTGTCCTGTCCCAGCTCGGTTAGCATGGACCGGACGCGGATACGCTCCTCGGGGTCGAGGCCGGCCGTCGGCTCATCCACGATCAGCAGCCTGGGTTCGTTGAGCAATGCCTGAGCAAGGCCGACACGCTGCCGCATGCCGCCTGACAGGTGCGCGATAGCCCGGTCGCGCACGTCCATCAGATTGACGCGCGCCATGGCGTCCTCGATGCGCCGCGTCCGCTCCGCGGTGTCTTTGATGTTGTAGAGCAGACCGATGTAATCGAGCGTCTCGAACACGCTCAGCGACGGATACAGCCCGAAGTCCTGCGGCAAGTAGCCCAGGAGGGAGCGCACCTGATGCTTCTCTCGCCGTATGTCGTGGCCGCCCACACGGGCCGTGCCGCGCGTGGGCTCCAGCAGGGTTGTCAGCATGGACATCAGCGTGCTCTTTCCTGCGCCATTCGGTCCGAGAAGGGCGAAGATGCCCTGCCCGATGGTCAGGGTAGTCTCATAGAGGCCAACGACACCGCCCTCGTAGTCCTTCCGCAGGCCGTCAATCTCGATGTTCAGCTTCCCCCTCCTTCAGCAAGCTTCCTCGTGCCCTTGCTTGGATCCATCCCTCCGGCCTGTGCCAGCTCCGGCACAGTCACGCGGCGAATGGCGTTGGCGTCGGTATCAGCGACGATGATGCGACCACGCGCATCCATGGCAAGACCGCCGATACGCCCGAAGAGAGCCCGATCTCCCGCGAAGTCGCGCCAGCCCCGCATACTGCCGGGGTCCTGGAATCCGCCGGCGAGCACCTGTGCAGTCCCGTCACGTATCCACAGGAGCGCGCCCTGGGTCGCGTCCGCGGCGATGTATCCGCCCGCAGGGCTCGGCAGTATCGCGCCGGGGTGTTTGAGCGGCATAGCGTCCATGCCAACCGTAACGGGCGGCATCCCGGTTCCATTGACGAGGATCACTCCGGCGTCCGGGGCCGATGCAATGAAGGGACTGGCCCCTGTGACCCAGACCGGAGCAGCCTGCATAGGCGTTCCGGCGTCCGCGACGCCATTCAGCGTAACGCGCCTGATGCGCCGGTTGCCGGCATCCGCCACCCACAGCCCGGGGGTCGGCAGCGCGGTGAAGCAGAGCGACACGGGCGTATGGAATCGGGCTGCATTGCCCGCGCCCGCTGCGAAGCCCATATGGCCG
>JAAYVH010000088.1 GCA_012517255.1 Chthonomonadales bacterium
CCATCTTCACCCAATATATCGATTCCGGCTTCGGGCTGGTACAGGGCGATGTTCACTGGCTCGCCGGTGTGTTGATCACCATCGACATCACCCTGGCCGGGCTGTTCTGGGCGCTGGCGCCGGATGAGGACGTGCTGGCGCGGCTGGTCCGCAAGACCCTGTTCATAGGCATGTTCGCCTTCATCATCGGCAACTTCAACGGGCTGGCACGGATTATCTATGAATCCTTCGCAGGTCTCGGCATTGAGGCCGGCGGTGGCCATCTCACCCAGGCGCAACTGCTCCAGCCCGGTCGGCTGGCGCAGGTCGGCATCGATGCCGGCAGGCCGATCCTGATCTCGATTTCTTCGCTGGTCGGTTTCGTCGCCATCTTCAACAACGCAATCCAGATCGTGGTGCTGCTGCTCGCCTGGCTGATCGTGGTCATCAGTTTCTTCGTGATGGCGATCCAGCTTTTCGTGGCGCTGATCGAGTTCAAGCTGACCACGCTCGCCGGGTTCGTGCTGGTGCCCTTCGGACTATTCGGCCGCACTGCCTTCCTCGCCGAGAAGGTGCTGGGCAATGTGGTGTCGTCCGGGATCAAGGTGCTGATGCTGGCTGTCATCGTCGGCATCGGTTCGACAGTGTTCGGCCAGTTCACCAGCGGCTTCAATAATCCGCCCACCATCAACGACGCGCTGACCCTGATCCTCGCCTCCCTGACGCTGCTGGGGCTGACCGTGTTCGGCCCGGCATTGGCCAACGGGCTGATCGCCGGTGGCCCGCAACTCGGCGCGGGATCCGCTGTCGCTACAGCCGCCGGGGTCGTTGGTGCCGGCGTGGCCGCCGCATCCGGGGCTGGACTGGCCGTGGAGGCCGCTGCAGCCGCAGTGCGTGGCGGGGCCTTTGTCGCGGGCGGCACGACCGCCGCCTATCAGGCCGGAGGTGCGGCCGGTGTTGCGAAAGCCGGACTGTCCGCCGCCGCCAGCCCGTTGCGCCGGGCCATGGCCAGTGTCCGCACCAGCTATCAGGTTGGCGGAGCGGCTGCGACTGGCGGGGCGGGTGGTGCGACCGCTTCTGGTGCTGGCGGTGGCGCGGGGACGGCCGGCAAGCCGCCCGCCTGGGCCAGCCGGATGCAGCGCAACAACCGGATCAAGGGTGGGGCTGAGGCGGCCGCACAGGCGATCAAGGGCGGCGACCGGCCCAGTGGTGGCCATGACGTCGATCTCTCGGAAGGAGAATAGCCATGTTCCGCCGTCCCACCATACGTTTCGGCAGAACGCCGGAGCCGGAAACGCCCTATCACAAGGCAGCCCAGGTCTGGGACGACCGCATCGGCTCGGCTCGTGTCCAGGCCCGTAACTGGCGACTGGCGTTCTTCGGTTGCCTGGCATTGAGCGGAGGGCTTTCCGCCGGGCTGGTCTGGCAGTCGGCGCGGGGCACCATTACGCCATGGGTGGTACAGATCGACCGGTTGGGCCAGGCGCAGGCCGTCGGTCCGGCAACCGCCGCCTATCGGCCGACCGATCCGCAGATCGCCTGGTATCTGGCGCGCTTCATCTCCGAGGTGCGCGGCATCCCGGCCGATCCGGTGGTCCTGCGGCAGAACTGGCTCGACGCCTATAATTACGTCACCGATCGCGGTGCGCTGGCCCTGAACGATTATGCCCGCACCAACGATCCGTTCGGCAAGCTCGGCAGGATGCAGGTGGCGGTCGAGATTGCCAGCGTGATCCGTGCCTCCGACGACAGTTTCCGGGTGGAGTGGATTGAGCGCCGCTATGTCGATGGCGCGCTGGCCTCGACCGAACGCTGGAGCGCGCTCCTGACCCTTGTCGTCACCACCCCCACCGATGCCGAGCGGCTGCGCAAGAATCCGCTCAGCATCTACATTCACGCCCTCAACTGGTCCAGGGAACTCGGCTGATGCGTACCCTCAATACCGTCGCGCCGCTCATGATCCTGCTGGCGCCGCTCGCGGCCTGCTCCTCATGGAAGCCGCCTGCCATCCGGTACGACGATACGCCCCGGCAGGCGGTTCTTACCCCGGAGTTACCGAAACCGGTGCAGGTGGTGGCTCTGCCCGAGCCCCTGCCGCTGCCGGGGCAGCTCAAGCCGATCCCGTATCGGCGTACGACGCCGGAAGCCGCCGATCCCCATCAGCGGGTCGAGCATGCCAATAGTGCGGCGCGGGTCCAGCCGACGCGTGCCGGTTATCTCAATGCGATCCAGGTCTATCCCTTCTCCGAGGGCGCGCTCTATCAGCTCTACGCCGCACCCGGCGAGATCACCGACATCGCACTGCAGCCGGGCGAGAAGCTGGTTGGCTCCGGTCCGGTCGCCGCCGGCGACACGGTGCGCTGGATCATCGGCGACACCGAGAGCGGTACCGGGGCAACCAGGCGGATTCATATCCTGCTCAAGCCGACCCGCCCGGACCTCACCACCAACCTGGTCATCAATACCGACCGGCGCACCTATCATCTGGAACTGCGCTCCGACGAGCGGACCTATATGGCCTCGGTCTCATGGGACTATCCGCAGGATCAGATCGTCGCCCTGCGCGGGCAGGACCGTGACGCGGATTTTGCGACGCCGATCGCGACGGGCGTCGATCTCGACGCGCTGAATTTCCGCTACCGGATCGAGGGCGACGAGGCGCCGTGGCGGCCGTTGCGGGCCTTCGATGACGGGCGGCAGGTCTTCATCGAGTTTCCGACCGGCATCGCCCAGGGTGAGATGCCGCCGCTGTGGGTCATCGGCCCGCAAGGGGACGGCCAGTTGGTGAATTACCGGGTGCGCGGCAACCGGATGATCGTCGATCGCCTGTTCGCGGCAGCCGAATTGCGGCTTGGGGCGAAGCACCAGCAGGTGGTGCGCATCGTCCGCACCGATGGAGCGCGCCGGTCGTGAGCGGGAGTACCGGAGCAGAGGAGGCGAGCAAACCGGTACCTCCGGTCAGGCCGCCCGGCGAGATGCGGTTGCGCGTCACGCGACCGCCGGTCACACGGCTGTCGCGCAGGGTGATCATGGCGTTGACGCTGGTGGCGGTGCTCGGCGTCGCGGGTGCGCTCTATGTGGCGCTGAAGCCCGCACCCCGAACGGGCAAGGCCGAACTCTATAATACCGGCAATCGCACCACACCGGACGGACTAGCGAACCTGCCGGGAGACTATACCCACCCGCCACGTCTCGGGCCGCCGCTGCCCGGCGATCTCGGCAGGCCGTTCCTCAAGGCAGGCGTGGGTGCCCCCGGCATGACGACACCCGCCGCACCGGCTGATCCCGAGAAGCAGCGCATGGCTCAGGAGCAGGAAGCCGCACGGGTCAGCCATCTCTTTACCCAGACGCAGGTCGGGCGAAATAACGCCGCCCCGGTGACGGCCGGTGCCACCCCGGTTCCGGCAGCCGGTGCTGCCACCGATCGCAACCAGGCGTTTCTCGATGGCCCGGTCGACCAGCGTACCGTCAGCGCCGCGCGTCTGACGCCCGCTCCCAGCCCGTATGTAATCCAGGCGGGATCGATCATTTCCGGCGCGCTAATTACCGGCATCCGCTCCGACCTGCCCGGCGAGGTCACGGCGCAGGTCACGGAGAATGTCTATGACAGCCCGACCGGGCATATCCTGCTGATCCCGCAGGGCGCGACACTGATCGGCCGTTATGACTCCCAGATCTCATATGGCCAGAAACGGGTACTGCTGGTCTGGATCCGGCTGATGCGCGGTGCGGGAGAGTCGATCGTATTGGAAAACGAACCGGCCGCCGATGCGGCGGGGTTTGCCGGGTTGCAGGACCAGACCGACAATCACTGGGGCGAGGTGTTCAGGGCCGCTCTGGTTTCGACAATGCTGAGCGTAGGTTCAGAAGCCGATATCAGCGGCGGCAACGGCATTGCACAGGCCCTGCGCACTGGCGGGTCGCAGGGCTTCAACCAGATCGGTGAGCAGATGGTCGGGCGGTCGCTGAATATCCAGCCCACCAATACGATCCGGCGCGGTTTTCCCGTCCGGGTCATGGTGCATCGCGATCTGGTTCTTTCCCCCTACAGACAGGAGGCTCCCCGATGACAAAGCTCAGGCTTGGGCCGATTGAGAATGACAAACCGGTGCGGCTGACCATTGAGCTACCGGCC
>JAAYVH010000089.1 GCA_012517255.1 Chthonomonadales bacterium
CATGCCGCGGCCACGGGCGCACGCCGCGCGTCCGTCGCATAAAAGTCAAGATCCCGGCGGGTGTCGAGGACGGCCGCCGCCTCTGTCTCAAAGGGCAGGGCGCGGCCGGACCCGACGGCACCCGCGGGGACCTCTATCTAGTCGTAAGAGTTCGAAAGCACCCGGACTTCCAGGTACGGGACCGGGACATTCATACCGAAGTTGACGTTCCATTCACCGTCGCCGCGCTGGGCGGGGAAGTTCAGGTCAAGACGCTGAACGGTACACGCTCCCTGAACATTCCGCCGGGCGTTCAGAGCGGACAGAAGATTCGCGTTGCCGGCCATGGCATGCCGAATCCGAGCGGCAAGCCCGGAGACCTCTATGCCCGGCTGCGCGTCATTGTGCCCAAGGAGCTCAGCCCGAAAGAGCGCGAGCTCCTGACCGAACTGGCCCGCCTGCGCGGCGACACGGTCAGAACCTAGACTTGGAGGCAACGAGCATATGCCACGCGCCCCCCAAGAACCCGTATACATGATCAGCGTTGCGGCGCAGTTGACCGGGCTACATCCGCAGACGGTCCGCCTCTATGAGAGGCTCGGCCTGATCACGCCCCGGCGTGTCAGCAACAAGAACCGGCTCTACTCCGACGAGGATATCGCTCGGCTGCAGCAAATACGCAGGTTTACCCGCGACATGGGCGTGAACCTCGCCGGCGTCGAGGTCATACTGGATCTCCTGCGACGAATCGAGGAGATGCAGGCCGAGATTGACCGTCTTCAGGCTGAAGTTAACAGGCGGTCGCGCACCACAACCTAGCAGCCGTGCGTCGTCAGTGGCGAAAGTGGCGAATGCCGGTGAACACCATCGCGATGCTGTGCGCGTCGCAGACGGCGATGGTGTCGCTGTCTCGCCGCGAGCCGCCTGGCTGAATGATCGCCGTTACTCCCGCCGACGCGGCGGCCTCGGGTCCGTCGCTGAACGGGAAGAATGCATCGGAGGCCATCACGGCGCCTCTCGCCTTCTCGCCTGCCTGACCGACGGCCAGCCGAACCGACTGCACGCGGTTCATCTGCCCCGCGCCCACGCCGACCAGCGTGGTTCCCTGCGCCAGAACGATGGCATTCGACTTAACATGGCGCACGACACGCCATGCGAACATCAGCGCATCACGTTCCGCCTCGGTCGGAGCACGGCGAGTCACGACGCGAAGATCGGCCGGTGATACGATGTGCAGGTCCCGTTCCTGCACCAGAAATCCGCCGACTAGCTGCTTGGTTTCCCAGCCTCGTGCGCGCTGTCTCCAGCCCTCCAGCGGCCCCACGGCCAGCAATCGGACGCTGCCCCCCCACTTCGGCCGCTGCGTCAGTACGGCAAGCGCCTCAGGCTCGTAGGAAGGCGCGATGATGACTTCATAGAACTGACCGGGGTCTGTAAGGAGACCGGCGGTCTCAGCGTCCATGGGCCTCGTGAACGCCGCAATGCCCCCGAAGGCAGACACAGGATCGCACTCCAGAGCCGCCCGAAATGCCTCAGCGAGGTTGTCGCCTATCGCGGCGCCGCACGGGTTCGTATGCTTCACAATGACGCACGCCGCCGCATCATGGAACTCCTTCACAGCCTCCAGCGCAGCATTGGCGTCGCACAGATTATTGTAGGACATCTCTTTGCCTCCGAGAACCTCGGCATGGCCGATGCAAGGCTCACCCGAAGGGATCTGTCGGTAGAAGGCCGCTCGCTGATGGGGATTCTCGCCGTAGCGGCACGCATAGGCCAGGGCGCCACCCGATGCATAGGATGCCGGCATGTCCGTTACGCCAGCCAGATCGCGCATCCATGATGCGATCTCGGCATCATAGGCAGCCGTCAGACTGAACGCCTTGGCGGCCAGACGACGTCGCATGGCCTCGGAGCACGCCCCTCCATTGTCACGCATATCTGCGAGGACGGCCTCGTAGTCCGAGGCATCCGTGACAACCGTGACATCGCGGTGATTCTTCGCGGCTGATCGGATCATGGCGGGCCCGCCGATGTCAATGTTTTCTATGCAATCTTGTACACCAGACCCGGAGGATACAGCATCGGCGAATCGGTACAGATTGATGCAGACGAGGCTGATAGGCCGGATACCGGCGGCGGCCGCCGATTGCACGTGTTCTGGCAGATCTCGTCGGAAGAGGATCCCACCGTGCACAAGGGGATGAAGTGTCTTTATCCGGCCGTCCAGCATCTCCGGGAATCCCGTGAGGCTTTCGATCGCGGTGACGCTGATCCCCGCCTCCGACAGGGTCCGCGCCGTTCCGCCCGTCGAGACGATCTCGTAGCCAAACTCCACGAGGCCGGTAGCGAATGGGATGAGGCCGCTCTTGTCGGTTACGCTCAGCAATGCGATCGGTCTGTTCTCGCTCTTGTTCGATGCCATGCCAGTCTCCCTGTAAAAAAGGCCGAGCGCCTGAGCGGCAATAGTCGCTGCCCAGGCGCTCGGCACATCATCTTGGCAGACGCTCCCCCGAGGTTCACTCCTCGATTGCGCCAGTCACGTCTGCCTGCTGTCCCATTCTACCGCATGGGATCGACTATGTGCTCCTACAGGTCGCCAAGACTGGTCTTGGCTACGAGCGGCGCAATCGCGGCATCCAGGGTGGCCTCGGTGGTTCCCGGCTTGACGTCGCCGAATAGGAACCAGCGTTCAACATGCTCGATCGTATCGCCGGGCTGTATCGTCATGAGCGGGCCGACAGTCTCCACCTCCATGAACGTGCCCTTCGTGAACGTCTCACAGTTGCATCCTTCGTCCGGGTACTTCGCTCCGGGCATGTATGGGAACCGCTTCACGAAGAGCGTGCCGCCGTTCAGGTACGCCATCCAGCCCTGCTTGTTGGCCACCCCGACTTTCTGAGCGAAGTTCATGGTCTCTTCCGTCCGGAGACGGATGTACTTCTTGCCGATCGTCCATCGCGGGTCGGTGAAGTCGTTGTAGTGCCAGAGCACCATGGGGCGGGCAGGCAGAACATAGTCATCGTGGGAGATGTAGGGCTCCTGCGGGATGATGGTCGTGCCTCCGCCCGCAACGATCGTCAGGGCCCACGCTGCGGCCTCAACCGACCAGACGCCCTTGTTGGTGAGACGATGCGCGACCTTGACCCCCGTTCCGACCGGATCCAGCGTGACTACCATCTCTTTCTGCATCCCGGTGTGCTGCTCGACAGCCTGCGTCAGCCTGATGCCGTCGGTGCCCACCATCTCGAAGGCCACCTTGTCGTTGTCAGGCGCATAGCTGCGCGGCTTTACCTCAGGCGCATGCCAGAACCGATGCCCTCCATAGGGCTTCCACGCTCCCCACTCGGTCTGAACTACGTCGTCAGGCAGCTCGGCAAACACATTCGCCTTTCCCACGAAGCCATAGCGAATAACCCGAGGTCCGATGTCCGTTGTGACAATGACCTCCACAGTTCCGTTGGTCAGCTTGTAGCAGTTGGGCTGACCGAAATACGCAACTTTCTCCACCTTCACGTCCCCTTTCGACGGAGTACACCACAGAGACACGGCTGCCCAGGCGGCGGCCAGCGTCATGATAACGCGCATCAGGCACCTCCATCCTTGTTTCCCACAGATCGCTCGACCACCTCGACGACGCCATCCCGGATGCGGAGACGTCCCTCAGCGAAGAGCCGGACCGCTTCCACGTAGGTCCGGTGCTCATGCGGCAGAATCCGGGCCGCGAGGGTCTCCGCAGTGTCGCCGGCGAGAACAGGGACACGCGTCTGCAGAATGATCGATCCGTGGTCGTATTCCTCATCCACAAAGTGAACCGTGCAGCCGCTCTCCGTTGCGCCGCTCGCCAGCACGGCCTCGTGGACGCTCATTCCATACATGCCCCGGCCTCCAAATGCCGGCAGAAGTCCGGGGTGCACATTCATGATCCGCCAGCGGTATCGTGACACCACGCGGGATGGAAGAAGCCTCATGTATCCTGCCAGGCAGATGAGGTCCACGCGATGTTCATCGAGCAGCGCCAGCAGCTTGGCGGCGTAGACATCGTCTGCGCCGTCTCGGGGCGGACGAACCACTGCGACGGGTATTCCGGCCGAAGCCGCTCGTGCGATCGCAGGCGCTTCCTTGCGCGTTCCGATCACGAGCACCACGTCGCCGGAAATCACCTGCGTGCGGCACCCGTCTATGATCGCCTGCATGTTGGACCCGCGCCCATGCCCGCTGACCATGACTGCTATCCGGGTTGGCGTCAGTTCGGCGAGGTTCTGTGCTGATCGCATGTCGTCCGCTATTATAGGTTCCGGCTATCGCCGCGTCAAGCTCTCAGTGTCTTTCACAAGAGGCGTTCCGGAAGCATAGGGGCTGTTATGGTCCCGCGGTAGCTGGCGTCACGTCGAAGTCCTGCTCCCAGACCTCCTGAGGCGCATACGCATAGAGGTCCGCGTTCCGCAAGAAGAAACGCAATCGGACCGGCTGTCGCTGCATGGTGGCCGGGAACCGGTCGCGATCCCAGCGCAGGACATGCTGCACGCTGTCGCCTGTGAAGGGCTTGCATTGATCGCGACCGAAGCCTGGAACCACGCGATTGCGACTGTCGAGGAGTTCAGCAACCACGAAGCCGTCACCGTGAGTGCGAGCGTTGATCGTAACCGCGGGCACGCTTAGCGCCTCGGTGCGGCTCACCAGCATTCCCTCCCTATCGTGTGCCCTCATCGAGCAGAAGCCATCCAGGCGAAGTCGCGCCAGACCGATCGCTGCCTCGTCGCGCGGCTCGTCATGCGCCTTCAGGCACCCCCCATAGTAGAACCAGAGTTCGTCCTGTACGCGAATGGGAGCTCGGGCAGTGTAGATCATGGCGGCATCGAAGTCGCCCGGGTCCCCGCGCGGAATGAACGGCTTCCGATCGGGTGTGCGCGTCCAGTTAACAAGATCCCAGCTCCACGCCAGCTCCACGTCCACCGTTCTTGGCGAGCTTGCCTGCGCCGCGAGCATAGCGGCAGGACTGTAGCGCCCCACCTTCACATAGCGCGCACGGTACATCCATGCGAGGCCGATGTACAACCCCTGGTACGGAAAGACGGGCATGCCGTAGACCTGAGTCGCGTCCGGGTCCAGATCGTCGGCAATGAACACCGGTCCATCCACAGGCTTGCTCCAGTGGATGCCGTCGTCGGACACCGCGACTCCAACCGAACGGCCTCGACGGCTCTGCGCCTTCCATGTTGCCGCGAACCGCGACCGCAGGGAATCCCTGAAGACGTTGACGACGTCGGACGACCGGAACAGAGGACGCGCTGCAGCGTCCTCGGAGTAGCGCCAGCGCAGGCCGTCTGGCGAAAAGGCCAACCGAGGACCGGAGGAGTAGTCGAATCCGTACAACCGATACCGTCGCGCGGGATCTTGCTCCCACGGGCAGCATACGACGCTTGGATTGTGGCACGACCCGCCAGTGGCCGACTTGTCCCAGTCCGACACCACCAGATTGTTCTTGCGATCCGTCTGGCCACGAAGCAGCCCAAGGTTCGGTTTGCGCCACTCAAGACCGTCCCGAGACTCGGCGTACCCCACGTGCTGACCGTCCATGATCAGCTGGTACCACAGCCTGTACCGACCGCCGTCTTCCAGCACCGTCCCGTAGACATACGGGCCAGCAACAGCGGTTCCTGCTTCCCAAGGACGATCTCGTTTGATAATAGGATTCGCCGAAAACTTAGACGCTTGATGGAACACCCTGGCAAGTCCAGCGGATTCCTCGACAACGGTTGCGTCAAGGAAGAGCCTGCGCCATAGGCCTTGCTCCGGATCGGCATAGCCTTGTTCTGGCGAGGCCACCGTTTCGCCCGCAACAGAGCCGCGTCCCCGTCGAATGTCGCTCTGCTGCTCCTCACTTGCCGCCATCCGGCAGCTCGCCGCCGCAACTGCGGCCAGAAACTCGCGTCGCTGCATAGATTCCCTCCGATATATATAGCTTTCGGCCTATTTCCTATACACCCTGCGCTGCTCTGCCTTGCCGCAGGGCCCATCATCCGCGGCGCACGGCAACCTTCCGCCCATTGTGATCTCAATCTCTCACGTGCGCGCGATCTTCTTTTCGCGCGAATAGTTGCCACAAAACCGTCTCGGCTTTGTCTCACCGATCGGTAAGCACTACTTCCAGCGAGGTTCACCCAGATGTACAGCAACAGCAACAACAGCAGCAACTCCCATCCAATCCAGGAGGTGACGGTGATGAACTGTCATGACGTATGGGATCTCCTGTCGGCCTATGCTGACGGCGAGACCGACGCCCACGAGACCGAGATCGTCGAGAGCCACATCGCGACATGCTCGGACTGCGCTCGTGATCTTCAGTTTATGCAAGGGACGCACGTGGCCCTGCAGGCGCTCCCCGAAGTAGAGCCCCCGATCAGTCTCCGCTCGGCCATTCTTGCCGCGACCGTTAACCGGCCGTCTCTGACCGAGCGCTTCACCACTGCAGTTCGCCGCGGCCTTGCTCCCGCTCCGGTCCGCTACGGCGCTCTGGCGGCCGCCGGTGCAGCAGCAGCCCTGACAGCGGTGACGATACGCGACCAGAAGAGCCCGGTCGACTACGTGCGCACCAGCCCGACGGTTGTTGCCACGGTGCCGCCCGCTCCCGCCCCAGCCGAGCGCGCAGAATCAGACCCGTCGCTCGACCTGCTGGACGTGTATGAGCCGCCGACTTCGACCGCTCGAGCCATGACGCCGCGCGTCCGACAGGCCCGAAGCCGCTCGCAGGAGCCTCGTCCCGCAATCCGAATGGCTTCTGCCTCAACTCGCAACCCGGTGCATCCGGCAACCAGGCTGGCGAAGGCGAACGGCGATACCAAGACCAAGCAGGCCGCCACTGTCGACGAGCCCACCGGATCGGCTGTTGCCCCCGCTCCGACGACGCCGGTCATGTCTCCTGAGCCAGAGCCCGCCCCACGCACCATCGTGGCGTCGTCCGAGACTGCGCCGAACGAGAGTGCGACGGCGCCAGCAATCGAGAACGCAGGTCGCAGCGCCCGCATCGTGCTGACAGCATCCAGAGTGACGCTCGATCCTGCTCAAGCGGCAACGCTCGCCGATCTCCGCCGATCCCTCGGGCAGCACAGCAACGGCGCCGTATCGGCTGCGAATCTCGGCAACGCGCGTGATCGGCAGATCCGTGTGGACGTGATCCGCGGAAGCTTCTAGAGACAGACCACGACATTGACCTTGCACGGCGTGACGACATGGAGGTACTTCCATGAACTATAGACCAACCCACAAACTGGCCATGACGCTGGCAGCGGGCGCTCTGATGTTGAGTGTCCGCTTAGGTGCGTTTGGACAGACCCCTGCTCCGGCTCCGCTCGACCTGACGGGCAAGCTGGAGAAGCCCAGTCTGTTTGCGGGCCAGAGCCTGTCGTACGTGGACAAGAACGGCGCTGCCACTCGCGCCTCCAAGCCATTCCTGGAGAGCCTGCGTGGCAACGGAACGCGCGCCGGTTACATGCTGTCGCATGGCGGCATTGTGCCTGCGTCCGTTCGCGTCTCTGTGGGTGCACGCTCGCTGCGGGCCAATACTGACTTCAGTCTCGACTACAACAGCGGGATGCTCGTGTTCGCCGAACCAGTTCGCCGCTTCGATACGGTGACGGTCTCCTACGAGTACGTGGAGGGTCTCGACGGCTCTCGCTCCGTCGCTCCAAACTCCGGTCTCGCGATGAACTTCCGCGGCACGTCGCTGAACTTCGGCTACGGCGTGTCTTCCTTCAACGGCCTTGACTTCAACAGCTACGGCCTTGCCATGAACAGCAAGGTCGGATCATCCGGCAGTCTCACGGGCCTGATGTACTTCAGCACACCCGCGGCCAGCAACGGAAACGTCGTTGGACGCACCGACACGACGCGCGCCGGCAACCAGAAGCGCAACGAAGCCGCCGCCAAGAGCGACCGCCTTATCACCCAGAACCTGAACATCAAGTCCGGCAATGCCACCGTCCGGGCCACCTTCCAGGACGTGGGCGCTGCGTTTGGCGGTTTCCAGGCGATGCGCCAGTCTAACGCCAACAATGCCAGCCTGCTCCAGGAGATAGCCAATCTGGAGAAGGAGCGCGGCATCAAGCGCCTCGGATTTGGCAGCAGCCTGAACCTCGGCGGCCAGAGCGCCGTCGGCGTGGACTGGGATCGCATCACCGACAGCACGGGGGACGTCACGCGTCAGGGCATGTCGCTGAACCTCAAGGGAATGTCGTTCCAGTACAGCGACCTGAACATCGACAAGGGCTTCTCGGCCTTCAAGCAGCTTCGCGAAGGCGAGGCCGGTCAGTGGGCGCGTGAGCGCGGCATCCGCCGCACGACGATGTCCTTCGGTCTGACGCCCGGCAAGGACAGCACGTTGGGCTTCGGTCAGACGTCTCTGCGTGATGCAGCGGGCGCCATGACCCGACAGAACATCACACTGAACACGAAGACCACACAGGTCGCTTACAGCCGCCGCTCTGCGGAGGGCTCCTTTGGCCGTCTGAATGACCTGTCCGACGCAGAGAAAACCGAGTTGGCGCTCGACATACGGCGACAGTTCAACCCGAATGCCGCAGCTGGTGAAGTGACCCAACAGGACCGCCAGCAGATCGGGCTGGACGCTGGCCTCGATCGCTCTCGGCTCGCCATGAAGACAGCCCTGGACAAGAACACCGGGCTCGCCTTCAGCCAGTTCACCATCGGTGACGGCTCCGGTTCGATCCGTCGCAACACACTGGCGCTTTCAGGCAAGTCGTTCACGCTCAACTACCTCGATCAGAACGTGGATCGCGACTTCGCACGCCTAGGGAATCTCAGCGATTTCGAGCGTTCCCAGTTCGGCAATGAGCGAGGCATGCGCCGAAGCGCTCTCGACATGACCCTCAAGCTCAACGGCGCCTCGTCGCTGGCGTTCAACCAGGCTTCGTTTGGGGACGATTCCGGACGTCTTACCCGGCAGTCCATCGCCTACACCGGCAAGGGCCTCAACGCACGCCTGAACCTTGCTTCCTCCGATCAAGCCTTCGCGCGCGCACGCGATATCGCAGGCCTGTCGGACTACGACCGCAAGGTGATCGAGGAGGAGCGCGGCTTCAAGCGGATGGACTTCGCGGCTGACGTGACTGCCCTGAAGGGGTTGTCGCTCCAGACCTACGTCTACAATGCCAACAACGCCACCACCGATGAGACGCGCAACCGGTACCGCCATTTCGCGATCTTCACGCCGTCCCGGACCAGCCGCATCGCTCTGCTCAACGAGGGCGGATCGTCGGCATTCGGCGGCGCTGTCGCCAACGGCGTAGATCACACGAACATCGCCCTCGATCAGCAGCTGGCGAGAGGCATGAAGCTCAACGCCTTCACCGACACGGTCCAAACCGTCGCGGGGGATCAGCGCAGCAGCGTAACGACCAACTTCCTCCACTTCGAGACCGACCGAAGCAAGGCGAACAACCTCATGGCGGAAACGAAGCGCATCCAGCACAGCGACAGCCGCTTCGAGAACACGACTCAGCTCGACATGAACTTCCGCCCGGCACGCAACATGTCGCTTCGCCTGAACCATCTGAACGTGGACCGCGGCTCTGAGCCCTCGGCAATGACCAACGCCGTAGAGCTCGGCGTGCAACTGAGCAAGACGCTGTCGTTCTCGACGGCATACAGCTTGACCGACACGAACAACGGCACGAACGCTTCGGCCAAGTCGTTCTCACTTGCCGGAGCGCTGACGAGCAACCTGAACCTCAAGGGTACCTACACCGAGGCCGGTGTCGTGGGCCGCAACCGGCGCGCCGCATCGGACATTGCGATCAGCAACGCCAAGCCCTTCTCGTTCCTCGGACTGCGCGACACAACCATGTCGTTCAAGTACGTCGCTCTCAACGATCAGGGCCGCAAGAACAGCGAAGCCGTCGCTGGCGCGATGCAGGCCAAGCTCGGCAACAATCAGCTCGCCTTCGAGTACGGCGGATCGCTCGATCCCAAGAACAACAGCGCCGTTAGCCGATCGTTCAGCTTCATCAGCGATCGCAACGAGAAGCTGCCGCTCCATTTCGACATCCTGTACAAGGCCCGCAACATCAATGGCGGCGATGTTCAGCTCGTACGCCGCTACAACCTTGCGCTGCGCGTTGACAAGCAGACCAGCATGACCTACACCTATTCGTCGCTGCCCGAAGACGGCGCCGGCAAGATGCAGCCGCTGGTCAGCTCTGCGTTCGCTCTGAACCGGTCACTGGGCGCGGACACCAAGTTCGCCCTGAACTACACCACCAACGTGGACATGGCCAAGCGGACCTCCGTGCGCAAGCTCGGCGCAATGCTGCAGACGAAGATCGCCAAGCTGACTGCAGTCCAGGTCGGCTACAGCGTGGACATGAGCAACCTGAATGGCCGCGACACGAACGCGCACACCCTGTTGCTCAGCCTCGATCGCCGCATCAATGCCGACAACGTTCTCGCCTTCGGCGCCGCCTACACGAAGAACATGAACGGCGCGGCCGACGATGTCAAGGGCACGGTCGAGTTCAAGACCCGCTTCTAGGTCGGTCCTCCAACCCCTCCCGTAACGTTAACTCTCAATCCTCGCTTAACCACCACACTAGTAGAAACCGCCTCTTCGGCCTTGCAGCTCAGCAGTACGCGAACGAGCCTCTGACACTCCATCGCTCTGCCTGCGGCGCGGTATACTCGGCACAGCACCTTCGCGGAGAAGATCCTTGCTTGACAGTAACCGGTTGCTCGCGCGTGCGCGCGCGGTCATACGTATGGAGGCCGATTCGATACGTTCGCTAGCCGACCATCTGGACCCATCGTTCGTTCAGGCAGCCGAAGCCGTTCTTGCGTGTCAGGGCCGAGTGATCACCACAGGGGTCGGCAAGGCCGGAGCGATCGCCCGCAAGGTCGCTGCGACGCTGGCCTCAACCGGCTCCCCGAGCCTCTTCCTCCATCCGGCCGACGGCGTGCACGGGGATCTGGGAGTCGTGACAAGGAGCGATGTCGTGCTCGCGTTCTCCTACAGCGGGGAGAGCGACGAAGTGAGCCGCATTCTTCCCACGATCCGTCGCATCGGAGCGAAGCTGATCGCCGTGACAGGCAAGCCAGAATCCACCCTCGGTCAGGCGGCCGAGATCGTCCTGAACCTTGGCCCGTGCACGGAAGCCTGTCCCCTCGGCCTTGCTCCAACCACGAGCGCAGCAACCATGCTGGCAATGGGCGACGCGCTGGCGATCGCCGTCATGGAGGCCCGCGGCTTCACGCGTGAGGACTTCGCAGTCTTTCATCCAGCCGGCGCCCTGGGGAGACGACTGATGCTCCGAACATCGGACGTCATGCGCACAGGCGCGCAGATGGCCATTGTGCCCGCCGATACAACCATTCGCGACACGCTGTTCGCCATCACTGCCGCCGGCGCCGGATGCGCGTTCGTTGTCGATTCCGACGGCAGGCTCGCGGGCATCCTAACCGACGGGGACATCCGGCGCGCATTGGTCCGGGACTCGCGTGCGCTCGATGCGCCCGCGGAAGCGTGGATGAACCGCAATCCCATCACGATCATCGGAGACGTACTCGCCAGTGAGGCTCTCGCCATACTCCAGGAATCGGACCGACGCCCCGGCGAAGCCCCCGTTGTGGATAGCGACGGACGCCCCGTCGGATGCATTATGCTCAAAGACCTGCTCCGAGCCGGGATAGTTTAGCCGTGACCGCCTCGCCCGCTCTGATGCACCGTCTCGCCGGCATTCGCTTGCTCGCGCTAGACGTGGATGGCGTGCTGACCGACGGCTCTGTCTGGCATAGCTCGTGCGGCCAGTTCCAGCGATTCCACGTTCATGACGGGCTCGGCCTGCAGTTGCTCGGCGCCGCCGGCGTGACCGTCGTCTGGATTTCGGCTCGCCGTTCTGAGGCGGTCGAGCTCCGTGCGGCCGAGATAGGAGTTGCCGATGTGCGTCAGGGCGTTAGCGACAAGCTCCATGAGCTGCAGCGCGCCAGCGACGCCTATGGCGTCGGCAGAGAGTCCATCGCCTACATGGGCGATGATCTGCCCGATCTGCCTGCTCTCCGATGGGCAAGCATCGGCCTTGCTCCGGCCAACGCCGTTGCGCAGGTCCGAGCGGAAGCCGACTATGTATGCGAGCGCGACGGCGGTGAAGGGGCCGTCCGCGAGGTCTGCGACCTGATTCTGGCAGCACGGCAAGGCCACTCCGCCGACCGACAGTAACGCGACCAAGGCACAGACCCGTGGTTCCCCGATGAACACCCTCGGCTCCGTCATCGCAATCGTCGGCCCCACCGCCGTGGGCAAGACCGACATCGCGGTCGCGCTTGCCCAGCGCCATGGCGGAGAGATCGTGAGCGCCGACTCGATGGCGGTCTATCGGGGCGCCGACATCGGCACAGCCAAGCCGACGCCCGCCCAGCGTCGAGCAGTACCCTGCCATCTTATAGATGTGGTGGAGCCATCTGAGACGTTCGACGTCGCCGAGTACCGACGGATGGCGACAGAGGCCATTGAGGCCATCAAGCAACGGGGGCGCCTTCCGTTCGTCGTCGGCGGTACCGGACTGTATGTGCGCGCGTTGCTGGACGGTCTCGGACTGACGTCGGTGCCGGCCAACTCCGCCGTGAGAGCAGAGCTCTGGCAGGTCGCACGACTGCAGGGGTCCTCCACGCTGCATGCCCAACTCGCCGCAGTAGATCCCGTCACGGCGAGCAGGCTGCATCCCAACGACACCGTCCGCATCGTTCGTGCGCTTGAGGTATGGAAGTGCACCGGCGAGCCGTTGTCTGTGTGGATCGAGCGCGACCAACAGCAGAGGCGTCCTGTTGCCTCCGTCAGGATCGGACTGTCGGTAGCTATGGACGTGCTCGATCGACGGATTGATGCGCGCGTTGACGCGATGATGGCGAGCGGCCTGTTGGATGAGGTTCGGGCGCTCATGAGTCGAGGAGCCCGGCCTGCCGCAGGTATCATGCGCGGGTTAGGCTATCGTGAGCTGTGCGATCATCTGATGGGCACATCATCCCTTGCAGAGGCCGTAACAGCTATCAAGCATAACACCCGGCGTTTCGCACGGCGCCAACGGACGTGGTTCCGAGGCGATCCTTCCGTGCAATGGCTGGATATCACCGGATTGTCCCTTGACGAAGCGGTGGATCGAGTCAGCGCCAAGATTCAGCCAAGAGAGAAAGGAATGAAGAACAATGGCTAAGGCACAGCTTAATCTGCAGGACATGTTCTTGAACCAGGTTCGGAAGGATAACACCTCCGTCACCATCTACCTGGCCAACAGTGTCCAGTTGCGGGGCGTCGTGCGTGGTTTCGATTCGTTCACCGTGCTGCTCGAATCCCCGGGAAGGCCCACTCAGCTAGTCTACAAACACTCGATCACTTCGATCGTGCCGATGCGTCCCGTTGCGGGGCTGGGCGCCGAGATCGGACGCGAGCTTCAGCATGCTGCCGAGCAGGCAAAGGCAACGCCGTCGCCCGAGGCGCCGTCAGAGCCCGCAGAAGCGTGAGGATGCAGAGGCCGTGAAGTTCACGAAGATGCAGGGGATTGGCAACGACTTCGTAGTCGTTGACTGCATTTCGGAGCCGATCCCAGACACCGACCTGCCAGAACTGAGCAAGAGGGTCTGCCATAGAAAGTTCGGCGTGGGCGCCGACGGATTGATCCTGGTTACGCCATCGCGCATCGCCGACTGCTGCATGCGCATGTTCAATCCGGACGGCTCTGAGGCAGAGATGTGCGGCAACGGTACCCGCTGCGTCGCACGCTTTGTCTACGACCGCAAGCTAACGCCGAAAACGACGATCGAGCTCGAAACTCTGGCGGGCGTTCGCACCCTGTGGATCAGGACGCGTGCGGGAAGCGTCGAGAGCGTGCGTGTTGACATGGGTAAGCCTCGACTGAAGCGGTCGGAGATCCCGATGCGCGGACCGGACAGCGATACCGTGCTCAATGAGACGACCAAGGTCGAGGGGCGGAAAGTCTCATTGGCTGCCGTTTCCATGGGCAATCCCCATGCTGTCGTCTTCGACATGGGGCTCAGTCTTCAGGAGGTCGCCCTGCTCGGACCCGCCATCGAAAACCACCGACTATTCCCGCAGCGCACCAATGTGCAGTTCTGCGACGTTCAGACGTCCACCGAAGTGGTTCTTCGCACATGGGAGCGCGGCGCAGGTATTACGCTCGCCTGCGGCACCGGCGCTTGCGCAGCAGTGGTAGCCGGCGTTCTCACAGGCAAGCTGGCTCGTCGTGTCACTGTCCACTTGCTCGGAGGCGATCTCCAGGTAGAGTGGAACGGCGACAACAGGGTGCTGATGACAGGTCCGGCCGAGGAAGTCTTCGAAGGCGAGTATCCCATCGGAAGGCTGCAGGCATGAGCATGCGCTATTCGATTTGCAATGAGACGTTTCAGGGCTGGGACTGGGAGCCAACGTGTCGGCACGTCGCCCGGGCAGGCTACGAAGGCATCGAGATTGCGCCCTTCACGCTTGCCCCTGACGTCCGCGAGATTGCACAGGACGACCGAACCCGAATACGCTCAGCCGCTGAGGCAAACGGTCTCGCGGTAGTCGGCCTCCACTGGCTCCTCGTTTCGCCGAAAGGACTGTCGGTCACCTCTCCCGATCCGGATCTGCGCCGCCGCACCACGGAGTATCTTGTGGCCCTGACGCAGTTCTGCGCCGACATCGGAGGCGGCATCATGGTCTTCGGTTCTCCGGCGCAGCGCCGCATTGAAGACGGCGATACCTACGAGACGGCAGCGCAACGCTACAGAGAGTGCCTGCTGCCTGCTCTCGATCTCGCGGACGAGCACGGCATCACCCTATGCATCGAGCCACTGCCCCAGCCCGAGGCCAACTTCATTCTGACTCTCGATGAGGCCGCCGAAATCATCGCGCAGCTTGGTCATCCCGCGGCCGCTACCATACTGGACGTCAAGAGCGCATCATCCGAAGGGCGCCCGATTCCCGAGCTTGTCGAGCGCCATGCGCGGCTCATCGCGCATGTGCATGCCAATGACGCCAACCGGCGGGGACCGGGCTTCGGCGACACAGACTTCCGGCCCATCCTGGCCGCGCTCAAGCGCAACCGCTACGACGGGTTCGTGTCGGTGGAGGTCTTCGATTACTCGCCTGACCCTGAGACCATCGCGAGCAAGAGCATCCAGTACATGAAGGAGTGCGAGCTGTAGGCGCTGAGCCGCACCGAGACACCGAAGCCCGACAGAGGACCCGATCTGTCAGGATGCCGCCCCAGCCCTCCACGCCAGCAGGGATCTGCGGGCGGCCTCTTTGTCATGGGCAGATAGTCGCCCCTCGATGATGGCGTTGATGAGGTACTCCTTGGCCTCGCCGACGACACGCCCGGGGCCGATACCGAGGCACTCCATGATCTCGGTCCCATCCAGCGGCGACACGATGGTACGGACGTGCATCTCCGCATCCGCCTCGGCAATGCGCGTCGTCACCTGCTTGA
>JAAYVH010000090.1 GCA_012517255.1 Chthonomonadales bacterium
GCAGGGTCACGACCGGCTGGTACGCCCTTGTCACCGACGCGTCCGAGGGCGTCACGGTTGTCCTGGCGATCTTGCGGGACATGGGCGAACCAACCGCGCGCAGCCGCGGTCCTCTTGGCGATGGTTCCGCTCGGCGGTTGATTCGGCCCTACGGGGCTCCGGATCGCGCGCAGCATGACGCACTGCATGGCGTCACGTCATCGCGAGTTCGGACGCGGCGTGGCCGCGGTGGGTGTTTCAGAAAGCGTAGAGAGCTTTCTTAGGAGTTCGGACGCGGCGTGGCCGCGGTGGGTGTACGAGAAAGAGTGGAGAGCTTTCTTAGGAGCGCAGCGAAGCGATCCCGAACGGTCGACGCCGATGGGCAGATAGGCGTCGCCATACGGGACGAGCCAATGCCTTCGGGATTGCGTCGCTCCGCTCGCAATGACGGGTGGGCGTCGCGAGAGGCGGCTGCGAAACGCGCCGTTGACACGTCTCTGCGGGCGCGGCTATCATACCGGCACCGTGGCAGCGCGGTTCATCCGGTTCCCCGAGCTGCCGCACTCCCGATCATCACCACGGCGGAAGGATACGCGTTCATGCCCAACCTCGTCCTCGAAATAGGTTCGGAGGAGATGCCCGCCGTCGCTCTCCCCGGCGCCATCGAGCAACTGCGAGCGACTGTCCCGGCGCGGCTCCAGGAAGCGCGCCTGCCTGCGGCTTCGATCGCGGTCATGGGCACCCCGCGTCGGCTCGTAGTCATGGCACACGGGCTGCCCGAGCGACAGCCGGACCTCGAACGCGAGGCGCGCGGGCCGGCATGGAAGGTCGCGTTCGATGCAGACGGCAAGCCGACCGGCGCTGCCATGGGTTTCGCGCGCAAGCAGGGCGTGCCCGTTGAGGCGCTGACGAAGGTCGAGACGCCTCAAGGCGACTATGTCGTGGCGCGGGTGACAGACGTGGGCAAGCCGGCAGCACAGGCGCTTGGTCCATACCTGCTCGAGTGCATCCGAGCGCTGACCTTCCCCAAGGTGATGCGATGGGGCGAGAACGCCACCCGCTACGTCCGTCCCGTGCGATGGATTCTCTGCCTCCTCGATGATCAGGTGGTGCCGCTGGAGTTTGCGGGCGTGACTTCGGGACGCGTGACCCGCGGGCATCGCTATCTCGGCGGGTCACTGGAGATCGAGCACGCTGATGCCTACCTGGAGGCAGTGCGTGCCGCGTGGGTGATGGCCGATCCTGACGAGCGGCGCGGCGCCATCATCGAGCAAGGCGACCGACTGGCCGGATCGGTGGGCGGCAAGGTGCCGTGGGATGAGGATCTCCTCGACGAGAACGTGCATCTGGTGGAGTGGCCCACGTGTCTGATGGGCAGTTTTGCCGAGCGGTTCCTCGAACTTCCCCGGCCCGTGCTGGTCACCGCCATGAAGAAGCACCAGCGGTTCTTCCCTGTCGAAGGCCCTGACGGCAATCTGCTGCCCCATTTCATATCGGTGCGCAACGGCGGCAGCGAGCATCTCGACAACGTGCGCGCCGGCAATGAGGCGGTGCTCAAGGCCCGCTTCGAGGATGCGCGCCACTTCTTCGCCCACGACCGCGAGGTGCCTCTCGATCGGATGGCCGAGAAGCTCGATAGGCTCGTGTTTCAGGAGAAGCTGGGCACCATGGCTGACAAGGCGAAGCGCCTCGAGCGGCTCGTCCGGCCGCTCGCAGAAGCCCACGGCCTGTCTCCCGAGGAGATGGCCCTTGCCGTTCGCGCCGCGCGCCTGTGCAAGGCCGACCTGACCAGCGAGATGGTCATCGAGCTGCCCTCGCTCCAGGGCATCATGGGACGGGAGTACGCCTTGATGCAGGGCGAGCCGCCGGCAGTTGCCGATGCGATTGCCGAGCACTACCGGCCGCGGTCGGCGTCGGACAGCCTGCCGACGACGCGTCTGGGAAAGCTCCTTGCGGTCGCGGATCGCATGGATACGCTTGTCGGCTATGCGGGTCTGGGCATCACGCCCACGGGCTCTCAGGATCCGTTCGGGCTGCGGCGGGCCGCCACCGGCATCGTGCAGATACTCGCCGAAGAAGACGATGTTCCGTCGCTGGGCGCCATGCAGGTCCAGGCTGCCGAAGGCTATCGGGAGGTCCTCGGCCTCGACTTCCCGCTCGATCCCCTGTGCAACGCGTTGCAGACTCTGTTCCATCAGCGACTGTCGGCGTATCTCGACGAACGGGGCGTCCGATATGATCTCATTGACGCGGCGCTCTATGGCGGCATGGCCTATGGCACCGTTGTGCGCTCCGTTGTCATGCGGGCCTCAACGCTCCAGCAGATCGCCGAGGATCCGCGCTTTGTGCCGACGGTGCAGGCCGCTGCGCGTGTCGCCAATATCCTCGGAGGCGCCGATCCCGCTCCGGTGCCAGGCAAGGAAGGCATCCATGGCGAACGAGAGCGTGCGGTGGAGCGGGCCATCGCGCTGCTGGATCACGCGGCGCGCCAGGTTGACACCGCGCGGTTCCAGGACGAAGCCGAGGCGATGCTGTTTGAAGTCGCCTCGCTGACCGCACCCGATATTGGCCGCGCTGCGGCCGCATTCGACTTCCGGGCGGTCTACGAGGCGCTGCAGGGCGTCAATGAGCCCGTGAATCGGTTCTTCGATGCCGTGCTTGTCATGACCGACGATCTGGCGGTGCGCAAGAACCGCCTTGCGCTCCTCGGTTATGTGGACGCTCTCTACAAGAGCCTGGCAGACTTCAGGAAAATCGTGGTGTGAGGGAGAGGTTGGGCATGGATACGATGGTCGGCACGGACAACGGCGGAACCCTGAAGCTCTCTCTGCCCGTCGTCTGCGTCACAGGACGCAATCTCCCCGAAGCCTGGGAGGCGGCTCTCCTGAAGACATGGGAGATCGGCGCCCAGATCGCCACCCAGTACGACGCGCCCGGCGATCCGCCCAGTCGCGATGCCCTGGCGGTCATAGCCGTCGAGGACGCCTTCGCCGAGCCCCGCATCCATCGAGGGCTGCCGGGCGGCATCGAGGAGCTGGAAGCCTATCGGCAGGAGGTCGTGGACGGCATTCACGATCACTGGGTTGACCCTGCGGCCGGCAAGTGGGAGTACACCTACCACGACCGGCTCGTCAACTACGCCACTCCGGGCGGTCACGCGGTGAACCAGCTCGATCAGGTCGTGGACGCCCTGGCCGAGGCTGCGCACACGCGCCGCGCCCAGGCCATCATATGGAAGCCGTGGGAAGATGCCGGCATCGTGGACCCGCCTTGCCTCCAGCGCATGTGGTTCCGCGTGTTTGCCGACCGGCTCGTGCTCAATGTCCACATGCGCTCCAACGACGCGTTCAAGGCGGCCTTCATGAACATGTACGCCTTCACCGATATCCAGCGCGTCGTCGCCGAGCGGCTATCAGCGCGCATCGGCCAGGCCATCCGTCCCGGCCAGTACACCCACATTGCCGATAGCTTCCACATCTACGGCTCCTACTTCGAGGAGTTCAAGTCGTTCCTCGAGCTGGTGAACAATCGAAGCTTCGAGCGCCGCACCTACAGGACCGAGGACGTCGCCGAGCTCATCGAGGCGGCCAGGGAAGCCATCCGCAGGAGCATCGAAGCCGAGCGCACGGAGGGCCGCAAAGGGCTGTGACGGCCGCCCGAACGCGCTAACGCCTCTGCAGCAGGCAGTTCTGTCGGACGAACCGAGCGGCCGCACGGCTCCGACGGATGGCGGGCGGCGCCGATGCCGATCACCTCGATGTCGTCACCGGAGTGGAGTCAGCGCTCCGACTGGTGGCGGACCGGCGAAAGCCGCGCCATGTATTTGACACGTGCGACGAGTCCTGCTACACTGGCAACAAGCTGCGCGGGTTCGCGCAGCATCTCGGACGGACCAGGAAAGGACGACCCATGCGCCGTTTCGCTTTCGCCGTACTTCCGGTTTTCGCACTCGCCCTGGCAACCGCTCGTGCGCCGGGCCAGCTGTACGAGCAGCCGCTGGTATATGGTGGCACATTGTATGCCACGCAGAATGATACAGGCGGCGGATATGGTCAGCTTGCGCAGCTCTGGGACAACTTCCAGCTCGGGTCGAGCGCCTCTATTGGCTCGGTGACCTGGTACGGCGGCTACTGGAACGGCGCCCCGGGGCCGATCTCGCAGTTCTCGCTGAGCTTTTGGAGCGACATAGGTGGTCTGCCGGGTGTGCCTTTGGCGACCTATACGATCGCGGGCAATGCGAACGAGACGTGGGTGGGACCGTACACCTACCAGTCCTACCTCTACAGTGCGAACCTGTCCTCACCGTTCCAGGCTACAGCAGGGACCCAGTACTGGCTATCCCTCGTCCCTGACATCGCCTATCCACCGCAATGGGGTTGGGCTCAGGGCACCGGAGGCGACGGATCGGCCTACCAGTACTTCATATACGGAGGACCGTACGGCTTTGTCGATGGTGATCTCGCCTTCGCGCTATATGGGAGCGAACCATCCGAAGTTCCAGAAGCTTCGAGCATGGCGGCTCTGGTTTCCTTCATGGGGCTGGGACTGGCCGGGCTTCGCAGACTTCGCAAGAGCTAGCTGCCAACCGGCTGGTTAGTGAGGGGCTGACCTCGGACTTGCTGTAGTCGCTAGACAAGACAGCCCGAGGAGCCCCTCGATCATTGGTGGTCATCGGTTCCGAGCGGTCGCGGTGGGACAGCCCGGCGCATGCGCGGCTACCTGCGCATGGCCGGCGTGCGCGTGCTCCACATGAACGCGACGAAGTGGGATTCGGCGGAAGCCATCCGCGCCTACACGGTCTTCGCCGAGGAGATACCGGAGCTGGAAGGCATCGTCATGGTGCAGTATGCGCCGTACACCGCGGGCGGCGGCAAGGTCCTCTGGGTCAAGCGGCACAAGCCCAGATTGCCGAGGCCGAAGAACACATCAAGCGCGGTCACTACCGGGAAGCCCTCGATGCCGGCAAGCGTGCGGCGACAATCGTGACGACGTACCGACGCTGACTCCAGACGATCTACGGATCGAGCTATGCACGAGCGAGCGGCCGGCGGCCGACCGCGTCGCCGCCTACCGCTTGATACGGCTCAGCACGGCCCGGTACTTGGGCGTGTCGTCGCGATAGTGCTCCAGCAATCCCCATGAACCCCACTTGCTGAACGAACCGACCGATGAGAATATACAGCAGAGGTCGCCGCCGCCGACTTCGTTCCACGCGTCGATGTAGCGCTGATAGAGCTTCCCCATGCGCTCCGAGCGGTTGGCCGAGGTCAGCGCTCGTGTCAACGCCTCATTGTTCTCGGCTCCGCCGATACCGACGGCATGCTGGCCTGCCTCATAGCAGATGAGCCTCACCCTGTACTTGTCGGCCACTTGCTTACAATCGCGCATCCATGCCGTGCATTCGGGCAGCGACCTGGTCTCCATGTGGTCCATGACCTGATCCACCGACCATCCCGCGACGGTTGCGGCGTTCGGCACGGTGTCTGGCCCCACGTTCAGACTGCAGTACGGAGCGATGGCCAGGGCATCGCAGCTTTTATAGGTGTCTTCGAAGGCGAGGTCCTGTTCAGCCCACCATGGCACCGCCGCCTGCGCCCCCAGCACGCGGACGAGCCGCTGCCCGCTGCCGAACGCTTCCTGCCATATGCGCCAGATCTGCTGGGAACGGCGCGCATAGTAGCGATGGGCCGCCTCCCACGGCTTCGACTCGTCGGCAAGCTTCAGCCGAATGCCCTCTTTGGCGTAGTCGTGGTGCTGTTTGAACCCACCGTTCCAGACCTCGTTCGAGAGCTCCACATAGACCTTCAGCTTGGGATCGAGCGTCCGCTTCACGAGCTCGGCGAAGCGCCGCACGTAGTCATCGGTGGCCAGATGGGGCATGCAAAACCAGGCGTCGGCCTTCAGACGGTTGCAGAGGTCCACCATCGTTTCGATCGGCACGCCCTTCTCAGTCGAATTGCAGTGGGACGGCGCAGGGCGGTCGGACCATTCGCGGATCGCAGACCCGTTCGTCAGCATCCAGTCCATGAACCGAATGGCTTCGAACCCCTTCCAGCGCTCGAGGAACCACGGCGTGAAGGGCTCGCTCTTGTACGTTGCTTCACATCCCGGCAGCAGTACGCGAATGTTGCGCACCGGATCGGCGGGATCGGTCTCCATGAGCCGCAAGAAGATCGCGCCCTTCGGCGGATCGGGCTCGAACACGATGCGCCCAGGAGTGCGCGAAACTTCGCGCTTGATATTGCCGAACTCGATGCGCCCCTTGCCATCGTAGAGGCACACGTACTCACCCGACGGATAATGACCGCCCTCGATGGTGCACAGCAGCGTCTCGGCGTAGCACTCCGGCTCGAGCCGCTTGATCCATCCGTTGGCGTCACGCTCGAGCCTGGGCCCCTGCCCCCATCCTGCGCCCTTTCGCTGACTGACCCACTCACGCGAGAGTCGGAACACATCGGTGAAGGGGAGTTCGGTATTCCAGTCTGCCGGACCCGCCAGGTTCATGCCGAGACGTGCCTGCCGGGCCGCCGACGGCGTCTGACAGCCGCTCATGAGTAACGCGAGGCAGGCCAGCCCCGCCTGCAAACAGGTCATGGGGACCTCCTTTTCATCGTATGCCGTTCTGTGCTTCCTTCGGGACGACCAGGGCGCAATCCTGCCACAATGTTCGCCATGACGCATGACCTCGGCCCGTCCGGCATCATTCCCGGCATCCTCGCCGTGCTGCTCTGGTGCTTCACCGGCGTCTGCTTTGCGGCGGGCTCCAGGCTCATGGGTCCCATGCCCTACACGACCGCGATCTGCGTGGTGGGCCTGATGACCGGTGTGGCGGTTCAGGGTTTGCACCGCAGGCCGATCGGTGACCTGTTCCGCATAGAGCCCCGGGTCTGGATGGCCGGCTTCTTCGGCGTGTCTGTCTACACCGTGGTATTGATACTGGCTGTCGGGATCGCCGACGACAGCGACGTGGCGCAGGTCGTGCTGGTCAACTACCTCTGGCCGCTCATGATCATTCTCATTGGCGCCCTGTTCCCCACACCCGCCGATCGTCAGCCGGGTGGTTCGGGCCGCATGCTTGCGCTTGCAGGAGCGTTGGGTTTCACTGGCGTAGCTATGGCGCGTGGACCGGAATCGTTGCTCCGCCCGCCCCATCATCTGATCGCTCACGGCCTGGCCTTCGTCGCCGCCATGCTGTGGGCGGCCTACTCGGTGCTCCTGCGCCGCTGGAGGGTGCCCGAAGCCCGCAACGGATCCACGGCGCAATGGGCATGCTGTGCCGTCCTGGCAGCGCTCGTTGGGTGGATCCGCGGCGAGTGGTCGGCGATGCCGGCTCTCGGCTGGTCGGCGGCCGGGTGGGCGCTCTTCTGCGGCATTGGTCCCGTGGGGCTGGCCTATCACTGGTGGGAGATCGGCATCAAGCGCGGTCCCGTGCAGTCCATTGCCGTGCTCAGCTTCTTCATACCGATCGGTTCGGCGGCTCTGATGGGAGCCCTGTTTCGCGAAGCGCTCAGCCCCTATCTGATCCCTGGCGCGACGCTCATCGCCATTGCATCAGCGATCGTGCAGCGCACGACGTTGACACCGACCGTTCGGACCGAGCCGGCTGATGGGTCGAACCATGAGGAGAGACACCCATGACCTCGCGCGAACGCTTTCGCCTGACGATGTCGTATGGCAGGCCCGACCGCCCGCCTCTGTTTGAGGAGGGACTGCGCGACGACGTCATGGAGCGCTGGCGGGCGCAGGGCCTGGCCAGTGAGGATGAGCTCCGAGCGATGGTAACCTTCGATCGGCGCGAGCGCATCACGCTGGATACGTCTCCGAAGCCTGCCCTGACCGCTCCCATGCCCTGCGACGCCGATATGTCGGAGCTCCGAAGGCGCTTCAATGCGTCCGCTCCGGGGCGACTGCCAGAGGAATGGGGCCAGTGCATCGAGCAATGGCGGACCCGGGATACCGTGCTCGAGCTGTTTGTCCACTCGGGGTTCTTCCTGACTCAGGGCGCCGACATCTGGGATCGCGTGCATCGCATCCTCCTGATGAGCCATGACGCCCCCGACCGGGTGCTAGGCGTGATGGAAGCCGTCGGGGCCTGCGCCACTGAGCTGGTCCGCCGCGTCCTGGCAGACGTCGAGGTCGACATGGCCATCTTCTCGGAACCTATCAGCGGTCCTGATCGCCCGTTGCTAGGACCCCGCATGTACGAGCGGCTCGTTCTGTCAACCTACCGGCCCATCGTGGCGGAACTCCACCGGGGCGGCTGTGCGGCCATCGTGTTCCAGACCTATGCCAACACCCGGGCTCTGCTCCCGAGCGTTGTCGAAGCTGGTTTCAACTGCCTGTGGGCGGTGGAGAGCGGCGAGGGCGCCATGGACTACGCCGAGATCCGTCGCGAGTTCGGGCGCGACCTCCGGCTCATCGGAGGCATTGACCTCGACCTGCTGCGCACCGACCCGCCGACAATCCGCCAGGCGATGCGACGCATTGTGCCGCCGCTGCTGGCCGACGGGGGCTATGTCCCGCTTGCCGATGGGCGTGTGCGTTCCGACGTGCACCTGGCCAACTACCTGTGCTATCGGGAAGAGCTCATGCGTCTGACCGCCGCGTAGGCGAGTGATGCTAAGGCCGTGCCTCGCCGGCGAGCGCGGGGATCGGTGTCTACGCTGAGGCTCCCATTGGCCTGGGAACAAGCGTCGGGAACTCGTCCCAGGTCCGTCCCTCCAGGACACGTCCTGTCCGGCCCTTGCGCGTACCGCCCCATTGCTTGAAGAAGAACGGTACGTGCTGCGCCGAACACGCGTCGCGCAATGCGAGCACCCATTCCTTGCGCATCGGCCTGGCCTTCGGGCCGGATTCCCCGCCAACGATCACCCAGTGGATTCCGCTCAGGTCCGGCGCAACGATGGGACCGAGCAATGGCTCGAACGAGATGAACTTGACACGCGCTGGAGTCTCGCGGAGCAGGCTGATCCGAGCGATGACTGCGGGGTGCTCCACGGTAACGCCCATCCATATGTGCTCGGGCCACGGCAGTGCAGCCGCAACTTGAGCCAAGCGCTCTGGCCGCTTCGTGAGGATCTGGTACTGGTGATGGTCGGCTTCAACCATCGTGTCGAAGACGCGCGCGATGAAATCGAGCGGCACGTCTTCGTGGAACAGATCCGACATGGAGTTCACGAAGATGCGTTGGGGTCGGCGCCACCTTCGAGGCAAGTCCACCGCGTCTTCATGAAGAGTCACATGGAAGCCGTTGCGATAGCGGGGATGACCCATGGCCTGAAGCCTGCGAGCCATGCGTTCGGCGTAGCAGTTCTTGCACCCGGCGCTGATCTTCGTGCAGCCGGTGACCGGATTCCAGGTCGCATCGGTCCATTCGATGAGGGAGCTAGCCATGCCTGTGCTTCCCCGCAATGTCGCCGGCGATCTTGACGGCCAGTTCTCCCCCTTTCTTATTTGTCGCAGCGAAGCAGAGCATGAAGAGGCACGCGCCCTTGCTATTGTACAGGAGGTACGGCGTCTTGAGTACGAACTTGAAGGGACCACTAAGGCGCTCAAGCATATACTCCGCCAGCCGGCCCGGACTCGCCAGACGCTCGACGTTCTCTTCCGGGCCGAACAGTGTGTTATGGCTTTGATGCATGTAGACACGATCGTACCACTCGTGGGACCCAAAGAACCGATCCAGTCTTCGAACCCATGCACTTGGCGGCGGCTCGTGCGGCAGAAGTCTCATGAGCGCTCCGATAGGCACCAGAAGCCACAGGTCCAGGCCCTTGGCTTCGGAGAGAACCTCAATGGTGTTCCACTCCACCTGCATCGCATAGGGATCAAGGAAAACCACGGCCCGGTCGAACGGACTGAGGGTCTTTACCCAGCGCGGAAGAACCTCGTTGGCATCACCGAGATGGACGGTCGCTTTCAGGTCGCTGAACCGCTCGCGAATCAACTGCTTCAGTTCCTCGAGAGCTGTGCGATCGGAGTCCACGAACACGTACCTATCGAAGGGCAGAGAAATGCTCATCGCGCGATAGGCACTGCCCCTGTAGAACTCGGTGATCTCGCCATCGTCTTGACCATCGAAAAGACCAGGCTCGCCTGCAGACGTGGCGATCTGTCGGAGGCCAGGCCCAGCGAATGCGTCCACATACGTCGTCGTAAACCGCCGGGCTTTCTCGTTGCCCCGCATGATAGTCATGTAGGCCTCTAGATACCTCTCTACTATTTCCAGCTTGTCCTCGGTCCAGGGACCTCCAAAGGCACGAGCCATCGTTCTCCAGTCTCCGCGAGCCGTCCGTCCTCACCGAACACTCGGCGACACGACGATGAAACGGAAATGGCCTTGCCCCTATCCCCCTTTCTTCTTCGACTCCAGGGCCTTCCAGGTCTGGTCCACGACCTCGTCTATCTGCTGCTCGCTCTCGAAGCCGACGACCATCAGGTCAATGACGCCGCTGTCGAGGCTGAACTTCACGGATTCGTAGGCGCGGTCGAGCTTGTCCGGGCCTTTGGCCATACGGCCCTCGGCGAGAACCTTCATGCCGATGACGCCCTTGCCGGCGTCCTTCATCTTCTTGAGCACCTCGCGCACCCGTGGCGGGGAGTTTTCTGCGCTCTCGCCAGGCGGTACGTCCATGATCCGCCCCCATGGGTTGTAGCGCGCCAGGTCCACATCCACCCAGGGCTCAGCCGCGGCGGTTTCGAGGGCTCCGAAGTGATGGCAGGAGACCCCATGCGCTCGGATGATCTTCTTCTTCTTGAGCTCCTCCATCACGTCCATGGCGCCGCGCAGGACTACGTTCCAGTCGGCCTGCATCATACAATGGAGCAGAACGATGTCAATGTAGTCGGTCTGGAACTCGTTGAGAAACCGCTCTATGTCAGCCCGAACGCCCTCAGGGGTGCGGCTGTTCGTCTTGGTCTGTATCACCACGCTCTTACGCGGTATTCCGATGGATTTCAGGGCTCTGCCCATGTACGGGTTGGAGCCGTACTGGTCGGCGCAGTCGAGGAAGGTGATGCCCCGATCGTAGGCGTGCTGCACCAAGGCGGTGAATCGATCCTGCCCCAGGCGAGTTTGGTTGGACTGCTTGCCTCCGCCGACGGTACCGGTGCCGATGCCAATCAGCGAGGCTCGCAGACCGGTCTTGCCCAGGCGCACCTGCGGTAGCTTTTTGGTTGACTGGGCCGCTGCATCTGCGGTCCCGGCAAGGGCCAGCGCGCCAGCGGCCGCGGCGGCGTCACGCACGAACTCGCGTCGGTTGATCATGGTATATGCTCCTTAACGATCCGTAGGGGGATGGATGGCACATCGGTACGCTATGGAAGAGCGCGGTCGGCAAAGCGGACGGCGATCGCTTGCTCGACGCCCGGCAGTTCCGTCGTTCCCACGGAGTAGTATAGACACACGATGGTTCCGTCGCGCAGTCGAACTCCGCTCGGATAGCCGCAGTCGCCGTTCTGCGAGGTCCAGGCCACGAGATGCCGCCCAGCGTAGTCCCACGTGCGCCCGCCATCCTTGCTCGTGATGGCCATGACACCGAGTGGCGCATGGCGTCTGCCGGTGAGCATCAGCACCCGCTTGCCGGACAGATGGACGAGATCGGCAGGATGCTCGGGCCATGCGCGATCGGGACCACCGGTCACGGGCGCTGGCGGCGACCACGTTCGCCCGCCATCCGCGGACTCGCAGACGTCCAGTTGCCCCTTGCCGGTCCGCATGGCTGCCAGAATCCGCCCGTCGGGCATCGGCAGCAGGGCTGTCTCGTTGTGATCTGCCGCAGAGACGAGGCTGAAGTCGCCCCAGGTCTCGCCGTTGTCTCTGGAGCGCAAGATGCCGACCAGATCACCGCGCGAGCCAGCCGGGGGCTTGCCGGGACCGTCATACGCAGGATCGGCTTCCCCGTAGACCGACATGAGCGATGTGCCATCCTTGAGCGTGACGATCCGTCCGTACGGAGAACCGACTCTGCCAATGGGACCGGCGTTGAGAGGACGCCTGCCGAACCACGTCTTTCCGCCATCCTTCGATGTGACGTAATACAGGGCGAAGCTGCCCGTGTTCGGGTTCCATGAGCCGTCGGCATTGTAGGCGGAGCACTCGGCATAGGCCACGACAATGGTGCCATTGCGCATCTGGCCTACAGCCGGGTTGCGGTCATCCCACGGGCCATCAACGAGAACCGTGGGCTCCGACCAGGTCTTGCCCCCATCCTTCGACTCGATCCAGTCGAGGCGCCCGGCTTTGCCGAGGTGCGGCGCTCCCCCGCGCACAACAGCCGCCAGTCGTCCGTCTTTGAGCTGTATGAGAACCGGGAAGTAACCGCCGCCACGCACGGCAATGGTGCGCGTTGCAGTGTCGAGTCTGGGCAACGCGGTCTCATCCGGTGCTGCCGTTGTCATTGTCATTGCTCCCGCGAGTGCGATCATCAGAACTCTCATGGCGTCATCCGTACGTCTTTCTTGAAGCCCGCCCCCTGGCGGTCCTCAGGCACATGGTTGCCTTGCAGCCGAACGTTGCCGCAGTTGATGATCCGGACGCCGTAGGCGGCCTCATCGCGGCCTGGATTTCTGCACACATTCCTCAGCGTGTTGCCCTCGATGGTCAACCCCTCGACGCCTGCGGCGAGTATGCCGCCGCCGTCTGCGCCCTCGATGGTGTTGTTCCGCAACACGGTGTTGCGGTGCACGCCCGGTTTCGGCGGATAGGCGAAGTCCTTTAGCCACGCCATGGCCATCAGCGAGGCGTCTCCCGATGCTGCCCCGTAGTTGCAGTCTATGAAGCGGCTATTCCGCACGATCACGTCCCGGGTGCCGATGCTCTCAAAGAAGTGGACCACTTCGGTGAGCACGAGGACGCCCGGGCCGGTGCAACGGTCGAAGGTGCAGCCCTCGATGATGGCATCGCGCGTCTGGCAGAGCACGCCGCGCGCCCTGTTCAGCCGCACCGTGCAGTTGCTCATGCGCAGCTTCGGCGTTCTGCTCGCGTTGCCGAGCACATCCCCCTCTCGAAGCTCAGCAGGCAGCGGCTCCGCGAACTCCACCCGATGGGTGATACGATCGTCCTCCAGCACGGCGCTCCGGACAGTCGCATGACCGTAGGCGATGAGGTCGTCGGTGTGGAATGTCTCCATCACGTCGCCGGGGTCGGGCAGGTCTGCCATCTTCAGGTTGTGCTGGGCGAGCACGGTCCGTTCGTCGAGCCGCTTCTGAACCGTCAGATAGAGGCCCGACTTGACATTGGCCCCATCGTCGCCCATCCCCTCGAAAACGCAGTTTCGCAGGGTCACCGTACCCTTGCAGCCCATGAAGTGGGTAGCGTCAGCGGTGGCCGACATGGGATGGCGTGTGCCCGGGCGCGGAATAACCCGGAGCCCCTCGATCGTGACGTCACGCGAATGCACGGCGATGAGCCCCATGCCGGGCACGGAGTGCATGGTCACATTTCGGGTCCTCACGTTCGAGCACCGGTGGAAGCTGACGCCGTTGTAGCCGTAGACCTGGTGGCGCAGGACAACCAGGACGCCCGGTTTAACCGCGATGGGCCATTTCAGGCGCAGACGGAGCACCTGCGGCCTTATCAGCTCCGTGAGCTCGACCCCGTTGTACACATCCAGTCCGCGGCGGAGCGGCGTGCGTGTCGCGGGGTCGTACTCCATGAACGCACCGACAGGCTCTCCGCCTTTGACGGGATACTCGGGTTCAACCTCCACATCGAAGCTGCGCTCCGTCGCAGCGATGACTCGCCCGACGGAAAACGGCGCGGGCGCCCACTCCAGCGTTACGTTGCGGAGCGTGATATTGGTGCACCGATGGAAGGTCAGGCCCTGGGCGAGCCCGTGGAACCGGAACTCCGATCCGCCCCCGTCTATCTCGATAGCATCGAGCCCGTCCAGCGCCATCATGGCACCGGGGCTGGCCGGGTTCGATCCGGCATGGAACTCGTAGCGCCCTTTCGGGAAGACGAGGCGGCCGCCTTTGAGCTTGCCAATCTCCTCTATGGCCCGCGCGACAGCTGCAGTGTCATCCTTGCCATCGTTGGGACGAGCGCCGAAGGCTCGCACATCGAGGACACGGCTCGGGCCACTGGAGGCCGCGGTCGCCACCAGCATCGCCATCAGGGGCATGAGAGCCAGCATGGGAAGCCTCCCGATCGAGCCGCCAATGTTCGCGCAGGCGTAGGAGTACCGAACGACGGGTTAGGTATCATGCTAGAGAAGTTCCACGTCGTCTGCAGGCTGTCCTTCTCGGGCCTGCACCCGATCCATGGGCGACGAAGGAGTTGTCATGGCTCAGCGCTCCAAACCGAAGACTATCGGCGTTCTCACTTCTGGCGGCGACTGTCCGGGACTCAATGCCGCCATCCGCGGCGTTGCCAAGGCCGCGATCAGCACCTACGGCATGGAGGTGTTCGGCTTTCTCGACGGGTTTACGGGCCTCGTGGAGAACCGGTTCATGCGTCTCTCCGACCACGAGCTTTCCGGACTGTTGACGCTGGGCGGCACGATCCTCGGCACAAGCCGGCACAAGCCGCAGCGCATGCCCGGTCCTGACGGAGCCCCGCGCGACATGACGGGCGCCGCCATCGAGACGTACCGGCGGTTGAACCTGGACTGCCTCGTCTGTATCGGCGGAGGCGGCACCGCCAAGGTCGCCATGCACCTGAAGAAGAACGGGCTCCATGTGGTGACGCTGCCGAAGACCATAGACAACGACGTTGCCGAGACCGATGTGACGTTCGGCTTCGACTCGGCCATGTCCATCGCAACAGAGGCGCTCGACCGCCTGCACACGACGGCATCCAGCCATCAGCGGATCATTCTGGTCGACATGATGGGCCACAACACGGGCTGGCTAGCCCTTGGGGCGAGCCTGTCGGGCGGCGCCGACGTATGCCTCATTCCAGAGATCCCCTACCAGCTCGACCGCGTCGTAGAGGCCGTTGCCCGCCGCAGGGAGAAGGGGCGCCGATTCAGCCTCGTGGCCGTCGCCGAGGGGGCCACGCCGGCTGGCGACGAGAGCGGCAGGAAGTCCGATGAGGCGCTCGATCAGACGGGCGTCACCAGCGCCCGCCTCGCGGGCGTACTCGAGAAGGCGCTGGGCATGGAGAGTCGCGTCACGACGCTCGGTCATGTCCAGCGAGGAGGCATTCCGTCTCCCACCGACCGCCTCCTGGCGACCCAACTGGGCGTGAAAGCCGCAAGCCTCATTGCCGACGGCGCGTTCGGCGTCATGATCGCCATACGGGGCGAGGAGCTTGTGCCCGTTCCCCTGGAGCAGGTCGCCGGCAAGAAGCGCACTGTACCGCTCGACCATCCGTGGATCCAGACCGCCCGCCTGATTGGACTCTCGCTGGGCGATTGATCGGACCCACCCGACCGGTCGGACTCGTGCCAGGGGCCGCCTGCATGGCGGCCCCTGGCGATTCATCAGGTCGGCGGGCTGCTTGCTTCTGAGGACGAGGCCTCAGCGGCAAGCAGCGGACCTCCGCACGGATCAGCTTTCGGTGAGTAACACCGGCTTATAGCCGCCCTTCGACTTGAAGTAGCCCATCAGCAACAGATAGGCAACGAGCATGATGGCGGGGAAGATGGCGACGGCCTTCAGCGCCTCTTTCTTGCCCTCGTCGCTCAGCTTCTTGACCTCATCCTTGTCGGCCTGATTGGGAAGAGCCTCCACCTTCGCCGGGTCCACAGCCTCGTACTGGCCGAAGACCCATTGCTTCTGGTCGGCAACCTGCTGATGGATGGCGGCATTCTCGGCCTTCAGTTTGCCGTTCACGGACGTGTCCTGGATGTAGCCCAGGAAGACCGCCCCGACGGTCCCAACGGCCAGCATGCCAATGCCGCTGACGCCGTTGATCGTTAGCGCGCCGCCCCTCGGGAACTGCTCGGAGACGACACCCAGCATGGCCGGCCAGAAGAAGGTCTTGCCGACGCCATAGATGGTCGCAGCGACGAGAATGGCCGCTCCGACTGCCGAGGACAGGAAGAACAGCCCGATCATGGCCAGCGCCGCGGCGATGGAGAGCAACCCGAGCGGCGAGAGGCGATGGACGATGCTGCCGGCCAGGAACCGAAGGATCATCATGATCAGCGAGGTGTAGACCAGGATCCAGCCAGCCTGAACGCCCAGCTTCTCCATCTCGGGCCCCATGAGGTCGGTGACCCACGTATCGGTGCCGAGCTCGGTGGTGGCGAGCGGCATCATGATCAGCACGAGGATGATGAACAGCCCGCGTCCCGGCGCGAAGCCCGTCGCGACGCCGAATGCCAGAGTGGCCACGATTATGAGCGTCCATGTCACCGCTTCAGGGAAGCTGAACACGCGCCCGATCTCTTTGAAGACCAGGAATGACACGATCAGGGCGCTGATGACGCCGAACTCGCGGAGCATGTCGCGGTACGAGACGCCGGCGGCGACGCGCTCATGGATCGGGAACTTGCGGCCCAGCATGAACACGCCGTAGACGATGGTCGGGATGAGGATCAGGCCGATCTTCACCTTCCAGCTTGCGTCGCCCAGACCGATGTTCAGGATGCCTCCAAGCACCAGACCTCCTGGCCAACCTGCGTGCAGGATGCTGAGCCACTTCACCTTCTCGCGCGGGAACAGCGTCGCTACCACCGGGTTGATGACAGCCTCGACGGTGCCGGCTGCCAGAGCGCCAAGCAGCGAGCCAAAGTAGAAGGCCATGTAGACCGACTGCGCGCTGCCCATGGTGGGCGCCATGATCGTGACAACCGCAAACAGAACATGGCAGATAAACGCAAAGGCCATGGCGGTGCCGTAGCCGATCCGGTCCACTACGAGGCTGAACAGGATGATGCTGATGGAGAAGGGCCACAGTCCGACGCCGAGGATCTGACCTTTCTGTGTCTCAGTCCAGCCGAACTCTGTGCCCCAGGTACCGATCAGCATGGAACGGGTGACAAAACAGAACGATGTGGCGACCAACGCCGCGAAGCACGCCCAGAAGAGCAGCTTGCGCTGACCCTCGGGCAACTCACCAACGGCGCTCGCCGCAGCGGTGCTGCCTTCACTCATATGCGTCTTTGCCTCCTCTCACCCTCTTTGGAAGTGAGTGTGTTCTCGCCGGTAGCGCGCGTCGGCCCCGGCGACTGCAAACGACCAACCCGCTATTGGCCGCATGCCTGCAGGATTCCTTCCTGTGTTCCTGGCAATCTTGCGAACGCTCGACGCCTTTTCAGGGAGCGATCTCGACCGGCGTGTCGGCACGCGTCACAAACCGGCGCCCAAGCAACGCGCCGGGGATGCCGTCGGTATCGCAGGCAATGGCGATCCCGTCCGGCTCGACGAGCAACTCCCACGTACCCCCGATCAGATCCAGGCTCAGCCATGGCTTGCCGTCGCGACGGATGGCTAGCCCCCCCGCGAATCGCTTGCCGCCCGTGATAACCGGCGCGCGTCCGGTGGCTGCGATACGGAATCGGCCCGGCGCTGACCCCTTCATGGCCTCAAACCGCTGACCGGTGTTATCGGCGCGCGTCACCATGATCGCATGCCAGCGTCGCGACGTCCGCAGCGGTTGACCGTCGAGTGACTGAACCATGAGCGCGCCGATCGGCGAACGCGTGGTCAGTTCCCATGAATGGCCTCCGTCCTTCAGGATCCACGGCTTGCCCGCGAACTCGCCCACGATCGCCTTGAGGCGCGGAGCGTTGACCGTCAGAACTCCATCCTGCACGTGGCGAGCGATCTGGCCCGTTGAGGACACGAGCGGCGAACCCTTCGTACCCCGTGGTCGCGTGGCTCCATGACCCAGTCGTGAGGTGATGCGCTCTTGCCAGGCTGCCTCCACGCGCTCACCGATCATGGCCGGCCAACGGAAGACCTCCTGCGGCGCATAGTCCAGCGTGACTGTGCGCTCACCCGGGCGGACATCGCCGCGCCGAAAGGCCAGCCCGCAGGCCCCAAACAGCGCCCAGACGGTGGGGTCCGCTTCGTGGGCGAAATCCGCGAGCGCGGGCTGGCCGGATGCTGGAGGAACCGTGCGATATCCGAAGAGCAACAGGCCGTCCAGGTCCTGCAGCGAAGCGTAGGCCAGCACTTCCGGAGCCGCGACGGCCCGATAGCGATTCGGCCATGGCTGCGCCCATTCCCGGATCACGACGGGCTTCGCGCCCCACCGCAACGCTCCCATGTACGGCGCGCTCTGGAACGCCGAGCGGGCTCTGAGGGGGTTCGTGTCGCTGAAGTGAAGGCTTCCAACCCACTCCTTGCCCGCGAACGTTGGGTGATCGTGGAAGTAGTTGCCGGCCGTGAAATCGAGCGGCGACCACGACATCGCATCGGCAAGAAGATGGCTGGACGTAACGCCTGTGACAGGAACCCTCAGCCCGATCGAGCGCAGATAGGCCCGCATATTCGAGAAGTAGCTCCGCTGCAGATCGGAGAGGAAGCGCACGTAATCGGTCCTCTTGCCCGATCCGCTCACCGCCTCCTGCAGCCGCGGCAATCGCGCCGTTCCCGATGCGGGATCCTCGTCTGCAGCGAGGCTCGCGCCCCATGCTGCGGCGAGCCGAGTGCGTGAGGGGTAGCGGCCGCGCAACCACCGGTTCCATCGCGCCGCAAGATCGGCGGCATACGAATGGAGCGGGTGCCCGGGACGGCTCTGCGCGCCGCTGAGCCTGTCGGTCGCGTCCGATCGAAGGAAGAACCCGCTCTCGTTGCATATCTCGACGACGGCCAGCGCAGGATCATCCACGTAGCGGACGCCCGTGAAGACGTTCCTGCGTGTCAGCAACTGGCGCGCGAAGTCCTTCTGAAGGCGTATGAGGGTTGCATCGAACATAGCGTAGGGTCGGGCGCCCGGGCCAAGGGCGCCGCCTGAGGGCACCCCGTCCGCTTCGCTGAACTCGCGCAGGTCGAGCAGGTCGAGATAGTAGTAGATGCCCCGTTCGCGCAGCAAGGCTGTCCAGCGGTCGAGCGTTTGGAGCCGCTCGAGCGCCATAGTTGGAGAACCACGTTCGAAGAGTCCGCCAGGGGCGTCTATGGCTTCGAACCGGACGAGATTCACGCCGGAGTGCGCCAGCGTCTCCACCGCGCGGACAATCGCCGCATCCTCCACGAACACACTCTTGCGGCTGATATTGACGCCCCAGAACCGCGCGCGTGCGCCGGAGGGCCAGACGAACCGCCCGCGCGAGTCCACGGTCAGAAAGCCATGTCTCCCGGCTGGAGGGTCCAGCAAGAAGGCGTAGTCCACCAATGACGAGGACGGCGAAAACTCCGTATTGATAGCGATACGCGCCGACGCGCAGACCGTCCATAGAGTCATGATCAGGGCGAGGATCGGCACTGGCGGTCGTCGGACTGACATGGCGCGTCTCCGCTGATTATGACCCCAATACGCCAGCCTGTGCTCCGCCGTACACGGCACAGGCGCTCGGAAAGGATGTGACAATGCGAACAGTGGTCCCGACTCTCGTGCTGCTTGCCCTCGTGGCCATGCCGCCGTTGGCAGGCGCACAGAAGACCAGGCAGACCGGTGCCGCCCGTGCGACTGCTGGCGTCAAACCGCCAAGTGCTGCGAACCGCTTTGTGACTGTCGTCGAGTTTCAGCGAGCCAAGAGACCCGCCAACGCCAACGTCAGTGTGGAAGGTTACATCGTGCTGACAGAGAAAGCAGGGCGTCAGACGGCTCGATTGAGCCTTGTCGACTCGACGGACAAGGTGCTCAATGCTCAGGATGCCACCAAGACAGCTCGGACCGGCGCCCCCTGCACGGTCGCGGTCGGCGCCAGGCAGCATCCGGGGTGGGTTCTGACAGCCAAGGGTCTGAACCGATTGACCATGTACGCTCAGACCGGCAGGCTCTGTGCCCCCGTAAACGACTCACCGCCCAAGGTCCGGATCCAGGGCAATGTGGGCGCTGACAAGAGGAGCATCGCGAAGGTTACCAAGATCGAGTACCACGACGACTTCGGCGAGTGGCGCGAGCTCAAGTAGCGGGCGTACGGGTTTGCTCGCTGTGACGTGGTCGTCGTCGTTCCGGGGGCTTGCGCCGCTCGGCTATCATCCATCGTCGCTACGCGACGATTCCGGGTGATGGGGGTCGTCGTCGTTCCGGGGGCTTGCGCCGCCCGGCTATCATCCATCGTCGCTACGCGACGACGATTCCGGGTGACGGGGGGCGCAACGCACGGTTTGACGGTCTGTTTCGGCAAGTGTTATACTGCCGACCGTGCATGATGCCAAGCGGGAGCCCGGTTGCGCGCGTTGCGCCGCGGCGCCCCATCGAGGAGAGAACACGTTGAAACGCCTAGCGCTGAGCGCACTGGCCTCCGTCGCATTTGTGGCGGCCATGGCGGGTTGCAACAAGCCGAAAGTGATCGCCAGAGTCAACAACGAAACGATCACCGAAGAAGAGTTCTATGATCGCCTGAAACAGGTTGACGCGGCTGAACTGGGCCAGTCGGCCCAGATGCGCGGTCCTGCGCTAGCAGGCGAGTTCGCGCTGCAGGCGCTGGTGACCGAGAAGGTAGTTCTTCAGCTGGCGGCTCAGAAGGGGGCGACCCCGAAGGACGCCGAGATCGCTGCCTATATGGCGTTTGCCAAGCGATTTCCGAATGCCCTCGGCCCCAGCGCGCAGAACCCGTTCCGGTCTGAAGCGGCCGCGCGGCGTGATGCCCGTCTGCAGGTTGCGATCCGCAACCTGACCGCCAAGCCCCTGAACATCACAGACGCTGAACTGCAGGACGAGTACAACAAGGCCAAAGAGCAACTGGTGGAGCCGCGCCAGTACAAGCTCAGGCTCATTGAGGTCGCCACAGAGGCGAAGGCCAAGGAAGCCCTGGCCCAACTGGCCAAAGGGATCTCCTTCGAGACCGTCGCCCTGACGCAGTCTGAGGACCCCGTGGCCAAGGCTCGCAGCGGCGACATCGGCTACCTTCCGGAGCCCGCCATTCCAGCGCCGTTGCTGGCGGCCATCAAGAGCCTCAAGCCCGGCGAGTATACCAAGCAGGCAGTCCGAGTCGAGGCGCCGCCACCACAGGCTCCCGGTCAGCCGCGAGGCTTGGCCCACTGGATGGTTGCTCAACTGGTCGAGATCAAGGAGCCGCGCCAGATACCGCTCGAGGAAGTGAAATACGGCATCGAGAACTCGGTGATCAATCGCAGGGACCCCGGCGCCGGCCAGCGCGTCTCCGGTCTGCTTCGCGACTTCATGAAGACCGCGAAGATCGAGGTTACCCTGAAGGGCTATGAGGACCTGCCCAAGAAGCTGCAGGAGAGCGCGCAGGCACCCGTCGGTGCGCCGGGGCCGGCTGTGGCTCCGCCTCCAGGTCAGGGCGGCGGGTCTGCTCCGAGGTGATTCGGATCGTTGGCCTTGGGCCCAGCGTGCCCGAGGCGATGTCGGTGGCCGCGCGCGACGCCCTGCGTGCGGCCACTTGTCTCATACTGCGCACCGAACGGCACCCTTCTGTCGCGTTCCTGCGTGATGAGGGCGTGCCGTACACCCCATGCGATGACCTCTACGAGACGCTGCCCGATTTCGACGCCGTCTACTCGGCCATCGTCGAACGGGTGCTGCAGGCAGCATCCAGCGGCGACGTGACCTACGCCGTGCCGGGCCACCCTTGTCTGGCCGAAGACACTGTCAGGCGGCTCGTCGGAGCGGCGCGCGACCACGACCACGAGCTGGTTATCGTGGGTTCAGAGAGTTTCGTCGAGCCGACGCTTGCAGCGGCTCGTCTGATCGGTCCCGAGCCCCTGCTTCTTGTGGATGCTCTGACCCTCAGCGGCGTGGCCATACCGGCGGCATGCACCAACCACCTGGCGACCACTGATGCCGCCATGCTCATCTACCAGGTGCATGATGCTGCTGCGGCGGCGGCGGTGAAGCTAGCGCTTCTTGAGACGCGCCCCGATGACCACGAGATCCTCGTGATTCGCGCGGCGGGCGTGCCGGGACACGAGGCCGTCGAAGCGATGCCGCTTCATCTGCTGGATCGGGCCCGCACTGATCATCTGACCTCGGTCTACGTGCCCCCACTGCCGCCGGAGCGACGGACCCGCACCTTCCCCGATCTGGTCGAGGTGATGGCCAGGCTGCGTGGCGAAGGAGGATGCCCGTGGGACCGGGAGCAGGATCACCGCACGCTCCGCAAGTGGCTGATTGAGGAATGCTACGAGGCCATCGAAGCCATTGACAACGACGACCTCGGCGGGCTGTGCGAGGAGCTTGGTGACGTGCTGCTGCAGATAGTCTTCCACGCTCAAGTGGCCACCGAGGAGGGCGCGTTCACCATAGCCGACGTGATCGGCGAGATCGTGACCAAACTCGTCCGCCGTCACCCGCACGTCTTCGGGGACGGCAATGCCGACAACCCGGAAGCCGTGGTGCGCAACTGGGAGGCCATCAAGAAGGCCGAAAAAGGCGATCGCGAGGCCGAGTCAGCCCTCGACGGCGTCCCTATAGCGCTGCCCGCTCTGACCCGCGCCAACGAGATCAGCGCCAAAGCTGCCAGGGTCGGCTTCGACTGGCCCGATGCCCTGTCGGTCCTCGACAAGATCGCCGAGGAGACCGCGGAGGTACGTCACGCGCTGGCAACGGGCGACAGGACCCATGTCGCCCACGAGATCGGCGATCTGCTCTTCGCCATCGTCAACCTCGCACGTTGGGCCGGCGTGGACACCGAGGAAGCCCTGCGTGACATGCTGCGCAGATTCGCCCGCAGGTTTCGCGACGTCGAGGCGCAGGCCGCAGCCATGGGTCGGCCGCTCGGCGACATGACCATCGGCGAGATGGACGAACTCTGGGAACGGGCCAAGTCCGTCGAGTAGTCTCGCGGCGCTCGCCCGCCCTCGTCATCGCGACCGAACGACGCGTGCGGGTTTTGTAGGGGCGTATCAGCCGGACGATCAGGGCAGCGAATACGCGCTGAGAGGTGACAGCCGGCTGGTACGCCCTTATCGCTATCTGACGTGCGTTGTCCGGTGGATGGGCGAACCAACCGCGCGCAGCTCCGTTCCTGTTCGTGGCGGTTCCGCTCGGCGGTTCATTCGCCCCTACGGGCCGTCGCATAGCGCTGCCCATAATGCACCACCACCCGCCACATCATCACGAGTTCGGACGCGGCGTGGCCGCGGTGGGTGTTTCAGAAAGCGTAGAGAGCTTTCTTAGGAGCGCAGCGAAGCAATGACGCGTGGGCGTCGCGCAGAGCGCATGATGAACCGGCGAGCAGCCGATTTGCGCGGTCTAGTGGAAGATCAGATATGCCGGCACGTTGCCATAGACCCCGATCAGCGACCAGACGGCTCCGGCCGTATAGTCTCCCAGCGTAAGGCCTAGGAAGAACGGCAGCGCCCGGCGGTACATTCTCAGTCCGCCATAGCGCAGGATGACGAACTTGCATAGCCACGCCACAAAGAACGGAAACCAGAGCCAGATAAGCCCCGGCCCGATGCAGTACCCCAGAGGGTGAAACGGGAAGCCTGCGAACCGCGTTCGGAGCCATGCCAGCATCACCGTGAAGATCGACGCGAAGCCTATGGCCCCCCACCGCCCCGGTTCGGAACGGAAGCCCGACGTGACAGCCGTGTTCAGCCAGTCGAACGTCTCGACGCCGGTCCACGTGGCAAATCCGACGCACTTGGCTGTCGCACCGTCGCGATAGAAGATGTGCAGGCAGGCCCACATGCCGCACACCGTCGAGAGCGCCAGCGCGGCCATGAGCGGCCAAACGAGACTGCGCAGACGCATGCCATGCTCCTGGGCCAGCTTGAACATCTCCAGCTGACTCGGCATGATGTGGCTCCGGTTGAGCCGCCAGTACCAGTGGCTCACGGCGGCGGTGGCCAGCGTCGCCGGCCCGATCATGCGCGAGTCAAAGAGCCGGCACAGCCGCATGGGTTCGAGGTCCCACACCGTGTGCTGGCCACCCGCCTCAGCTCGCGCACGGGTGATGCTCATGGAGAGCAGCAAGTAGGTGAACAGCACCACCAGGACCCACAGGAGGTTCATGCCTGCCGCATACCAGAACACGCAGAAGACGATGCTGCCAACCAGCAGCCCCCAGACGGCCACGCGATAGGACATCGGCTCGTCGGCCTCGGACGGATCGGGCTTCCGCAGCGCGGCGCGACCGACCGCGGCCAGATGTCCGCGCAGCGTGTAGAGCAGCGCGATGCCGAAGGCATACCAGGCGCCGATCCCTTGCTCGCTCTGATAGGGGAAGTCGGGCACGTTGCCATAGCCGAGCATGTATCCAATCACCGCCTGTGCCTTGATGAACAGATAGAAGAACCAGCATGAGAACGAGACATCGAGCGGCACCAGAAAGGCGAGACCGATGGCGAACGGATACATCGTCAGGAAGAGCGGCGCGGTTCGATCGAGGGGAGGCCCTGGAAAGGTCAGCGGCATACGCCTCACCTGAAAGTGGGGCAGACTCGGATACCACTCCTGCAATCCGTTGAGGATGTCCAGTCCCGCGGCGAATGCGAAGCCGATCCAGAGCGCGCGCGAGTTCAGCGTGATCCCTTTGCCCGGCTCCTCGGTAAGCGCCAGCGGCAGGCGAACGATGGGGAACGACAGCCGGGTCTGATCTACCCATGCTTTGCGGAGGATCACGTTGAGGCAGAGCATGCTCCAGCCAATGGCGAGGATGAAGATCGTCCACAGAGCCAGGGGCCGCGCCCACATGATCAGGATGTCGGTGCGGTACAGCGAGGCGTTCCCCTTGAACGCTCCTGCGATCAGGTCCCTGTCCCAAACGAACAGCCACTTTGGGAGATGCTGGTAGATCGTGTTTTCCCAGTTGTTGGCCGGCGTGGCGAACCACCGTGGCCATCCCATGGTAGACATGAGATTGATGAGGAAATCGTGGGTCGCGACGGTGCACGAGATCACCAGCAGGGCATAGATCGTGACCATCTCGCCGCCGCTGAGCACCAGGCGAGGCCAGCGGCGCCGCAGCGTCGCATTCAGGAGGGCAAGCGCGAACAGGTAGAAGATGGGGGTGACAAACAGGGGGTTCAGCGTGAGGATCAGGTACCAGCGCAGCTCGGCGGCGATCACCCAGTAGACATTGAACGGGATCAGCGCGAGGCCGATGAGCAGAGCGCGAGGCGTGACTCCACGGATGCGCGGCCCATCGTGCGCTGGCGACGGAGCCTCGACGCCGCCATGGTGCAGGGGAGAAGAGCCAGGCTCCATCACCGGACCGCCTTCATGCGCGGGGCTTCTGCATGTCGCACCGGGTTCAGACGGGCACGCTCATGCGTCGAGCATGCGAGCGAGAGTCCCCGGCGTGACGTGCGTCAGGTCGGGCGCCACCATGTCGGCTTCCTGCAGCTTGTCGGCGGGATGGGTCGTGGCAACGGCCAGACACCGCATGCCGGCCGCCTTCGCCGCCTGCACGCCCACTACAGCGTCTTCGATTACCACGCATCGGCTCGGATCCACGCCGAGCTTCTGTGCCGCCTTGAGGAAGACCTCCGGGTGCGGCTTGCCGTGCGTAACATCATCGGAACAGACGATCTGCTCGAAGCACTCGCGGATACCCAGCGCGTCCAGTACGACGCGGATGTTGGACATCGGAGTCGAGGAACCGAGGGCGACGCGAAAGCCCGCATCAACGACCGCCCGAACCAGATCGGTTGATCCCGGCAACGGCTGCATTTTCCCGGCGGCTAGCTCGCGGTAGACGGCTTCCTTGCGCTCCGATAGCTCGGCGATCTCATCCTCCGAGAGGTCCCGATGGAGAAGCAGCGGGAGTATCTGGCGGTTCGGCATGCCGAACGTGCGCCAGAACAGCTCATCGGTCATTTCGAAGCCCCGCTCCTTGCCCACCACGCGCCAGCTCTCGCGATGGAACAACGAGGAGTCCACCAACACGCCGTCGAGATCGAAGATCACAGCCCGCTCCAAAGCATCCGTCCTCCTTGCGGCCTACATTGTGGCACGGGAACGACTGCCGCACGGCATGACTGAGGGGGAAGCGCTCGCCCTGAAGTATCGGTCATGTCTTCGCGGGATCGCGCCGAGGCGCTCCTTCAGCGGATGCAGGACCATTGCCGCCCGCTGGCGAAGCAGGATCGTATCTCACATTCCCTGCAAGGACATGATCCGATGTCGCTCCGCTTTCGTCAGATCCATCTGGATTTCCACACCGGCCCGGAAGTGCCCGATGTCGGCGCCGACTTCGACCCCGAGGAGTTCGCCGCTACGCTCGAAGCCGCCCACGTGAACAGCGTGACGTGCTTTGCGCGCTGTCACCACGGGTTCATCTACTACCAGTCGGCCGCGCATCCCGAGCGGGTGCATCCGCACCTCGTCCGACGCGATCTCCTCGTCGAGCAGATCGAGGCGTGTCATCACCGGGGCATCCGTGTGCCCATATACACGACCGTGGAGTGGGATGAGTACACTGCCGATCGGCATCGGGATTGGCTGCTCATTGACGAGAACGGCTGCGAGTTCGGCACCAAACCCCTCGAAGCGGGTTTCTACCGCTTCCTCGATGTCCTGCATCCCGGCTACCTCGCCTTCCTGAAAGACCATGTGGCCGATATCTTCCGCACGGTTCCCGTGGACGGTCTCTTCTTCGATATCTGCATACCGAGACCGTCGCTGGCTCTCCACTGGATCGAGGCCATGGATGCTGCGGGCGTGGACCCGGAGAACCCGCAAGCACGCATGGCGTTCGCGCGTCGCGTTATGGACGAGTTCATGCTGGACATGAGCGCCTTCGTCCGGTCGCAGCCCGGTTGGACTCCCGAGTGCACGATCTTCTACAACTCGGGCCATGTCGGGCCGCGTCACCGATCGAGCATGGATGCGTTCACCCACTACGAGCTGGAGTCGCTCCCGTCAGGAGGATGGGGGTATCTCCATTTCCCCCTCACCCAGCGGTACGTGCGGGGTCTCGGCAAGCCGACGCTCGGCATGACGGGCAAGTTCCACACTTCGTGGGGCGACTTCCACTCCTACAAGAATCCGGCGGCGCTGGAGTTCGAGACGCGGCACATGATCGCCCTTGGGGCGCATTGCTCCATCGGCGACCAACTGCATCCGCGCGGTAAGCTGGAGCCGGCCACCTACGAGCTCATAGGGCGCGCCTACGAAGAGATCGAGGCGAGGGAGCCCTGGTGCGAAGGCGCCGTGCCCATATCCGAGATCGGAGTCCTCACTCCCGAGGAGTTCGCGCTCCGTCGCCAGTCCCCCGAGGCATGGGAGCAGCGGCTGCCTGAGGCTGCCATGGGAGCGCTGCGGATGCTTCAGGAGATGCACGCCCAGTTCGACATCATCTCCTCCGATCGCGACTTCAGCGCCTATCGGCTGCTCATCCTGCCCGACTGCATCCCGCTGGACGGCGACATCTCGGCGAAGCTCGCCTCCTATGTCGAGAGGGGCGGCGCGGTGATTCTGAGCGCAGAGTCACTCCTGGACGGCATCGGAAACCCGACGACGCTGCCGTGGCTCCCTGCATATGACACAGGGCCGGCGCCCTTCGAGCCTGACTTCGTGGCGCCTGGGCCGGAGTTGCGTGCCGCAGCAAGCCCCGAACTCCGCGAGACGGCCTACGTCATGTATCGCCGCGGACGGCTCCTTGCGCCGGCATCCGGCTCAACAGCGCTCGCACAGGTCCACAAGCCCTACTTCAACAGGCACTGGCGTCACTTCTGCTCCCATCGGCATACGCCGAGCTCCGGCGAGGTCGCGTATCCCGCCGTGGTCCGCCTGGGCAGGGTCATCTGCTTCGCACACCCCGTGTTCACCACCTACCAGGAGATGGCCCCGCTATGGTGCCGCAGCATGCTCTCCGGAGCCGTGCGCCTGCTTCTGCCCGATCCGGTCGCCGAGGTCGGCGGGCCATCATCGCTGATCGCGTCGCTGACCGAGCAGCCTTCGCTCCGCCGGAAGGTGCTGCATCTGCTCCACTATGTGCCCGAGCGACGCGGACAGGCATTCGATGTGGTCGAGGACGTGCTGCCGGTGTACGATGTCGCGTGCAGTGTGAATGCGCCGGGCACGTCCGAGGTGCGGCTGGTCCCCGACGGGCAGCCTCTCTCCTTTGCACTGGAAGGAGGGCGGGTGCGGTTCACCGTGCCCGTCGTGCGCGGTCACGCCATGGTTGAGCTTCGATAGCGCACGAGAGAGCGCGCCAGCCAACGACATCGCGGCCGAAGGCCGTGTAGCCGCTGGTTCACCCCGCGTGTGTGGCGGGGAGGTTCATGCGCCGCGCAAACGGGCGGCTCCACGCTGCGCGTCTGCGGCCCGATCTGCAGAACACCGGATCGCACCGTCATGGCGAATCCGGCACAGCGATCCATGGCTCAGATTCGCGGCGAACGCCTGCTCACGTGTGGCTGAGATGCCGTTAGCCAGGCGACCATGGAGCCTGGCATAGCTTCGCCCGCACCGGTACGGCCTCGGCGATCCTCCAGGCTGGCGGGCCTTTTCAGGTAGCATGAGCGCATGTTGCCAGGAGCCACTGGAGATCGAAGCGACCGACAGAGCCGACGGACAGCCCAGCGTCCGTCGGAGGCCATCGCCTAGCATGTCGCCGCTGGCGTGGTGGCACCGGACGCCGCTCTACCTGCGCATCCTTGGCGCGTTCGGGCTCGGGCTGGCGCTCGGCCTGGCGCTGGGCCCCAAGGCCGCTCCTCTCGAGATACCCGCGAAGCTGATCCTGCGCCTGCTGGGCGCGCTTGCGCCTCCCCTCGTCCTCATCGCCGTGATCCACGCGCTCATGCAGGCCGAGATCAAAGGGCGCATGGGCGCCCGCATGGTCTTTCTGCTCATCCTCAACACTCTGGTTGCCATCACAATCGGCCTGATCGTAGCCAACGTGGTAGGCCCCGGGCGGCATGCGCATCTGGCCGAGCCGCACGACGCATCGGCCACCGGTCCGAAGGCCAACACCTGGACAGCCATCCTCGATAACGTCCCGACGAGCGTGGTCAAGCCGCTGGTGGACAATCAGGTGATCGGCGTCATCTTCGTGGCGGTCGCCTTCGGCCTGGCACTCAGGCGTGTGCGCGAGGAGCAGATGCGCGACGGCAAGACCGGATACCGCGGGCTCGAGCAGGCTGTGGAAGCTGCGTTTCGGTGCCTTGTGATCGTTTTGCACTGGGTTGTGGACATTATTCCCATCGGGGTGCTCTGCATCGTGGCGAGCATCGTCGGCGCCAAAGGCCTGGCGCCGTTCATCTCCCTGGCGTGGTTCGTGCTTTCGGTGATGGCGGCGCTCTGCCTTCAGGCGACCTACTACCTGCTGCGTGTGCGGCTGGGATCGTGGGTCAGCCCGCTCCATCTTCTCCGCGGCACCCGCGACGCTCTCGCCATGGCGTTCTCGACCGCCAGTTCGACCGCAACCATGCCGGTCACCTACACATGTCTGCGCGAGAACGTCGGTCTGAGGGAGCAGTCGGCCAGCATGGGGGCGCTCGTTGGAGCCAACTTCAACAACGACGGAACCGCGCTCTATGAGGCCATGTCGGCCCTGTTCGTGGCTCAGATGCTCGGCATGGACATGAGCCTGCAACATCAGATCGTCATCGTGCTGACCTCGGTGGTTGCCTCGGTGGGAGCTGCCGGCATTCCCGAAGCCGGCCTGGTCACCATGACGCTGGTCTTCACGGCCGTCGGTTTGCCGACACAGTACATTGCGGTGCTGCTAACCGTGGACTGGTTCCTCGATCGTTGCCGCACGGCGATCAACGTCATGGGAGATCTCAACGTGAGCTGCCTGCTCGACGGCAAACAGCCGGAGACACAGACCGCAACCTGACAGAACGGGCAGTTGCGTCCATAATGTCAGTGTCCTCAACGTCCGCACCAAAGGAGCGCACCTGCCATGTTCATTCTGGGAGCCGATGCGGCCGATGCCATGCCGCCTCAGACTGCGCCGACCGCCGTGGTCTATCGGCGAACAGCCGATGAAGTGACGCGCGTGACCGTCGGCCGAGCCGGTCGCGATGCTCAGCGTGTGGACCAGCGCATCTTCAGCAACTTCCTCGAGCATCTCGGCGGTTCCATCTACGAGGCGTTGTGGGCGAATGTTATCTACAACCCGCAGTTTGAGCCCGAGCGTGATGGTCAGCTTGCCCGCTGGCGGATGGAAGGCTCGGAATGGATCGGAGACGGACTGGAGGGACGCGCCATTCGTATGCCCGAAGGCGCGTCGGTGTCTCAGACCGTCTATCTTCCGACGCATCGGCAGCTTCGGTACAGGGGCAGCGTGTGGACGCGGTCGTATGGCAGCAAGCTGGCCATGGTCGAGGTGGGCCTGTTCCATACGGGCGAGTCGGCGCCGGTCTGCTCGGCGCGGGTCCGCGTTGAGGGAACGAGTTGGGAGCCTCGCCGATTCGAGATGCGCGTCCCTGAAGACGCCGTGCAGCGCGGGGAGGGCCTGGAACTGCGCATTCGCTCGGTATCCGGCGAGGCGGATGTTGACATGGCGGAGATGTTTCCGGCAGACGCGCGCGACGGCCTCGATCCCGATGTGGTAACCATCGCTCGCAGCCTTCGCATGCGGCTCCTCCGCTGGCCGGGCGGCAACTTCGTGAGCGGCTACCGGTGGCGCAGCGGCATCGGCCCGCGCGACTATCGGCCAACGGTACCCAACCCGGCATGGGGCGGCCTCGAAACGCACCATTTCGGCACGGACGAGTTCATGGAGTTCTGCCGCCGTGTCGGCGCCGCACCGCACATCTGCGTCAATGCGGGAGACGGCACCCCGGACGAGGCGGCCGCTTGGGTCCAGTACTGCAATGGCTCGGTGGATACGCCGATGGGAGCGCTCCGCGCTGCCAACGGTCATCCGAAGCCCTACAACGTACGCGTATGGGAGATTGGCAACGAGCTCTACGGATCCTGGCAGATCGGCCACACCGACGCTGCCGGGAACGCGCGGAGGTTCGTGGAGTTCCGCAAAGCCATGCTGGCGGCGGATCCGACCATAGAGATCATCGCCACAGGCAAGGGCGACCAGTTCGTCGGGGATGGCATGGCCTTCGATCGCGACTGGAATGCTGCTGTGCTCGATGCCGCCCGTGCGGACGGCGCTCCGCCACAGTATCTGTCGCTGCATCCGCTGCTGCCGTTGCCGTCCGGTCTCGGCGCGTCTCATTCCTACGATGAAGTCTATCTGAGCGCCATGGCGCATCCCCATTGGTGGTCCGAGGCGTTTGTCGCCGATCTCCGGAAACTGCTGACCTCTCACGGCGGCGATCCCAGACCGCGCGCTGCCGTTACGGAATGGGGCATTATCTTTGGCGGGCAGGGCTGGCTCGACTATGCGAATCACGATTCGCAGTCGGGGGCAGTGTATGCGGCTCTGTTTCTCAACGCCATGCTGCGATCGGCGGATACCGTGGCAATCGGGAATGCCACGGCCTTGATGCACGGCGGTTGCATTCGGAAACGCCATGGAATCGTGTATGTCATGCCCATGATTCACGCCAAACGCCTGTACGGTCAGGCTCGGCTGGAGAAACTGGCGCCCGTAACGGTTACGGGTCTCGGCTATGACGTACCTCAGCGCGGCCTCATGCCCGAGGTTCGCGACGTACCGTGGGTGGATGTCGTCGCGGCCGAGGGGGGCGGCTCCGTGACCGTCTGCGCCGTAAACAGGGATCCGAAGAACGCACGACGGGTGGAGATCACAGCGCCGCGCAAAGTCTCATCTGTCGCCGCAGAAACCCTTGCCGCCGGACCTCGCGAGACCAACTCGGCGGAACAGCCGGATCGCGTCAGTACGCGCCGATTGGACGTCCTTTCGGAGGGCAACGTGATCATAGGCGAGTTGCCTCCGTGCTCCGTTTCCATCATTGCGCTTCGCTGATTTCGCTCCTGCGCGATATACTGCCTGCATATGCGGTATTCTCTGGGTGTTTAGACCCAAGGAGGTGTCCGCAAGATGACCGATTCAGAAGGCATCACTGAAACTCCGCAGCGAATGCGCCGCATTAGCATCACGGTGGAAATCGAAATCCCCGAGAGCGAGTTCGCAGATTTGGCCGAGGAGGCATTGGCCACGGGCAGAGATCTGCGTCAACTGGTTGCAGCGCGCTACGGATCGATGCGCCGCTCCCGCACCGTCCGGTCCGCATCCTCGACCGAGCCGAAGATCAACGTTAGCGACTACAAGCACCTGTACAATCAGGCCCCTGCCGGTCAGCAGCCCTATCGCGGATCGGGCAGGCCGCCCAAGTGGCTTCTCGATCGCATCAAGCAGGAAATGGGGGTCGCCTGAGGGGCGCTGCCCTCACGTGTACGAGGCCGTCTCGGCGGGCGCCAGCCGTCCCAGGGCGGCCTCGAGCATAGCCAGACCCGCCAGGTCCTCGGCAAACACCGCCCGATCGGCCCCTGCTTCGATCACATGATCCCGGTCCTCGGCGCGATGGACGCGGGCCACGATACCCACGTGGTCGTTTCGGGATCGGATGCACCGAACGGCCACTTCCGTCGTGGGCGCCTCAGGCAGGGCCACGATGACCACCTCGACGCACTCGGTCACGGCCCTGGCGAGCACCACGTCCGACGAGGCGTCGCCGTAGAAGACCGGTATCCCCTTCTCTCTCGCCTCGTGCACCGCTACCGTATCGTATTCCACCACGGTGTGCTCGATGCCCCGGCGCAGCAGGCCGTCTGAGACGATGCGGCCAATGCGCCCATAACCGAGCACCACCGCCCGAGCGTCCTCGCAGCCCTGCGCCATATCGCGGATATGGGTTTCGGCAGCGCGCGAAAGGGGCCCACGGATGGGCTTAATACGCCGAAGCAGGCGGTAGGCCGGGTCGCCCAACCTGAAGAGGAACGGGGTGGCCAGAATCGTGATGCCAGCCGACGCCAGGATGGTCGTGGAGACCTCTGCGCCGATGATGCCGCGTGACACGCCGATACCCGCCAGCACGAACGAGAACTCGCCGATCTGCGCCAGACCGAATCCGACCTTCAGAGATGTGCGCGAGTGTCGTCCCGAGAGATAGACTGCTGCCGCAGCGATCACGGGCTTGCCGATCGCTATGGCGGCCACCACGACGAGCACGGCCCAGATGTGGCCGGAGATGAAGCCCGGATCCAGGAGCATGCCGATGGACACGAAGAAGACCGACGCAAATACGTCGCGCATGGGCCGCACCTGCGTCAGCACCTCGTCGGCATAGTCGGAACCGGCAACGACAAGGCCTGCAAGGAACGCGCCCAGCGCAAGCTCCACGCCCGCAGTCTTTGCGACGAGCGCCGTGCCCAGACAGATGGTCACGACGCTGAGGATGAACAGCTCCCTCGATCGCAAGCGCGTGATGCGGGCCAGGACCCACGGCACGATCCGCGAGGCCAGCAGCAAGGTCCCGACTACAAACGCAACGGCACGGAGCATCGCCGAGCCGAGCGATGCCAGGCCTTCGGCGCCGCGCACGCTGGTGCCCAGCATGGGCAACAGCACCGCCATGGCGACCACCGCCAGATCCTGCACGACCAGAATGCCGAGCATGACCAGTCCGTGCGCCGTCCCGAGCTCGCCGCGCTCTTCGAGCACGCGCACCATGACGGCGGTCGAGGAGAGCGCGATGGCGCACCCGAGGAAGATCCCCGACGGCAGGCTCCATCCGAGCATGCGGGCCACACCCATTCCCAGCAGAATGGTGCCGCCGATCTGGATGAGGCCGCCCATGATGGCGGCCTTGCGCACCTCGGCCAGCTCCCGCAGCGAGAACTGCAGGCCAACGCTGAACATCAGCAGCACCACGCCGAAGTTGGCGACAGTGGTCACCGAGGCGGCGTCCGCCACGATGCCCGGAGTATGGGGGCCGATGATGATGCCGGCAACGAGAAAACCCACCATCACCGGCGCCCGCACCGCTCGTGCGAGCGAGCCTCCGGCCATCCCGGCGGTCAGCACAATGGCGAGCTGTATGAGCAACGTATGGGGATTCATGGCCAGTAGAGTACCGCCACGGAGACCCATATGCCGCCTCCACGGCTCCTGAAGGCAGGTTCGATCACGCGGCGCTCGTCAGACGCTGCCGCCCCGGCCTGGTCCGCCGTGCGCCCGCTACGGGCCAGACTGCCGATCAGTAGATGCGCACGATGGCCTCGCCGTAGCCCGCATCCACCCACGCATCGCCGCCGAACTCGCACCGGAGCGTATGATCGCCAGGCGGCTCCACGGTGGTGTAGTTGTAGCGGGCAATGCCGGCATCGGATCCGCCAAGGGTGACGACGTCAGCGATCCAGGTGCCATCCAGCCGGAACGTGACGGTCTTGCCCACCTGCTTCTGATAGTCGGCCAGCCGCCGGAAGTAGGCATAGAGCCTCGCCACGCCTCCCTGCGGCACGGTCCGGGGCATGACCCAGATGTATGGGATCGCCTTGTAGACGGTCAGCGTGTTGGCGCCCGACGAGGGCAAGTAGCCGCCGTCGCCGGCCCATTCGGCCAGGATCGTGCGGGTTCCCGCGCCTGCGCCATCGGCGATGGTGTATCCGACTTGCGCCAGTCCCGTGCTCCGCGTCACATCGGAAGCAATGAATGTGCCGTCCAGCTTGAAGGTGACCGTCTTGCCGACCACCGGGGTGTTATCGAGGCGGTAGAGCCACGCCTTGAACACGCGATAGGCCGTGATCCGGCCGTCACGGTTCACCCCGAACGTCTTGGTTGCATGGGTCTGCGCCGTCAAGGTCGCGGTGGCTGAGCTGGGCTCGTAGAGGGCATCGCCGGCGAACTCCGTGGTGATGGTTCGTGTGGCAGGGCCGTTCACGACCGTCCACAGGAGACTGCTGTCGCCGCCGGCGTTCGTCACCGCGGTCCCGACCGATGTGCCGTCTATGCGGAACGTGATGGCCTTTCCTTCGAGGAGCGCATTGTCGGATGTCCGCTTCAGGTCATATTGCCGCAGGTACACATATTCGGTGATAGTCCCGATGCGGTCAACGGTGTACTGGGTGGTCGGGGTCCGTGATTCAACGGTGAGTCTGACGGCGAACCCCTCCCCGTTGCCATTCGCAGATGGGTCGAACGCTCCGGCGGTTGTCGGGAATCCGTCGGACCAGGTATTGCCTGCCACGGCAATGGACGCGCCCGAGGCGGCAATGGCGAGACCGGTATCCGAGCCGTCGCCGCCAAGCAAGCTGCTGAACGCCAGAGTCGTGCCGTCCGGCGCCATCACGGTTACGAACGCGTCGAGATCGCCTGAGGTGAGCGCGGCGTCGAACGCATCGGGTGTGAGCGGAAAGTCCGTCGAGAAGGTGTAGCCGGTCACGGCCGCTCGATCGCCTGCGTTGAGAGCCAATCCCGTGATCGAGTCCCACGAGCTGCCGCCGAGGAGCGTGCTGTAGGACAGGCTCGCGCCGTTGGATGCCAACCGGACGATGAAACCGTCGCCTCCGCCCTGAAGCGACGTCTGGAAGGCCCCCGCTGTGGCGGGGAAGTTCGACGACCGCGTCTCGCCTCCGACGTAGAGCATGCCCGCAGCGCCGATGGCCACGCCATAGCCTGCGTCTGCGTCCGATCCGCCGATGAAGGTGCTGAACACGAGGGCGGTGGCATCAGAGGCGAGCTTCACGGCAAAGGCGTCGGATGGACCTCCTGCATACGCCGTCGCGTACGCCCCCGAACTCGTCGGGAAGCCGGTCGAGCTTGTCAGCCCTGTGACTGCCGGTGCGCCAGAAGCATCCACCGCAATCGCCATCACATAGTCATCGCTGGCGCCGCCAAGGAACGTGCTGCAGACGAGGGTCGAGCCGTCGGCAGACAGCTTCGCAACAACGGCATCCGAGGACCCTCCCGCGAACGATGTGCTGAAGGCGCCGAGCGTGGTTGGCCAGTCCGCCGACTGCGTGTAGCCGCCCAACCAGACGTTGCCAGGAGTGTCCACTGCAACGGCATAGATGCAATCCCACGCCGTCCCGCCCAGGTACGTCCCGAACACGAGCGACGAGCCGTCGGGCGAGAGCTTCGCGACGAACGCGTCGCCATCAAGTCCGTTCTGGGCGGGCTGATAGGCGCCAGGGGTCGTCGGAAAGTTCCCGGAGACCGTCTCGCCGGCGATGACAGCGTGGCCGGAGCCATCTACAGCGATCGTGTGGCAATGGTCCCAGTCTGAGCCGCCCATGTACGTGCCGTAGACGAGAGCGCTGCCCGACGGGTCAAGCTTCAGGACGAAGGCGTCGAGATCGCCGTTTGCGCTGGTGTCGAATGCGCCGGCAGTGGTGGGGAAATCGGCGCCGTACGTGTGACCCGTGACGTAGACCGCTCCCGACGCGTCGACGGCGACACCCTTCGAGCCGTCGTCGTCGGTACCGCCGAGGTAGGTCGAGAACTCCAGGACCGGATCCACCACCAGCGGCCTGGACGCGTCGTACTTCGCGAGGCGCAAGGCTACGTCAGGCGAGGGGCGAGAGGCAAGAGGCGAGAGAAGGCGGTAGTCGCAGGCGACCTGCACGCGCTTGCCGCCGATGGTCTGGTAGGCGTAGGGGCGTCTCATGCGCACGTCGCCCGCCGGAGTGGTCAGGATAAGGTCGCCACCGGCAACCCGCACCTTCTCCGCGCCTTCGAGGGCGAGCCGGATGCGCGACGCGTCGGCGCCGGGATGGAGGATGAAGTCGTATTCGAGGGCTGAGAGCTGAGAGCTCAGAGCTGAGAGCGAACGACGCCCCTCATCCTGGCCCTCTCCCCGCAAGCGGGGCGAGGGGATGTTGGTCGCTCCTCTTGCCTCTTGCCCCTTGCCTCTGGCCTCCTGGCTCTTGGCTCTTGGCTCTCGGCTGTAATAGACGACATCAATCCCCGGATACACGCCGGCAAGCTTCGCCCTCGCATACGTGGGAACGTTGGTGCGCCACTTCTTCGGGTCGTTGCCGATGAAGTAGTTGACGATGCCCTGCTGCTTCTCGAGGCCCGATGCGAGAGCCTTACCGTTGGCCGCTACGAGCTTCATGCGGAGGACGGCTGAGGGCTGAGGGCTGAGAGCTGAAAGCGAACGACGCCCCTCGCCCTGACCCTCTCCCCGCCAGAAGGTTGAGGGGACCGTGGCGGCGCCGGCTGTCTGCTGAACCTTGCCTCTGGCCTCTGGCCTCTGGCCTCTTGCTCCGACAGGCAGGACCATCACAGCCTCGTTCCCGGTGATGAACACTGTGGCGCCGCCAGTGCGGGTCACAAACTGCACGCGGCTATCGTAGCGGCCGGTGTTCTGCTCGAATGTGAGCGGCAGGCGCTGCTCAACGCGCCGCAGCGATTGCGCTCCCGCTCCCGTGCTCAGCCCTGCGGCGCATACCGCCATCGCCAGCGACACGATCGTTCGTTGCCTTTGCATCCGTCCACCTACCTCCTGCACGCGATGTCGTTGGGGCCCGTTGATGACAGCGCGAGCTACTTTGTCGAGCGTTGCCACAGCGAGTATACGTCAGGTTGCCCCGATGCGCCAGAGCCTCCGCCTCGGCTGGCCCATGCGTCCAACCCATCGGCAAGCCTCTGCACGGCTTCGACATAACTCATGTCGGCAGCGCGCCGTGATGCTTCGGGAAGCTCGGGCAGTCTGCCAGCCTTCCTAAGCGCCAGTCGCTCGAGGACGGCCTCACGATAGCGCAGAATGAGCGCGGCATGGGAGCCTGCATAGGTCTCGTGGAGACCCGCATGCCTCAAGGCGTCATAGAACCGCGCGACCCGATCTATGGCTGCCGCGGCCTTTCCTGCCAGCGCTTCATCGCCGGCAAGCTCGCGCAGCGCCGCGGCAATGTCCGCGTCGGTCCGCCTCAGATCGTGCGGCGGCGCCAGGCCCCGGACGGCCCGTCTCGGCCGACCTGACCCGAGCAGGATCGAGACCTGCGCAGAGGCCGGCAACGCGTCATAGCGCAGCGCCACGGTCTCGCCGTCATGGTCACCGCCGGGCTTGCCGTTGATCAGGACCGAACGCACCGGTCCTTCTCCGCTGATGTCGAGATAGATGCGCTTCGAGCCCCACAGGACCGGAAACCGCTGCTCGAGGCAACTGATGCCGGGAGGGATGTGGGGAACGAGCGTCAGCGTATCTGCCTTGTAGAGATACTCGAACAGGCCGCGCAACATGCCCAGAGGCGCGCCCCATGTGTCGTAGCAGCAGTTGATGGGGTGTTGCGGCTGATAGACGGCGTTACCGAACTCGACGAGCGGGTTATCGGTGCGAAACATGCGAGCGAACTTCAGGATGTGCTCCATGGCTCGCCGCGCGGCGGCGTAGCCCCCCATGCGGAAGTCCGCGAGGATCATGCGCGCTTCGCAGGTAGTCCAGTGGCCGCCGTTGACCCATGTTCCGAACTGCCAGAGGCCCGTCGGCTCGGTGTACATGTCGTCGAGCGACGGGTAGTTCGTGATGACGACGCCATGAGGTCGCAGGCCCGCTATCCGGGCCATCTTCGCGTAGATTCGCCGGGCCTGTTCGTCGGCTACCACTCGAAGGGCTACGGCGTCATGGTTGCAGACCGCCTCGAAGTAGCCGTGCTTCGGCTCGCCGTACACGCCGTGGCGCACGCCGTCGGGATCGAGCGACTTGATCAGATAGCCTTCCTCGGTCGTGACCCTCGCCAGACCCAACCTGGCTCGACGACTGCGTTCGGCATAGCGTCCGGCCTCAACGGGCCTCCCGGCAAGCTTCTCGAGCTCGGCAAGACGGTCCAGCGCGGCTATGTAGGTCACCGACAGACCGGTGAGATAGCCCATGCCGTAGGTTCCGTCGGCTCTTCGGTGGCCGGCGTAGCTCGGCGCCAGGAGGTTGCCCGCCGGACCGGCGAGAAAGAGCTCATTCTCAGGATCGCGGCGGCTCGCCACAAACTCGGCGCAGCGCTCGAGCATGGGCAGATAGCGCCGGATCGCCGTCTCGTCGCGCGACATGAGCAGGAGTTCCGCCTGCATCACGATCCCCGCTGCGGTGAACTCCACGCCCCAGTCATGGATGGCGATGTTGCCATCGCCCTGCTTGTAGACGACCCAGCCGGGCGCCGCCGCGTCGCACAGGCACCCGTCCGGCGCAACCCAATCGTGGGCTCCCTTGCGCTTGCCATTGCCCATCTGATCAAACCAGAGGTCCTGGGCGTTCTGAAGGAACGTGCGGTAGGGCTCGGTGAAGAAGGGCAGCCCGCAGTAGGTGGGTCCGTAGCTGTTCTGGATCCACCATGCGCCCCAGGTCGGGCCTTCGACGAAGCCGTTCCATGCCGGCGAGTAGAGCATGGAGAGGTTCTGGAGCTCGCCGTTGGGCCAGACCATGCGATAACAGGTGTTCAGCAGGTCAAGAAACTCCATGTCTCCCTCTCCGGCCACGTATCTGTTCGGCTGTGGCCGGCGCGCATCAAGGGTTCCGACAGCGGTGGCCGCGCCAACCGCTCCCACGAGCAGCTCTCTCCTGTTCAGGCGGGTATCCATGGAAGTCCCCTCCCGGCGCTCATAGGCTCTATCCATGCCATGTCATGCATGACTGCCTGCGGCGCCAGCAGTCAGTTTCCGCGTTCTCCGGAAGCTTCCCTGCATGCTGGGGTCCTGTGTGGTGCCGCCGCAACGGCCGCCGGGCATTACGCGTCGTCGCCCTGCGTAAGTACCAACGGATCGGTCGCGCGCGGCTGACTACTGCGAGAGGAGATGTCCATGAAATCAGGGCTGGGTTTGATCGCGTTCCTGCTCATCGTACTGGCCGCGGCAGCGGTCGGGGCGCGGTACATGCCGGGCGAATGGTATGCGTCGTTGCGCAAGCCGCCGTTCAACCCGCCGAACTGGATCTTCGGGCCCGTGTGGACGGCGCTGTATCTCGGCATGGCCGTGGCGGCGTGGTTGGTTTGGCGCGAGGGAGGTCTACGCGTCCAGGCGCTGCCGCTGGCGCTGTTCGGGGCTCAGCTCATCCTGAATGCGGCGTGGTCATTCCTGTTCTTCGGCCTGCGCAGGCCCGACCTGGCGCTCGTGAACATTGTGTGTCTCGGGGCGCTGATCGCGGCCACAGCGGTCGCTTTCCGTCCAGTGAGCACGGCCGCGTTCGTGCTCATGCTGCCCTATCTCGCGTGGGTTTCGTTCGCGACGGTTCTCAATGCGTCGCTCTGGTGGCTCAATCGGGCAGCGTGAAGAGGCCCGCCGACCGCAAGCTGGCGGCGGGCCGAACGCAGCTGGTCAGGGGGACAACCTAGCGGCCGCGGAAGACCGTCACACGAACGGTAGTCGTCCCAGCGAACGGAATGCCGTCCTTGGTGACGCCCGTCAGCGTCATCACAGCGCTCGGCGGCGCTACGTTCGCTTCAATGGCAGCTTCCGGAAACTTCGCCACGAGATCGCCGCAATCGTCAGCAAAGCATGCGACAGCGGCGACGCCGTTCATGGTAACCGTGCCGGTGTCCACCCGTGCAAACGGGATGTCCACATGAGCGGTCACGCGTCCGCCCTGATCCACTCCAAGCTGAAGCGTCGCGGGCGCGACCTGCAGCCCCACATCAAGGGAGCTGGCAACAACCGCGACCGCAACGCCTGACAGGAGCGCCAGGACGCCAAGCACGGCCAAACCTCGACGTACGCTTGGGCTCATCATTCGTGAATCCGTCCTTTCTTGCCCTTCGCCTGGCCTCTCCGCGCTGTCCTCGAGGACTCGTATGAAAGGCATACCTGGAGGACCACATCGCGCAGCATAGGTTCCCGCCAACCGAAGATATTTCAGCGGCGCTCGGGCAGGGAGAACCAGAAGCAGGCTCCCTTTCCCGGGCCGTCTGATTCGGCCCACACTCGTCCGCCTTGCGCCTCAACGATCCGGCGGACTCCTGCGAGGCCCAGACCGGCGCCAGGCAGCGACGGATGGGTGCGCTCGAACGGCAGGAACAGGCGCTCACGCGCGTCCGGCGCGAAGCCCATTCCGTTGTCGCGCACATAGATGCCAAGCTCCGACGTCCGTGAGACGCCATGCGGCGCCTCGATCATGCGCCAACCGATCTCGACGCGCGGGCGCTCCTGGTCGCCCATGTACTTGGCCGCGTTCTCGATCAAGTTCTGAAGCACGCGCACCAGCTCGCGGCGGCGCCCCCAGACCATGACGGGACCGCCCACCACCTCAACTGAGACGCCCCGGTCGGCGACAATAGATCCGAGCGTCTCCAACGCCTCTCGAACCAGCTCATCCAGCGGCGAGGCCGATACCGGTTCATCGCTTCTGCCGAGACGCCAGTAGTCAATGAGGTCGTCGAGTAACCGCAGCATCCGGTTGGCCGAGTCTCTGATGAGCCCGAGGTCCTTCAGCAGCTCCGACGCTTCCGGCGACGCCGCATCCTCCTCGATCAGCCTCACGAAGCCGGTGATCGTGACCAGCGGGCTGCGCATGTCATGCGAGAGGGCTCTGACAAGCGCCTCGATCTCCCTGTCGCGCGCCGCAAGCTGCGTCTCGACCTGTCGCCGCTTGGTGAGGTCACGAAACGACCAGACGCGCCCGACGTTTGCGCCCTCCCGCAGCATAGGCGCCGAGTAGCGCTCGAGCACGCGTCCGTCTCTGAACACAATCGTATCCATGCTCGTCTCTGGACTATCGTAGAGGTCCCGCACCTTCTCCAGAAAGGCCTGCGGCTCCTCGAGCTGATCGAGGACGTAGCTGAGCAGGGCGTTATCATCACCGAGCTCAATGAGCTCATCCGGAATGCGCCAGAGCTTCTGGAACTGCCGGTTGCATCGAATCACGCGACCGTCTCGGCCAACCGCCAGGATGCCGTCGGCGATGGACGCCAGGATGGCCTCGAGCTCGGCCTCCTCGCGGCGTCGGGCGGCTTCGAGCTCCTTCTGTGCCGTGATATCTACGATGTGCGTCAGAAAGCAGAGAGGTCGACCCTGATCGTCGCGGTGAACTCGCGTCTGAACGAGGGCCCAGACGGTATCCCCGTCCTTGCGGATGTAGCGTTTCTCGAACCGATAGATTCTGCAAGCGCCCGTAAGGAGCGCCTCGACGCACTGCATGCTCGCCGCCACATCGTCCGGGTGCGTTACGTCAGAGAAGACCCTGCCTTCGAGTTCTCGGGGCTCGTAGCCCAGCATGTGCGCGAAGGCTTCGTTGATGCGGGCCATGCGCCCATCGGGCAGCGTGAGCGACTTGCCTATGGGGGATTCGGCGAAGAACAGCCGGAAGACGTCGTCTTCGTCGAGGCCCAGACCGGCAAAGGATGCATCGTCCCGAAGTCCAGCTACCATTGCAGATGCCCTCCTTCGAAGACACGCTCAGCGAGCGGATCGCTGCATTGCTTCGATGACTTGGCCGACAGCGAGCTTTGCGCTCAGCACCCGATCAGGATCGGGCAAGATGCGCGTGGAGTACCGGCCGATCTCGCACGGCGACGTGACCAGCGACTCCGCCGAGCGAAGCGCTCGCTCGCCGGCTGATGTGTCCTTGCCTGCGCGCTTGCCGTCGTCCACAAGACGACGGAGCAGGTTGAGATACTCCCAGTCCTCGACTCCCTCGCGTGCCTGCTCGAGCCGAACGGATGTGACGAACCGATCCGGTCGGCTCGGAATCGGCGGATAGGCGAGGAAGCCGTCGCCGTTGGGATACCGCACGAACACCTTGTCCTGGCCCGGGCCGAAATCATGGGGCAGGAATCCGTGCCAGCCGTAGCGGTGCGGGTCGTAGGTTAGCCAGTCGATGCCCCAGAACTCGTAGGCCTCTGCGCCGTACTTGAAGGTGTAGTGGGGCAACAGTCGCTCGATGGCCGCGTACGGCGTGTCGGTGCACATCTGGCCGTCGGTGGTCCACCATATTCTGGCTCCGCCCTCGCGGATCGCCCGCATCCGGTCAACGGAGACGATGCCGTAATGGCCGATGCCCCAGACATCGAGCTTCCCGTCCCATTCCGGCTGATGATGCCACGTGCTGGAGTAGATCGGGATGGCCGGGTCCACTTCGTGGATCATGTCGCAGAGCGCTTTCATCTGCGCCGTAATGCCCGGCATGTGGTCATGGGGCTCGTCGGAGATGTACAGCACCACCCGATCGGCCCATCCCTTCGCCTTCATGTGGTCCCAGTAGAGCTTCAGGCATGCCTGGTAGGCGCGCTTGAACTCCGGTCTGAGCTTGCTCCTGTCCACGCCCTCGTAGGGGTATTCGCCCTCGTAGGGCTTCTGACCGAACTTGTCGCCGGGCAAATGACCCCAGCCGAAGACATAGAAATGCCACGGCGTATATGCATGCGGGAACTTCATCTCGCCAAAGTAGATGGCCGCGGCGCGATCAAACTCCGTGAAGTCCGCGCGAGCCACCCCATCGCTGTAGGTGAAGCTCGGCTCGGGTTTGATGGTATCGGGGCACACCCTGCGGCGGGCCATGAAGCGCCAGAACTCCTCACGCGATTCGGACTCCGATTTGCCCGGAAGTCTCCATACTGCGCCCGACTGGCGGCAGTCGTAGATGGCCCTGAAGCGCGTCGCGTCGGGCAGATCGAAGCCCAGCACGCGGACGCTGAACGGCAACGAGGCGATCGTCTGCTTCCTGGCAGAACGGTCTGAGGCAACCAGTCGGACGGCGCCCCGATACGTGCCCGCCTGCGATCCCTTCGGTACATGCACGGTAACCCAGACAGGCTGCGTGACGCCCGCTTTCAGGTCGAACTCGGCATGGGGCAGGATGGGATCGGGCCACCATCCGGCCCAGCCATCCGAGCCCGCTGCCCCGTTCGGTTGCTTGCGGCGATGGCTCGGCGTGGTGTCGCTGTAGTAGTTGGTCGGCGCATCAACAGGCACATAGCCGACGAGCCCGACCTCCACATCGGTGAGGGACTTTCCTGCCGCGGAGCGGGGCCTGTCTACGATCACGCGAACGTTCCGAATGTCTCGCCCGGAACGGACGGCGATCTGCAGCGGCTCATACTCGTTGCCGGCACATACGAGAGCGGCAGATGACGCGCCCGCCGACGCCGGCAGATCCTCGCGAAAGACCTTCACGATGGGATTGACCGCCCAGACTCGAACCGAGGGGCCGCCCGACGGCGACCTTGACTGCAGGGCGAGCGCCTCGGCGGAGGACACCTCGATCAGCAGGACTCCGTCGTGCCAGACGGAGCCCGTGGCCAGCATCGTCAGATGCATCTGGAAGATACGGCAGTCTTCCGGCGTCCGAAATGCGCCCGCCAGGAGCGTCCATCCCGTGGTACCTGATATGGCTGGGCCGGCCCCGACCATGCCGCCCTGTCGGACGAGGTCTCCTCTCTCGGTCCGCAGATGGGCGTGAAGCTGCACGCCGCCCTCAATGTCCCGGCACCGCAACCACGCCGCAAACAGATAGGTTCGCCCCGGTTCGACGCGTACATCCTGGCGCCACCCGGTCCAGGCCGGTTTGGAAGTCGCCGGGACGTTCATGCGCGCGCAGCGGCGCCCGAACAGCCCCTCGTCCGCCAGACCCATCACAGTACCGGCGGGACGTTCGCCCTCGGTCCCGCCAACCCACGCATCGGGCATGGCCTCGCCCATCTCGAAACCGGGGTTCCGGGCCAGGTTGCGCGGACTGGCGGCAAGAGCGGCGTAGTCGGCCAGACTGACGGTCACTGCGCTCTTGTTCATGCCGCCGGGCACGGCCGGATTGGGCGCGTATTGCACCGGCGCTTTCACTATCGCTGCGGAGGCCGACGCAGCGGCGCCACGTTCCTGCGGGTACGCATAGAGGGTCGTGACGGACCGAGGGGCGACCTGCGCCTCGAAGAGCAGGTTCGATCCCAACCGATAGGAGCGGAGCTCCTTGCCCCCCGAACGAACGACGATGCGCGGATCGCGCATGCGTGCCTGAAGCCTGCGCAACACCGCCGACACCTCCATGCTCACGAAGCCGCTCGCTGGACGGTCGCCGAAGTTGACGATCCGGATGGGTGTGCGATAGACCGCAGCCCCTGATCCCCGAGAAGCCGCAGGCCAAGGGTCCTTTGAGCCCGACTCCGTCAGACGCAGGCGTTCGGGCGGACCGATCCGGACCGCGTACGCCTCGCCCTCGTCGAGCCGTTCGAGAGCCACATCATCGAACCAGGCGACGCCCGTGCCGCGCAGTACGGTGCCGAGGCTGACCCGATCCGCCCCGGCGGGAGCCGTGAACTCCAGCGCAACCTGCTTCCAGTCATAGGTGCCGTCGCCCGCCCCCAGCATCGGAGCCTGCATCATCGTGTTTGCCGCGTTGCCGATGTGCAGATACCAGCCCGCATACCCGACGACCCCTTCCGCCTTCACCCAGGCCGTGACGCGATAGCGTCCCCCCGGCGACAGGCGAATTCCGGTCTGGCGCGTGGAGATCCACGACGGTTCAGCGCCCTCGCGCACCCAGAGTTTCAGCGATCGCGAGCCGGTCCGGGATGCTTCGTCGGTCCACGAAGCTATGTGCGAGGGATCTGCCGGATCATGCACCCATCCAGTCGGCGCGTCGCCGTTGCCGTCCTCGACCGACCCGTTGCGGAGCTCACTCGCGGCTTCGAGCCAGTCCGGCGGCATCCACGCGAGCGGATTGTCGAAGTACACGAAGCAGGTCATCGTCTGGCCCGCCTCGCAGTCCACCGGGATGGTCAGCGTGCCGCCTGTCGCCGCGCGACACGAGCGCACGGGCTTGCCATTGGCATCGGAGACGTCGAAGAGGAGCTCCTCGCCGCGATCGTTGCAGACGCGCAGGGACTTCACCTCTGCGTTGACGATCGGCAGACCGTCGGGCGCGGGGCCGATGCGCACCGGTACCGGTGATGCCGCCATGGGTTGCGCGCTCGTGTTTTCGACGGTGACGGCGACGCGCTGTCGCCAGAGTCCGCCATTGCCGAGACTCAGGGGGTGATGCCACGGCGTCGGGGCTAGCGCAGATAACGCCAGGATGGCGAAGGCTATCATGATGAACGACCTCTCGATGGTGCGCGGTGTACTCTGATTCGCCGCGGAGACGGCAGAATCCTGCCGATCTCCGCAGGCGCGAGCCAGATTGCGCCCTCATCGTCGGGCGTGCATCACGACAGCCTTTCGCCAAACAGCCCGGCCAAACAGGCGCGATGGGGTACGCCTGGCAGTCTGCGTTCTCGCCGCGCTACCGGCGCGCGACCTCCACGAGGAACCGGCCCAGATCGGCGTTGTCGAGATACCGTCCTCGGCGCAGGTCTTTCTTCGTCGCAAGGGCCATCAGTTGGCTCGCCCCCGCTCCGCGGGCGAACAGCGGGATCAGGCTGTTCGTGTGGCCGGTGGAGTTGTACTGCATGCCGGGAAGGTTGCCCGGGCCGGTGTCGCGGATCTCGTTCCAGACCGGCTTGCCGTCCACGACGCCCGAGCCGGGACCCCACAGATAGCCGGTCTCGTGATCGCCGGTCACCACTACCAGCGTCTCTTTCCACGAGCTGTTGGCCTCGACCCACCGGGAGACTGCTTCAACCGCGGCATCGAAATCTTGCTGCTCCTCGATGACCCTGTCCCTCTGATTGCCATGGCTCGCCCAATCTACGGCGCCCCCCTCGACCATGAGGAAGAAGCCCTTGGGGTTCGACGACAGGACATTGATGGCTCCGAGCGACATATCGGCCAGCGTCGGCAGATCGTTCCTGGGACGACCGGCAGCGCGCCCCTGTTGGGCCGTGCTGTTCACCTGGAGAACGCCGCACACACGCTTGGGGGCCCTCCAGTAGCGCAGGGCCATGAAGTCGGACTTCGTTTCGACAAACGTCCACGGATCAGGCTTGCCGTCCCCATCCGCATCGGCGCCCTCGAGCTTGCCTGACTTGAGCTCGGCCCACAGTTCGTCGCCGCCCACGTATTGCGCGGATTTCTGGGCAGGCTCATGGTTATCGTCGAACTCCGGGTGGCCCGCACCCATGATCACGTCGAGGCGGCTCTCCTTGAGCATGGACCTGGCGATTTCGGCGTAGCTCCCGCGCCCCAGCGAATGCGTCGCAAAGCCTGCCGGAGTGGCGTGGCTCAATGGCACGGTCGTAATGACGCCAGCCGACTTGCCCGCCTTCTTGGCCGACTCGGTTGCGAGCTCGACGGGATTGCCCAGCATGTCCATGCCGATGGCGCTGTTGTAGGTCTTGATGCCTGACGCCATCGTCGTGGCCGCTGCGGCAGAGTCCGTGGCCTTCTGTTTGGCGTAATCGAACGAGCTCCAGAACAGCGTCGTGTCGTAGGAGCCCTTCTGATCCTCCGCAGGCAATCCGGGCTTGCTGGACGTTGAGCCGGGATAGGTGCTCATGTAGGCCTGCGCCCACGTTGCCCGATCATAGACGGCTGGCGCGCCTCTGTGGTAGCGCGCCGCGGTGATCGTGTTCCGGCTCCAGCCGTCTGCGATCATCACGATGACATTCTTCGGATTGGCAGCGCGCGACTGCGCCGATGCAGGCAGCCCCACCCCGGTCGCCGCCACGGCAACTACGAATGCAGAGAACGAACGCACGAGCGTCGTCCCCATGTACTTGCTCACTCGGTACCTCCATGCAGTGGGCCGTCCGGGATACGTGCTCACCTCCCTGGGCGGCGAGTCCTGGTGACATGATACCGCTCGCTGCATTAAGGCAGTGTGAACAGAGCGCCTGCCCCTCGCAGGATGTGGAGAGGGGCAGGCGCCTCGACCAGGCGAGATCGCTCTAGCTGTCGTTTCCCTATACGCCGGGGGAGCTTATGGAGCTCGACCTGCTTGCGGCGCTTGTCTTGACATTGCGCTGCATCTCGATGTACACGCATGACCGAGGGACTCTGTCGGCTGTCCTGTCTGACGACTTTAGCATAACCAGGGTCAGCCCATCGCTCCGCCGCCTGTCGATCCAACGCAGCCGGCTTCCAGAGATATGGTATAGGTGGAGGAGATCAAGAGAACCGTTGAGAACTCCTTTCTTGTCGCGAAGTGATGCGCGTTCATTGGAGAGAGACTGAAGGGCATGACCGCCGCCTGTGGAGCTCCGCGCCTCATGAAGAGAGTGCGAGCGATGGTTGCCGTTGCCCGTTGGCGGTCTGAGTGAACGTGGTTATGCGGAAACGTCCTTGCGCTGACGCAGACGATGCGTTGAACTGTTCGTTCAACCGTGGAGGAGCGGACGCCATGCCGGACAGAGAGACAGAGCACAAGAACGAGCACGGACCTGCGCATCATCAAGCAGGCCACCATCATCACCGTTCGACACGAAGCATTGCGGGCCTACTGGGC
>JAAYVH010000091.1 GCA_012517255.1 Chthonomonadales bacterium
ACGACGATGCGCCACGTCATCGCGAATTCGGACGCGGCGTGGCCGCGGTGGGTGTTTCAGAAAGCGTAGAGAGCTTTCTTAGGAGCAGACCAGCACCCAGAGACTGCGACAGCCGGGCATGATGTGGTCCAGGAGCGGAGCCGACTCCATGCTGCGCGTCCGGGCAGCACACCTCGGAGGCAACCTCACCCACACCGTCGCCCGCAAACACCAGGCCCTCAGAGCCGGAGCGCTGCAGCCCGTAGACGCATTCACAGCATGAACAACCACAAAACGTGACACGCACCCCCTGCATACGTGCCGGCAGGACGGAGACTCGTGCGCGCCGAATAAGCTCGCATTCTCCCCGCGAGGTACGTCCATGATCCGATTGGGTGGGCCTGTCTGGGCCGATCCGAGAGACACTGAAGGGTGGATTGCCGCCCACAAGAAGGCCGGCTACACAGCGTGCTACTGTCCGCTGGACGGCACAACGTCAGACGACACGATTCGAGCGTTTGAAGAGGCAGCGGTTTCCGCAGACCTCGTGATCGCCGAAGTCGGCGCCTGGAGCAATCCTCTGGCTTCCGATGAGGCGACTCGTCGCGCGGCCCTCGAGCGCTGCCAGCAGCAGCTTGCTGTGGCCGATCGCGTGGGAGCACGATGCTGCGTCAACATCGCAGGCTCTCGGGGCCAGAAGTGGGACGGCCCCGACGCGCGCGACATGACCGAGGAAACGTTCGATATGATCGTCGAGACGGTGCGCGCGATCATTGATGCCGTGAAGCCAACTCGGACCTATTACACGCTGGAGACGATGCCGTGGATGTACCCGCATACGGTGGATAGCTACGAGCGGCTGTTTCGCGCCATCGATCGGCCACGCTTCGCGGTGCATCTCGATCCGGTGAACATGATCTGCAGCCCGAGCATCTACTTCAACAACGGAGCGATGATCCGGGAATGCGTCGAGCGCCTCGGCCCCTGGATCAAGAGCTGTCATGCCAAGGACATTATCCTGCAGCCCAACCTGACCACGCATCTGGATGAGGTGCGTCCCGGAACAGGCGGCCTCGATTACCGGGCCTTCCTCGAATCACTCGACGCTCTGGCAGCCGACGTGCCGCTTATGCTTGAGCATCTCACAGCCGAAGATGACTATGCGAAAGCGGCAGCCTACATACGCTCGGTTGCGCGAGCGTCAGGAGTCCCGCTGCACGGGGAAGACCGATGAGAAGCCCGATAGCGCTCCGTATCGTGGCAATGGGAAGCCTGATGGTCCTGATGTCACTTGCCGCTCACGCCGAGCAGACGAGCCATCTGCGTCTTCCCCTCAGCGTCTACCGCGACAAGATGCGAGCCGCATGGATCGGCCAGATGGTGGGAGTCGCATGGGGCGCGCCGACCGAGTTCCGGTGGCAAGACAAGATCATCCCCGAAGCAGATATGCCCGGGTGGAAGCCGAGCCTGATCAACGACGCCTACGGTCAGGACGATCTCTACGTGGAGATGACCTTCCTCAGAACGCTCGAGCAGTACGGGCTGAATGTGTCTATCCGACAGGCCGGCATTGACTTTGCCAACAGCAAGTATCCGCTCTGGTGCGCCAACAATGCGGGCCGAACGAACTTGCGCAGCGGCATCGCGCCGCCGGATTCGAGCCATCCCAGGTTCAACAAGTGCCCCAACGACATTGACTACCAGATCGAGGCCGACTACTCGGGCATCATCGCGCCGGGCCTGCCCAACTGGCCGGTCCAACTCGGCGAGAAGTTCGGGCGGCTCATGAACTACGGGGACGGTATGTACGCCGGGCAGTTCGTCGGCGCCATGTATGCGGCCGCCTACTTCGAGAGTGACATCCCAACGATAGTGGAGACCGCGCTCAAGGCCATACCCGCTGAGAGCCAGTACGCCGAGATGGTTCGCGACGTCCTCGCATGGTACCGCGCCGACCCGGTCGACTGGCAGGCGACGTGGCGCCGCATTCAGCGTAAGTACCGCGAGAACCCGGAGTACCAGAAAGCGTCGAACGGCGGCATTGACTGCAAGATCAACGGCGCCTACGTGCTTCTGGGGCTCCTGTACGGCAAGGGCGATCCCGACCAGACGATCATCATCTCCACGCGCGCCGGCATGGACTCGGACTGCAATCCTTCGACGGCGGCTGGCGTCCTGTTCACCACCATGGGCGCATCCAGGATCCCGTCACGGTTCGTTGAGGCCCTCAACGAGACGCCCCGGTTCAGCCACACCGCGTACAACATGGGCGGGCTCATGGCCGTGTGCGAGAAGCTCACGCGGGACATTGTGCGACGCTCGGGCGGGCGCATCGTGAAAGAGGGCGGCGAGGAGGTCTTCCTGATCCCCGTCGTGCCGCCGAAGCCGAGCAAGCTGGAACTGAGCTGGGCGCCGGGCCCCATCGCGAACAGCCGGTTCACCAGGGCCGAGATGAAGAAGATCCGATTCGCCGGTTTCATGGAGGAGATGCAGAAGGCTGTCACGCGTTTTGCGCCAGGTTGGAGGATCGCAAGGTGCGGCCCCGACATGCAACCGGGGCTCTATCCTGAGTGGAACGGAAGGAAGAACGTGCTCGTGACGCATCCGCTCGAGCGCGGCGTCGCCTGCGTGCTCTCGCGGAAGCTCAAGATCCCCGCCGGCCTCAGCGCGAAACTCCTCCTCACAGTAGGTCATCACCCGAGCGGCGACTGGGATCTAATCGTTCGCGCCGACAGGCAGGAGCTGCTGCGCCAGACCGTGGGCAAAGACACCGCGGTCGGCGGCTGGCTCGATGTGCCCGTGGACCTTAGCGCATTTGCGGGCAGGACAATCACGCTGGAGCTAGTCAACGAGCCCACCGGGTGGATGTGTGAAGCCGGCTACTGGGCTCGGATCGAGGTGGCGACGGAGAGGTAGCGCGCCGGGAACGCGGCAGGAACCTGTGCCGAAAGCGGCCGCCTCTATCGGGGCGGCCGGTCCGGCTTGCCTTGCGTGATGGGCGCGCGTCGATTGGCGGACGCTCCGGTCCTTGTGGTCCAACCCCTATGCAGTTCGGCCAGCAACGGCGCGTTCAGCCCGTCCTCGTCCGTTCGGCTATGCGGCGCGAGAGCCCTGCGGCATGACTGCACGCCACCATCACATGAGCCTCCCGTCGCTCCTCAGTTCGCTCAGTGCAGGTAATCCGATCGGACTCCGCGAACCCGTTACGTAACAGCGGCAACGAGGCGGCGTCCGGGGACAGAGCCTTCACGCTACGCCGCCCGCCGCGCACTGGAGCCGAGCATGGACACCAGACTGACCCGGCGCGAGCTCGCCTGCGCCATCGGCGCGGCGGCTCTGAGCCAAACGACATTCGGAGGAGCGAGTTCGATGAAGTCTAGCCGGAACACGGTGCAGCGTGAGCCCTGGTATCGCCGACACCTCGTCGGCATCGAGATAGGACCGACGGGCGCGAACGACCGAGACCGCCTGTACATGTCCAGAGCCACCGGCAAGGATTGGGTGGACGCCCTCCTGCGCGCCAACTCCGAGTACGGCGTGCTCTTCATGAAGGACATGGAGTTCGCCTACTACGACTCAAAGGTCGCGCGGAAGTGCCCGAACCTTGGCCGCCGAGATATTCTGCGTGAGGCTCTGGATGCTGCGAAGCCCCACAATCTGCCGATCGTCGCTTACTGTCAGGTCCAGTATGACGACTCCTCATGGCGCGCCCACCCCGACTGGCGCATGAAGGGATGGGAGGACAACGACCTCGGCGGACGGCTCTGCTACAACTCAGGCTACATCGAGTTCATCAAGGCGGTGCTCGCCGAGATGATGGCCTACGAGATCGTCGGCTTTCATGTGGACATGCTCGACTACGGCTTCACGCCGCCCATCGGCTGCTGGTGCCCTGCATGCAAGACGCGGTTCAGGGAGACCTACGGCATGGACCTGCCCATAGGAGAGACATGGGACGATGCCTGGGATCGCGTGCTGGAGTTTCGCACGGAATCGAACTCTCGATTCTGCCAGGAGGTTCAGGCGTTCGTCAGGGAGAAGCGGCCCGACATCTCGGTGGACTTCAACTACCACGGTTACCCTCCCTTCTCGTGGTACCCCGGCCAGACGCCCACGAAGCACGCCAACAACGGGGATTTCGTGACGGCGGAAGGGCTGCCGTGGGTATTCGGCCACAACACGCCGAGCCTCATCTCGCTGTTCATGAAGGGCGTTCGCAACGACGGACAAACACAGGTCGCCACATCGCGCGGCGTCTATGACTACCACGACTTCACGGTCAAGCCTGCCGTTGAGATCGAGTGGGAGGTCATGACGTATATGGCCCACGGCGTCCAGTGCACGATCGTGGACAAGCTCTACTATGACGGGGCTCTCGAGCCGGTCGCCTATGATCGGATCGGGCAGGCGTTCGCCGCCGCACGGTCAAAGAGGCAGTACGTCGGGCACCCCGCAGTCCCCGAAGTCGGCCTCTACTATTCGCTCCGGAGCCGGGACTGGTGGGGACGCAGCGATCCCCCGAAGTACATGCGCTCTTTCTGGGGCGCCCATCTGGCCATGCTCCAATCGCACATTCCCATGGGTGTCATCCCCGACGAGACCGTCACGCTTGAGCGGCTCAAGGCGTTCCCGGTTGTCTGGCTGCCGGGAGTCACGATCGTGAGCGAGCGGGAGGCTGAACTCCTGGCGCGGTATGTGGCTGAAGGCGGCAACCTGCTCATCACCGGTCTGACCGGCGTCTGCGACCGCTATGGCCAGCCCATGGAGCGCTCATCCGTCGAAGCGCTGGTTGGCGGAAAGCTGGTCCGTTGCGAGCTGCGCTACAACGATAACTACCTCACGTTGCCGACCGGTGTGACAGCACACGGCGGTTTGGGCGCCGCCATGAAGGCCGACATTCCCGAAGGGTTGCCGATGCTGGTCTACGGCCCGCTCGCCGCCTACGAGGCCACCACGGCCGAGACGCTCGGCAGCCTGCGCCTCGCCTATCGCTCGGAGAACAATCTCTGGGTGAACCACATGAGCCCCGGATCGCCGGCGGGGCCGGCCATGCTCCTGAATGCCCTCGGCAAGGGTCACGTGCTGACGATCCCCTGTGCCGTAGATTCCGGCTACGTGGGCGAATACCGCCTGGTGGAGCATCGCAACCTTCTCCGCAACGCTATCCGGTTCCTGAACCCGAAGCCGCCTGTTGTCATTGACGCTCCTGCTAACGTCGAGACCGTCGTCACTCGGGATCCGAAGCGGAAACGGCTGCTGGTTCACTTCGTGGCATGGAACGCGCCAGCTCCGTTCTCCGCGATGGCATTTCCCACGCCCAAGAGGGTATTGCCCCCCGTCATGGAAGAGCCCATGACGTACTCGGCGAGCGTGAAGATCAACGTGCCATGTGCGGGAGTCTCAGTCGGCAGTCGCAGCTCCAAGGCCGCACGCCGGGGCGACGTGGTGACCTGGAGCACATCAGCCATCCACGACGTTCTCATCATTCGCCTTGCGTAAGGTGAGCTGCGGTCCCATCATGGCCGAACGCCGTGTAGCCGCGGGTTCACCCCGCGCACGGCGGCAACAACGTAACGCCGCATGAAGCGGCGGCTACATTCGCCGGCACGCTCGGTTAAGAGCGTTACTCCGGTAGAATAGGCATGGCCGGACCCGGCGTCCCGATGGGTAATCCGGCGTGAGCTTTTCAGGAGGAAATGCACCATGTCGAACTCCGGTCCCGGCGGCAAGAAGCCGAACATTCTGCTGCTGGGCATCGACTCACTCAGCGCGCGCAACATGAGCTGCTACGGCCACGCACGCCTGACGACCCCCCACATTGACCGCTTCGCGCGCGGTGGGACACTCTTCGAGAATCACTTCAGTCCCCACATCCCGACGACCAGCGGCTACGCCAACATGCTCACCGGACGCGACTGCTTCGGAACGCAGGTCGTTGCGCTGCGCCACAAGGGCCCCATGCGCCCGGAGATCCGAACACTGGCCGAGATACTGCGAGACAACGGCTACACGACCACGAGTGTCGGCTTCGAAGGCAACCCGGCGTCACGGGGGTTCGATACCTATCTGCATTTCCCCGGCTGGGAGGCAGACCAGGACGGCCGCAGCCCGAAGGCCGAACTCCTGAACCGCGTGACGATACCGGAGCTGGAGCGACTGTGCGGTCAGGATCAGCCCTGGCTGCTGTTCTTGCGCCATATGGACCCCCACTCGCCGTACCTTCCGCCGGCGCCGTTCGAGCGGATGTTCTATCACGGCAACGAGTGTGACCCGAACAACCGATCCATGGATCCCGTCATGTCGTTCAAGCCGTTCTGTGACTACTTCGCCGCGTGGATGCCGAAGGGGATCTCCGACAAGGACTACGTGATCGCACAGTACGACGGCGCCGTCGCCTACATGGATGCTGCAATCCAGACCATCTTCACGGCCCTCGAGTCGCGCGGCATCATGGATGAAACCATCGTGATCGTGACCGCCGACCACGGCGAGACCCTCTACGATCACGAGTGCTGGTTCGATCACCACGGCATCTACGATTGCGTCCTGCATGTGCCGCTGATCATCCGCTATCCGGGCAAGGTGCCTGCTGGCCGCCGTGTGTCAGGCTACAGCGATCATCCCGATCTGGTTCCGACGATTCTGGATCTGGCGGGCATCGAGGTCGAGGACGACTTCGACGGCCGCAGCCTGCTGTCCATGGCCCGAGGCGAGGTTGCCTCCCACGAGCCCGAGATCTACATCACCGAATGCACGTGGATGCGCAAGCATGGCTGGCGCACGCCCGAATGGAAGCTCATGGTGGCGCTCGAGCCTGACTTCCACTTCAAGCCCCCCGTGGAGCTCTACAACCTTGTTGAGGATCCTGACGAGAACCACAACCTGGCCGACGAGCTCCCCGACGTTGTGGCGTTCCTCAAGGCGCGCATGGAAGCCTGGATCGAGAAGCGCGAGAAGGAGACAGGCCTGCCGAACCCGATGTATCATCAGGGCGACTGGCATGGTGTCGAGGGCGTTGGACCCTTCAAGACATCGCAGCAGGCCTACGACACGCTCCATATCGGCAACCCGGGCGAGGCCGCGCGACTTCAGGCCGAAGCCAGGAAGTAGTCGGGAGCAGGAAAGGGACAAAGACATGGCGATCAAGGTTGGGATTGTCGGTATGCGAGGGATCGGAATGCAGCACGCGGCAGCGCATGCTGCGGATGATCTCTCTGAACTGGTGGCGGTATGCGACGTAGTGAAGGAACGCGCCGATGCCGCGGCCGAGAAGTACGGGGTGAAGGCGTTCTACTCACTCGAAGACATGCTGCGAAACGCCGATATCGAGATGGTGGACGTTACGACCGGGGGATACGAGAACGGCAGTTGGCACTATGAGCCGGCCATGCAGGCGCTGGATGCGGGCAAGCATGTACTTGTCGAAAAGCCCCTCTCCAATGACGTCGAAGAGGCCCGCCAGATGGTGGCGTTCGCCTCCGATCGGAAGCTCTATCTGGGGTGCAACCTGAACCACTACTTCACGCCGACCGCTGAGAAGGCGATGGAGTACATGAAAGCCGGGCATGTCGGCGAGCTCGTCTACTGCTTGCACAAGATGGGCTTCTCGGCTGGCGAGGGAGTCTACGGCGCGAACCGCAACTCACGCTGGTGGGGCTTCCCGTATGCGCACTTCAAGGCATTTCTGTCGCACCCGTTCAGCGTCATGCGCCACTTCTGCGGCGACGTGACGCATGTGCAGGCGTTCGTCAATCGGCCCTGGTTCCGGCGCAAAGAGCAGGACGTGATGCTCTCCACCATCAGCATCCACGTTCGTTTCGCCAACGACTGCGTCGGCTACCTCCTCAGCCAGCGGGGCGATGCCACCTACGGTCTGGGCGGCTGGTGGAGCCTCGAGGTTGCGGGCACGAGGGGCACGTTCTGCATCGAGAACTGCATCGAGAAGCTCACCTTCTGGCCCGCGCCCGATCCCAAGGCGGCAGGCAATGCCGAGCGGCCCGGTGGCGGTCCCAACGAGCCCGAAGTGTTCAACACCGGCATCACCGACTTCGGCGCCACGTTCCCGCGGCGCATCCATGCGTTCCTTGAGGACGTCACCAACAAGGTCCCGCTGGAGTCCTTGCGCGCATCGGGCCGGGATGCCCTCGCGGCTCTCGAGTACACCTGGGCTGCCATGGAATCCTACGAAGAAGGCGGCATGATGGTCCGGCCCCATCCCCTACCGCCGCTCCACGGCGACCCGGAGGCCATGCTCGACTAAGCTCGCTTTCCCGGGACTCGAGATCGCAAAGGACGGCCATCGTCACGGGCAATCGCTCGGCGGCGGTGGCCGTCTTGCTCAGACCCATCGTGGCAAGGCGCATGCGACGCGATGGCATTCGGGCCCGTGGATGCTGGCAGCCACCCGCCGCCGATGGCGGCGTGAACGGCGCTGGCCGGAAAAGGCGAGGTGAGGGGGTGGCGGTCGTCGTCCGGGGGCTTGCGCCGCCCGGCTACAGTCCATCGTCGCTCCGCGACGAGAACACGATCCACATTCGTCGCGGAGCGACGGAGGATGATAGCCGAGGTCCTCGGACCTCGGGAACGCGCGAGGCCACACCCCATCCCCTCGCTTGTTGTCCCCACCCCTCCCCAACCGTAACGACCGCGATCGTGGCCAAGGGCGCACCGACCGGCGGTCGCCGTCATCCCGGGGGCTCGCGCCACCCGGCTACAATCCATCGTCGCTCCGCGACGGGTTCGGGTGATGGG
>JAAYVH010000001.1 GCA_012517255.1 Chthonomonadales bacterium
ACCCCCTATGCGCTCTGACGGACAGCTCTCCTTTAGTGACAACGAGTACTCAATCGCGGCTCAACGCGCGTGGGACCGCGCCGTGCCCTTGCTCGCCAACAAGGTCAGCCGAATTACGTTCGAGAGCTGCATCCGGCCCATGAAGGCGCTGTCGCTGTGCGATCGTGAGCTGGTGCTGGGCATCGGCACCGCCTTCGCCCGAGAGTGGATCGAAAAGCGGTGCATGGGTCAGATCAAAGCCGCGCTGGAGACCGTCGTTGGCTACAGCGTCGAGATAACGGTCAAGGTGGTGGCTGGCGACCGCGATGATTGCCTGGATGGCGAGCTGGTGCCCGCGCCCGAACCCGTGCCGAGCGCTCAACCTGCGCGCGTGCGCGACTCGTCCTTTGAGGAGATGCGCGAGGAGATCTCGCTGCCCCTCTGCGACAAGTTCACCTTCGAGACATTCGTTGTCGGACCCAGCAACCGTCTGGCTGTGGCCGCTGCAGAGGAGGTTGCGGCGTGTCCGGGCCGGCAGTTCAATCCCCTCTTCCTCTACGGAGCCTCCGGTCTCGGCAAGACCCATCTGCTGCACGCGATCGGGAGCAGGATACTCTCCCACTGGCCTGCATGCCGCCTCGTGGTGGTGGACGGCGAGACGTTCACGCACCACTATGTGGCCTCGCTTCGCGAGCGACGCTCCGATCGGTTCCGCCGCTTTTTCCGCAGCGTGGATGTCTGGCTCGTCGACGACATCGAGTTCCTTGCCGGCAAGGATCACACCCGCGAGGAGTTCTTCCACACGTTCAACGCGCTGCACCAGTGCGGACGCCAGATAGTCCTGACCAGCAACCGCAGTCCGCGCGAGTTGCGCACGATGGATGATCGGCTGCGGACCCGATTCGAGGCGGGCCTGATCGCCGACATAGTCCCCCCGCTCATCGAGACGCGCGTGGCCATCCTCCAGAGTCGCTGCGAGCTCGAGGGCTGGGAGGTGCCGTCCGATGTGCTGTATTTCATCGCCGATGCGATTCAGTCGAACGTTCGCGCATTGGAAGGCGCCCTGACGCGGCTCGTGGTCAATGCGTCGGTGCTGCGCGTGCCCATGGACATCGAGCTAGCCCGAAGCGTTCTGATGCACTTCTTCATTGACAAACGCGCGACGGGGCGCAAGCCGCAGGTCTCGATGGACGACGTGATCCAGGCGGTGGCAGAATCCTGCGGCCTTACGCCCGACATCCTGCGCAGCCAGCGACGGGATCGGCGCGCAGCCATGGCCCGTCAGACGGCCATGTATCTGTGTCGCGAGCTGGCTGACGAGTCGTTCCGCGCCATCGGGGCGGCCTTCGGAGGGCGTGATCACACAACCGTCCAGCGCGCCATCCAGAAGGTGGAGAGCGCCATCCCGACCGACCCCGAGCTGAGGGCGGCCGTCCTCGACCTGCGCTCACGGCTCGGCCGGTAGGCGGCCCCGTAGCCGGGTCCTGTCGCCGAGCGCCGCTCGGCTCCTCCCGCAGGCGTCAGTAGTTCCCGAACGCCCTCAACGTGTCCAGCATCAGCTCGTACCGCGCAAGGCGCATGCCCGTGTAGATGCAGTTGCTGGTCGAGAAGATATAGCCGCCGCCGGGCATGCCGTGCTGCAGACTGTAGCGGACGTTGTCGACGACCTCTTCGTCGGTGCCCGAGTCGAGCAGGCCGCAGTTGACGTTTCCGATGAGGCAGACGCGGTCGCCGACGAGGCGCTTGACCTCGGCGATGTCCACGCCGGCCTGCGGGTCAATCGAATGGAGCGCATGGGGCTCGGCCTGCACCAGTTGGTCGAGGATGGGCATGATGTTGCCGTCCGTGTGCTTGATCGTGTAGAAGCCGAGATCACGTTCCCCCTTGATCAGTCGGGCCAGATAGGGCGTGACGAACTCGCTGAACTGCCGCGGGCTGAGGAATGGCCCCGTGTTGAGGCAGTAGTCGGAGCACAGGGCGAAGCCGTCGAGCCCGCCGTGGTCACGGAGCCGCTCGGCGTACGCCAGCATATGGTCCACCATGGCCGCCGCCTCGGCGTGGACCTTCTCGGGCTCATCCACCAGCCGAAACGCGAACGCCTCCATGCTGTTGCCGCCGGGGATGGCGAACGTGGCATCGCCATGCATCATCAGGAAGTATCGGTCGCCGGACTTCTCGCGCACGAGATCAATCAGTCGGACCGTCTCCTCAAAACTGCCGGGATTGGGATGCAGGAAGATGGCGCTATGCTCGTAACGCTCGGCTGTCATGATGTAGAGGTCCGCCATCTGGTTGCGATGGAGCTGCCGCTCTTTCTCTTCCATCTGATCCCATTGCCCGTAGTGGCGCTGCGAGGGGTGGAGGATGCCGAACGCCTCCATGGTCAGGAAGAAGACAAGCTCGAAATGGGGCACGCGGCCCTCGATCGGGCGGCGCTCCAATGCGGCGATGAAGCGTTCACGGGGTGTCATGGCCTGGCTGCCTTTCGATGTGATGCGGGGCCCTCAGACGCCGCGCGGCACAGTGAACCAGAATGTTGCGCCTTTACCCAGCTCCGATTCCGATCCGACCTGGCCGCCGTGTCGGCGGATGATGCGATGGACGATGGCGAGCCCGACGCCGGTACCTTCGAACTCGCTTTCGTTGTGGAGCCTCTGGAAGACGCCGAATAGCTTGTGGGCATAGCGATTGTCGTAGCCGACGCCGTTGTCCTTGACGGCGCATCTGATCCAGCCGGAGCCGTCATCCGTGGCGGTGATCTCGATGCGCGGATGCTCCTGAGTTCGCGAGTATTTCAGGGCGTTGGCCAGCAGGTTCGTCAGGACCTGACGCAACAGCGCGTGGTCGCCGCATACGGTCGGCAGGTCACCCATGACTATCTCGGACCGAGCCAGTTGCTCGTGATCCATGTCCTCGAGCGCGGACTTCACAAGATCGGTGAGGCTCAGATTGCGCAACGTCATGTCCGTGCGCGAACAGCGCGAGAAGGTCAGCAGGTCGCTGATGAGCTTGTCCATGCGGGCGACACTGTCGCGGATGAGCCGGATGTACCGGGCTCCGTCACCCTCCAACTGCTGGCCATAGTCCTCGTCCAGGGCCTTTGAGAACCCGGAGACGGCACGCAGCGGCGCCCGGAGATCGTGGGTGACGCTGTAGGCGAAGGAGTCGAGGTCCTCAACGGCTTCCTGCAGGTCTTTCGTCCGTTCCTCCACGCGGCGCCCCAGCTCGGCGTTGAGGCGCTCCAGCTCCTGTTGGGACTCGAGCAGGGCTGCCCGCGCCTCATTGCGATCGGTGACATCCACATCCATGCAGTAGACGCAGCTCACCGCATCGTCGGTCTTGACGGGTACCATGGTCGAATAGACCCAGCGTCGCAGGCCGCCAGGGGTGCACACGCGCCACTCATAGGGAGCCGTTGGCTGACCGGACGCCCAGATCTCGCCAAGGACCTGCTCGAACGCCGCAGCCTCTTCGTCATCGAGCAGAATATCCTGCAGTCGCCGCCCCACAGCCTCGTCCCGAGGTACCCCATACAGAGACTCGGAAGCACGGTTCCACAGCGTGATGGTTCCGTCGCGGTCCATGCCCTGAATGGCGACCAACGGCGTCGCTTCGATGAGGGTCTCGAAGCGCGCGAGCGCCTCCCGAAGCTCCTTGTCCATCTGCTTTTGCTCGGTGATGTCCGTGAGCAGGGCGAACGAGCCGCTGTATTGGTCGGTTTGGTCGAGCATCGGCGACGCCGAGACCAGCGCCCACAGGATGGAGCCGTCCTTGCGCACGAACCGCTGCTCATAGGCTTCCATCTGGCCGCCGGCGCGCCGTGCGATGCGCCGTGTATGCTCTTCGCGATCCTCAGGGAGCAGAAGACTGGCGACGGGCTTGCCGAGCATCTCCGGGGTCGTATAGCCAAGCATCTGGGCCATGCGTTCGTTGACGAACGTCGTCCGCTCGGCCGCATCCGTGGCCCAGATTCCCTCCTGAGTCACCTCCACGAACCTGCGATAGCGCGACTGGCTGGCGCGCAGGGCATCGGATATGCGCCGACGCTCGCTAATATCGCGGCAGTTCAGGACGACGCCGTGCACTCCCGGCACGTGGAGCTGATTGCTGGCCACGACCTCGAGCCAGAGCCATCCGGACGTCTTGGTTCGCACGCGCGCTTCGACGACCGTGGCGGCCATGGGATTGCGAAGCAACGCCTCCCAGGCCTCTTGCAAGCGCCGTCGGTCCGAACGGTGCACGATCTCCCAGATGCACAGGCTCTCCGCCTCGCTGCTGGTCCAGCCGAGGATGCGCTCCATGGTGGGAGTCATGAACTTCATGCGCCCGTCGTCGCTGACGACCACCACTCCCTCGCTCGAGTACTGGGCAAGCGCCCTGAACCGGTCTTCGGTCTGGCGCAGGATGGCCGTCTGCTCGGATGCCAGCGCGCGAATGCGCGCGCGACTCGCTCGCACGCGGTCATCCGCTTCCTTGAGGCGCAGCAACAGGCGGGCCTTAGCCCTGAGCTCGTCGTCCGAGACGGGCAGCAACAGAATGTCGTCGACGCCGACTTCCAGCAGAGCTGCGCGCTCGTCGGAATCGGACGATCGGTCGATGGCCGCCACGATTGGCGCTCCCGACCGGTTCCTGTCGCTGCGGAACTCCGCGCAGAACTCGCTCAACGAGACATCGGTGATGGTTGCGGACACGACGACAACGTCGGGAGGCGCACCCTTGGTGCGGGCGATTCCCAGGCGACCCGAAGAAACGCAGCGCACCTGACACTGCAGGTCCGGATCTGAAGCGATGCGCTCAACCTGCTCGGTGAGCCCGGCGTCGTTGCTGACCACCAGGATCACGGATGCTCTCACGATGAAGACCCCCGAATCGCGCCACCTCGGCTTGCCGAGCGCGTTGCCGTGCGCCGGCGTTGGCGTTCCTTGTTCTACCCGATTGTGCGAACTGCAGCGCTACTTCCCAGCGACCGTGGCGCTCCGGCCATCCCATGTGACCGTGCTGCCCGCCTTGAGGGTCGCTGTCACCGTGCGATCCTGGCAGCGCACCGTGAACGTCCCAGGCCGCGTGGCGGTCAGCCGCGCCGTCTGCAGGCGTCCCTGTTTCCATGTGATATCAACGACAACGCCCCCACGCGCGCACAGGCCAGAGACCTGCCCTTCGGGCCAGGCGGCGGGCAGGGCGGGCAGCAATGCGATCTCGCCGGCATGGCTCTGCAGGAGCATCTCGGCGATGCCTGCCGTTCCGCCGAAGTTGCCGTCTATCTGGAATGGGGGATGGTTGTCGAAGAGGTTCGGCAACGTGGACTTTGACAGAAGCGCGCGAAGGTTGGCGTGCGCCTCATTGCCATCCTCGAGCCGGGCCCAGAAGTTGACCACCCACGCCCGACTCCATCCCGTGTGGCCTCCTCCCGACTTCAGCCGCCGTTCCAGCGATGCCCGTGCCGCCCTGGCGAGATCAGGCGTGCCTCGCGGCGTTATCTCGTAGCCGGGATGGAGCCCGTAGAGATGCGACATATGCCGGTGTCCCGGTTCAGGTTCGTCGAAGTCCTCGATCCACTCTTGAAGCTGACCGTGCTTCCCGATTCGGTTGGGCGCCAGCCGAGCGCGAGCGGCCTGCAACTGCCCGGCGAACTCGGCATCCGTGCGCAGGATGCGCGCTGCCTCGATGCAGTGCGTCAACAGCTCCCGGATGATCTGGTTGTCCATGGTCGGACCGTAGCACACGCTGGCAACCTGTCCGTCGGCGGTTCGGAACCGGTTCTCGGGCGAGTTGGACGGCGCAGTAACCAGCAGGCCCGTCTTGGGGTGCTCCACAAGAAACCCGAGGAAGAACCTCGCGCTCTCTCTCATGATGGGATAGGCTCTGGCGAGGAATCGCCGATCGCCGCCGAAGAGATAGCGCTCCCACAGATGGCGGCACAGCCATGCGCCCGCAGCCGGGAACTGCCCCCACGACGGGTGCTCGCCCGGTGATGTGTAGCCCCAGATGTTGGAGATCGTATGGACGACCCAGCCATCAAGACCGTACTGAACCTTCGCCGTCTTGCGGCCCGGTTCGACCAGAGAGCCTATGAAGTCGAGGAACGGCTCGTGGCACTCGGCCAGATTGGTGGTCTCGGCGGGCCAGTAGTTCATCTGGTCGTTGATGTTATGATGGTAGTCGCCGTTCCAGGGCGTCTGGATGCTCTCGGCCCAGATGCCCTGGAGATTGGCGGGCAGACCGCCGGGTCGCGAGCTCGCGATGAGCAGATAGCGGCCGTACTGGAAGTAGAGCGCTTCAAGAGCCGGATCCGATGCGCCGCCTGCGTAGGCTCGCAGCCGCTCATCCGTCGGCAATTGCGTGGTGTCTGAGCTCGGAAGCGTCAGCGCGACACGGTGGAACAGGCTCTGATGGTCTTGCACATGGTCGGACCGGAGGGACCTGTATTCGCGCGCCGAGGCGGCTGCGCCCTGCGTCTGCGCCTGCCGCTGCGGGTCTTGCTTGCGATAGTCCGTTGCGGCTGTCAGCACCAGCGTGACGGCGTTCGCGCCCTCGACACGAACCGCCCCGCCATCCACGGATACCTTGCCGCCCTGCGGCACCGCCTCCAGACGGGCTGCGTAGCGCATGCCCCTGCCCTGCGAGAGGCGTCCCGTCATCCATATGGCCCGGGGAGTGTCGGGACGCACCGCGGCGCACTCGGGTCGCGACAGGCTTGCGCGGAACGTGATGGATCGAGGCCTGTCGCAGGTTAGCCGAATGATGATGGCCTGTGCCGGTCGACTCGCGAATGTCTCCCGGCGGAACGTCGCGCCAGCCGCCTTGTAGGTAACCAGCGAGATTCCCGTGGTAAGATCCAGCTCGCGCCTGTAGTCCGAATAGGTCTCATGACCGTCGAATGCGATGCGCAGATCACCCAGCGTCTCGTAGGAACCGTAGGGGCCCTTTGCGCCGTTGCCGGCGCCCGAACCAGGGCCTTTGCACGCCAGCTTCTCGTAGGTCAGCTTCTCAGCCTCGGCGTACTTGCCTTCGAAAAGCAGTCGGCGTATCTCCGGCAAATGCTGCGCCGCATCGGGGTTGTCGGCGTCCTGGGGCCAGCCCGACCAGAGGCTCGACTCGTTGAGCTGGATCCGCTCGACGGGCACGCCTCCGAAGACCATGCCGCCCAGTCGTCCGTTCCCGATCGGCAATGCGCGGACCCATGCCCGCGAGTTCTCCCAGCTCCAGCCGGTTTCCCTCTCACCGGCAACGGTGGCCGGCTCACGGTACCAGAGCCTCAAGGGCGTTCCTCCTGGCTGAACGATGGGGGTCTGGCCGAGCGCATGCACGCTCCCCAGCAACGCGAGCGCTGAGAGCAACGTGGACCGAACGCGACGCATGAGTGGGCGCAGGCGCAGAGGATCGCTTGCTCTCCGTGTGCGGAGGCAAGCGATCCTGACTGCAGGCATTACTTGCCCATGTCCTTGAGCGCCTTGAGGCAGCGCTCGACAGCCTCGAGCGGCGGATAGGCGTCACTCTCGTATTCGACGATGTACCACTCGGTGCCGCCCGCCTGTTCCACCAGCGAGAACACCTCGGCCCATGGGACGTCATCCTCGCCGATGAGCGGCTTGTAGCCCGCCTCGAAGCCCTTCTCGGCGGCGAGCGTGCGGGAGTACGGCTTGAGATGGATGGTGCCCGCACGGCCCGGGAACTTCTTCAGAATGGCGATCAGGTCGGCGTTGCCCGCCAGGCCGTTGCCCGTATCGAGCTGCATGACGACCGATGGCTTCGTGGCGGAGAACAGGCTGTCCCAGGGCGTCTCGCCGTCCACCGGCGTGAACTCCGCGTGATGGTTGTGGTAGCCGGTGCGCATGCCGAACGGCTCGAGGGCATCGGCGATCGCGTTGAAAACCTTGCCGGTTTCGATGCAGGCGGCCTTGTTGGCGCGCTTGTCCTCGTCAATCCAGGGCACGATAAGGAACTTGTTGCCGAGTACCTGGTTGAACTCGACCGTCGCCTTCAGGGCGTCGCCCAGCAGGGTGTCGAGGCCGATGTGGGTACCGCAGCAGACCAGGCCTACGTCGTCGAGCATCTTGCGCAGATCCTGCGCGGAGTAATCGTAGTAGCCTGCGAACTCGACGCCAGCATAGCCCATCTTGGCGATAGCCGTCAGGGTCTTGGGCAGGTTCTTCGCACACTCGGTGCGAACGGAATAGAGTTGCACGCCGATGGGGATCTTGGACACTGTAAGGGCCTCCTGAGATTCAATGTTCCGCCCTCGCGGTGACGTGAAGGTCGGAATCGTCGCTTACAGTATGCGCCAAGATAAGCCCTATATCCTGCGCGGATACGGGCTATTTGCGAGCCGCTCGACCTCTGGATGGAAGACCGGCGTCGTTACGGCTCGGACCGCACGATACTGCGGCCCTACGACTGCATGTCGTACAGCAGGCCGTCCGGCGTGACGACCCATCGCACCCCGCCATAGAGCTCTTGAGCGCGCTTCAGGATGTCGGCGTAGCGCTCGCACGCGTCACAGCGCGTGCCGGTCTCGGGGTCATAGTCGCACAACCCCTCGGCAGCAAACATGCATGGGGCATCGTCGACGCTGTCGTCTATCGTATCGTGAGCCTGAGGCTCTTCGGTTGCCGTCATGGTACGTGGTATCCTGTTCTCTCCTCAGACAGTGTCGTCTGTTCGCATGGTTTCATACGCACCGACGAAGCGAGAAGCTCCCAATCATTAAGGAACGTTAACATGAGCACCCAAGCGTCTTCCGTGAGAGCCCCGATCGGCCTGGCCGACGATTGCGTAATGGGCACCTACGCCCGCCAGCCGGTGAAGCTGGTGCGCGGCTCGGGGACGCGTGTTTGGGATGACCTCGGAAACGAGTATCTCGATTTTCTCGCGGGCATCGCCGTGTGCGGCGTGGGCCACTGACATCCGCACGTCGTCCAGGCGATTGCCGATCAAGCCGCGACACTGATGCACGTCAGTAACCACTTCCACAACGCACTGCAGCCCCGCTTGGCGCAGCGACTGTGCGCTCTGACCGGCATGGAGAAGGCGTTCTTCGGCAACTCGGGCGCCGAAGCCAACGAGTGCGCCATCAAGATCGCGCGCAAGTGGGGCAAGGCGAAGCGCGGGCCCGACTGTCACGAGATTGTCACGTTCACGGGGTCGTTTCATGGGCGAACGCTTGCGACGGTCACCGCCACGGCTCAGCCCAAGTACTCGGCGCCATTCGCTCCCCTGCCTGCGGGATTCGTCTACGTTGATCCGGCCGACGTCTCGGCTCTCGATGAAGCCATCACCGAGCGCACGTGCGCCGTCATGATCGAGCCCGTTCAGGGCGAAAGCGGCATTCGCATCTTCGCCCCGGACTTCCTGCGGCTGCTGCGCCACCTGTGCGACGAGGCGGAAGCGCTCCTGATCTTTGATGAGGTCCAGAGCGGCATGGGACGCACGGGTCGTTTCCTCGCTTCAGCCCATGCGGACGTGGCAGGCGACATCGTGACGCTCGCAAAGAGCGTGGCGAGCGGGGTGCCCATGGGCGTGTGCCTCGCTCGCGGCGAGGCTGCCTCGACCCTCGTGCCCGGCGACCACGGCTCGACGTTCGGAGGCCAACCTCTGGCATGCGCCTCTGCTCTGGCTACGCTCGATGTCATCGAGACCGAAGACCTCATGCATCATGCCGAGACGGTGGGCAAGGCGTTTCTCGCTGGTCTGCAATCGCTCGCCGATGAGTTCGCCTCATTGGTGCTGGAGGCTCGGGGACTGGGTCTGATGCTCGCGTTGGAGCTAAGCGTACCCCAGGCCAAGACCCTTCAGCGCGGGCTGCTGGAGCGCGGCGTCATCGTCAACGCCGTGGGCGATGCGATCCTGCGGTTTCTGCCGCCGCTCGTGGTCACCGAGGATGAGTGCGCCAGGGTGGTGGCAACCTTGCGCGATCTTCTCGCCGACCTGAAAGCTTAGACCGCAGGACAGTCTCGCCTAGAACGTCGCCCGTATCGGCAGATCGCCCGCCTGGCCGGGCCGCATGCGGCTCTCGGTGTAGGGCATGCCGCCCTCATCCACGCCGTTCGGCCCAACGCTGTAGAGCTCGTAGCCTGAGCCTCGGAGCCTGTACACGAGCATGCCGTTGGAGAACGGGTCGGCGAGATGCTCGGGACTGGCCAGTCCGTCCAGTCGGGCCGGGTACTGGCCGACCGCCTTGCGTCTCGCTTCGAGCAGCAGCGCTGCGTGTATCAGGCGCAGTCGCGCCGTGATGTAGGCGTAGCGCATGAGATGAGTGCCCATGGCGCGGGGTTCGAGGCTCTCGTCCGCCATGATGCCCTCGAGTTCCCTGGGAGCGCTCGGGGGGGCTACCGATCCAATGGGCTTCTTGGCCTCTTCCACCCAGGCGCTCATGTACCGATCCAGCGCTTCGTAGGCAGGGCGCTTGGGCTTCAGCAGAAAGTCGCGCTCGTAGTCAGCGGTCGGAAACTTGAAGCGAAAGATCGAAGTCGCGCCGGGCCGCACGGTACGCGCCAGTTGCCCGAGCCGCACCGCGCGTTCGTTCGCCATGATGTCGGAAAG
>JAAYVH010000092.1 GCA_012517255.1 Chthonomonadales bacterium
CCAGGCCGAGCGCCAGCGCGACAACGGGCAACAGTGCGGTCACGGCTCGGCGCGCTCCTTCTCGTCGTCGGACTTCTGTGGCGTCGGCTGCGCCCATCGCACTTCCGTCCGGCCCGTGTATGCCGGTACCACCACGTTGTCGCGTTTCTCCAGAGTGAACATGCTTGGGTCGGTCATGCGCAGGTCATCGAGGTATCCGCCCGGCATGTTCAGCCCCCCCGCCATCGTGCCCGGATCGCCGACCGCCAGGATCTGGTATGGAGGCACGACGGGGACGTTGTTGACCATGATGGTCGGTCCCACGCACCGAATGGCCGTACGCGATATCACCCGCTGGCCGCTGATCGCGATGGCCTCGGCTCCGGAGGCTACGAGTTCGTTCACTACCATCTGAAGGTCATAGTCGTGTATGGTGAAGCGCGCCGCGTCAAAGGCGCGATTTGATCGGGGCTTGCCGTCCTGCAGCGTCAGCACGATGCCGGGTCCCTGAACCTCCGTCAGCCCGCTCAACAGCTTGGCGAGCTGAAGCTCGTCGTTCAGCGCCTTGAGTTTGCCGCTGCCTTCGGCCAGCACGTTCTCCAGCTTAGTCTGCTTCTCGCGGAGATCGGCAATCTCCTTCTCACGTTCGCGCAGCGTAGCAGCCAGGCTCGGAGATGCGCCCGAAATGAAGCCGACCCGACCCGGGCCGCCCCCGGCGCGCCGAATCGTACTGACCGTCTGAAGCGAACCGGCCAGGAGCAAACCGAGCATGAAGCACAGAGCCGTCACCTGCCATACCCACGGCTGATGACGGTGCGCAGACGTGAACAATGAACCATCCTCGAAGAGCCGGCACCCTTGACGCCAGACCGATGCCGCAACCCGCCCCTGGACACCTCCGCACGAGCATGGCAACCTACCTCAACCGGCATCGGGGGTGACGGAGGGGCGATTGCGTGCCGTCGCTCCACGCGTGCCCGTCGGCATCTGCGGAACACTGACGTCCACCGACACAAGCCGATCCGCAACCGGCGGCTCCAATCGGTAGATGCGCTCTACCACCGCCATCTTGTAGGGCAGATCATCAGCCCGGCCCAACCAGACGGCGATGTTATCGCCGTTATTAAAGCATATGCCGTCTGTTTGGTCAACGGTTATGGACACTGGCGTCAGGCCGCTCACCCCACGCGACAATGCCAGCGCCGCGATCGCGCCGAGCACGTTCTCAGCCTCCACGCGCGCTCCTCGACAGACCGGTACGGCCTGATTCATAACGATTTCGGGCAAGTCCAAGTCTCGGCGAGCGGGCCTGATGATGACTCCGTCGTCATCCACTTCCCATCGGCGTCCGCCGCAGACCAGTCGAGCCACCGGACTTCGGACCTCAACCTCCGCCGTAACGGTGCCATCAAGGCCGCGGCGCACAGTCACCGAGCGAACCCACGGCAACCGCCGCAGTGCGTCAGCGTAACCTCGCACATCCATCAGCGCGAGCCGGACACCCGGCGGCAACGCTGCCCGACTGAGCGTGCACCGGCTCTCACTCTCCAGCGGCAAGGCGGGCATCACAACGCGCACCCGTCGCACGGTTATTGCGGGCGAGGTCAGCGCTGCAGCGACCGATACGCCAGCGGCGGCAAGGGTCAGGCAGGCGGTGATCCATCCCCAACGAGCCGACGCGCGACGCGCGGCATTCTCGCGCGCCGATCGGTATCCCGGAGTGTAATCCTTCATCCTCACGCCTCCCTTTTCCTCGTGCTTGGTTCGGTCGCCACCAGGCGCTCCCCAACCTCGCGAATGTCGCCCGCTCCGAGCATCAGGATCACATCGTCCTTGCGCACGATATGCTCAAGCGTGCTCGGGATGCGCTCCCTATCGGGTTCGGTCAGGAGCGTAACGTCCGGGGCAACGGCGGCGACGCGCCCGGAGAGCAAGGCGGCGTCAACGCCCGGGATGGGCTCTTCCCGAGCTGCATATATGCCTGTGACGACCACAGCATCTGCGCCCGCAAGGGCCTGCGCGAAGTCATCGAGCAGGTCGCGCGTCCGGCTGTAAAGATGCGGCTGGAACACCGCAATCAGCCTTCGCCCCTCAAATCGCTCGCGCGCCGCGGCCATGGTGGCGCGGATCTCGGTCGGATGGTGGGCATAGTCGTCGACCACCGTCGCGCCGCGCCAGCTCCCCAGCACATCGAAGCGGCGCTCGACGCCGCCGAATCCCTGGAGACCATCGAACGCTCGCAGGATGTCCGCGCCGCATGCCATCGCGACTCCGAGCGCCGCCATGCCATTCAGAATGTTATGGCGCCCCGGCGCTCCGAGGGTCAGAGCCCCGAGACGTTCCACCGCGCCGCCTGCTCCTCGCATGCGCACAGTCACTCCGGTCACGCCATGTGCCGAAGCCGGCTCGTCGGCCCACATGTCCCGATCTGGCTTCTCGCCGAGACCGTAGCGGAGCACTCGGAGGCCGCGGTCCGTCCCGATGCCCACGAATGCATCGGCATGCGGGTCGTCTGCCCATAGCACCAGCGTGCCACCGGGGCGGATGCGCTGCACAAAGGCCGCGAAAGCCTCGAGCACGTGATCGAAGTCCCCATAGCAATCGAGATGATCGGGCTCGATGTTCGTGATGACCGCGACGTCCGGCTGAAGGTCGAGGAAGGAGCGAAAGGCCTCGCAGGCTTCTGTAACAAACGGGCCCGATCCGATCCGCACGTTGCCTCCGAACGCAGCATAGTCGCCGCCGATCAGCACCGTCGGATCTAGACCTGCAGCAACCAGGGCAGCTCCCACCATCGAGGTGGTCGTGGTCTTGCCATGTGTTCCGGCAACCGCCACTCTCGGCGGCGCAGCCTCGTCCATGGCCTTGCCCAGGTACTCCGAGCGTGAGACCGTCGGTATGCCGCGAGCGTGCGCCATGGCGAGTTCGGGATTGCTCGCCGGGATAGCGGCAGAGTAGACGACGAGATCAGGCGCCCAGTCCCCGATGGCTTCGGCCGAGTGACCTATCCGTATGGCGGCGCCCCTGGCGGCGAGACGCTCGGTGATGGCGCTCGCCGTGCGGTCCGACCCTGTGACGCGGTGTCCCTGGGCTAGGGCCACTTCGGCCAGACCGCTAACACCGACGCCTCCGATGCCGATGAAGTGGATGCGCATCACGTTCTGCCCCCGTTGGCCTCTCGCACGCAACGAAGCACGACCTCCGCGACAGCCTGAGCTGCATCAGGTCGCGCCATGGCGCGAGTGGCATCTGCCATCCGCTGGCGTCGTGTCTGATCCGCCTTCAAGGCATGAAGCTCCTCCGCCAGCCTCGCCGAGGTCAGGTCCGCTTGCGGGATCAAGACGCCTCCCCCCGCTTCGGCAACCGCCCTCGCATTGGCAGTCTGATGATCAGCATAGGCCAATGGATACGGTATAAGCAGGGAGGGCAGTCCTGCCGCCGCGACCTCGGCAAGCGTGGATGCGCCGCATCGGCAGACAGCCACGTCGGCAGCTCGATAGGCGGCAGCGAGATCATCGGTGTCCAGGAATGGTCGCGAACGATAGACGCTGCCGACGCCTGCGTCCCGCACATGTTCCCCGGGACCGCCTTCGGTGTCGCCCGTCTGATGGATGATGCTGATATCCCTGTTCAGCGAATCCAGGCTCTCCCATACCACCCGATTGATGGCCGCCGCGCCCTGGCTGCCTCCAACCACGACGACCGTGAATGACGCTTCCGGAATGCCGAGTTGCGCGCGTGCGGCGGACCTTGTCAGCGGCGACACGAGCCCCTGACGGATGGGCAGTCCGGTCTCGATCACTTTGCCGGCCGGAAACTCACCGGCGCTAGCGGCGAACGTGATGCATACACGCTCGGCCTTCCGAGCCAGCCACCGGTTGGTGCGACCCGCGACAGCGTTCTGTTCATGGATGACTACCGGTATGTTCAGACGACTTGCAGCCAACACGGCCGCCGCGGCGACATATCCGCCGGTCCCCAGCACAGCCGATGCCCCGAGCCTTCGCAGGGCACTGCGCGCCTGCAGGTAGCCGCGGAAGAGCACCACGAGAGTAATCAGCGTGTCCGGCGAGGCTGTCCTGCGGATCTTGCGAGCCGGCACGCCGATGAACCGCAGTCCGTGTTGCGGAACGATCGTCGCCTCGCGACCGGCAGCGCCGCCGATGTAGATCACCTCGACGTCCGAACGGGCTGATCGGAGCGCTTCCGCCACCGCGATGGCTGGGAAGATGTGGCCGCCCGTTCCGCCGCCGGTGACTGCAAGCGTCATCGCAATGCTGCGCGTTCGCGGACTGACGGCCGCGACAGGATGCCTATGGCAGCGAAGCACGCCATGAGCGACGAGCCGCCGGCGCTGATGAACGGCATAGGCACGCCGGTCGATGGCACGCTATTCGTCACGACCGCGATGTTCAGCAACGCCTGCCACATGAACATCGCCCCGATGCCGGCCGCGACCAGCATGGCGAAGCGGTCGCGAGACGCCGACGCCACGCGATAGGCCTGAAAGACGAGCGTGCCGATCCCCGCGACCACCACGAGGACCCCCACAACGCCGAGCTCCTCGGCCACAGTCGCCATGATGTAGTCGGTTCCCGCCGCGGGCACGTAGTACCGTGCTTCGCCGCGACCGAACCCACGCCCCGCCAGCCCGTTCTCGCCGACGGCGATCAGCGCCTCTTTGATCTGATATCCGGCCCCTTCGCGTTGCGAGTCCGGGCTTAGCCACGCAGTGACTCGCTGCCTCCGGTGCTCAGCCGACATCGTGAAGATCGCGGCCGCTACAACTGCAATCCCGAGCACCGCCCAGATATGGCGGCTTCGAGCCCCTGCGACATACAAGACGCTGAGGCACGTCAGAAACACAACGATCGCCGTGCCGAGGTCCGGTTCACGCTCGATCAGGAGGCACACACCCCCAATCGCCACCAGAGGAACGAGCAATCCATTCCACAGATCGGCAACATTGTATCGCGGCTGTGTCACGAGCGCCGCAACGTAGAGAACCATGCCGACCTTGGCGAACTCCGAAGGCTGGATGGTCAACGGCCCGAAACCGATCCACCGACAGGACCCGTTCACGCGGCGTCCAAATCCGGGAATCCAGACGGAAGCAAGAGCGATCAGACACACGACCAGTATCGGCCAGGCCAACCCGCGCAAGCGATCATAGGTCACCCGCGAGAGGCCGAACATCAGTGCGAGGCCCACGGCGAACGCGGCGAGATGCTTGATCACCGAGAGCTCCATAGCCTCCCCCATGCGCACCATCGCCGGGAAGCTCGCAGAGTTCGCATAGACGAGGCCGATGGCGGAGAGAAAGACCGCTGGTATCGCCATCATCCGCACCGATATGGCAGACCCCTCGCGCCGGGCGCTCGCCCGGAGGCCCCTGTCGTCGGAGTAAGCCGAAGCCCGGTCAGCAGTCTTGACGCTCATATGGCCCCAGCCTCCATCAGGCCACGAACCGCGTCCCGAAACGC
>JAAYVH010000093.1 GCA_012517255.1 Chthonomonadales bacterium
CGGTTGATTCGCCCCTACGGGCATTGTGCGGCGCGCGATCGTAGGTCCTGCGAGCCGAACGCCCGCCCACCATCCGGCCGAACATCGCCCGCCTTGATTTCGACACGGCGCTTCGCGCCGGCTCAATCACCGGCGGGCTCGGCGAGGCCGATATGGGCCAGAGCACGCTCACGCGTAACAAGGGCGAACCAACCGCGCGCTGCCCTGTTCCTCTTCCCGGCGGCGCCGTTCGGCGGTTGATTCGCCCCTACGGGCTGTCGTGTCGTGCGCACCGTGGCGAACGACGTTCCGCCCATGTCATCGCGTAGCGACGACAACACAATACGCGTCCGCCGCACCGCGACGACAACACGATCCACATTCGTCGCGGAGCGACGATAGATGATAGCCGAGGTCCGCGGACCTCGGGAACGCAAGGACGCACCACATTCCGATGTACACTCCTGACCGAGGGGCTCCTTGGGCTGTTTTGTCTGTCGACTACAGCATATCCAAGGTCAGCCCCTCATTACCCAACCTGTTGGTCCAACACACCTCTACCCGGACGTACAGCGCTCGTACCATCCCCACGCACGCCCTGCACACCCACGTCATCGCGAGCGAAGCGACGCGATCCCGATCAGACCATACCGATCGGAATATTGGGCTCGCAAGAGACGATTGCCCCCGATCCTTCGGGATTGTCCGGTACGGATCCGTATGGACTTCGCGTCGCTGCGGTTCAGTTCCTCGGCGGCGGTTGACGCGCCGCTCGACCTGTGATATGATCATTCTGCGGGGAATCCTTCAGCCCATCCAGGACCCCGACTTATCATTGTGTGGGGAGTCACTAATGCACAGATCGTTTGTACTGGTGTGGCTGGTGGCGGCCTCGCTGGTGAGCTTGCAGACAGGCGCTCGCGCGCAGTTCACTCCGATCGCGCAACCCGACGCTGCATATCTTGCGGCTACCACCAAGTTGCCGACGCCCCTATCGTTCCCGGCTTCCGTCCTTACCGACGGCGCCTTCTCCGTCACCCTTAGCGCCCCGGCCGATACGTACCGCCAGGCACCCGGCGGTGGTTGGGCCACGTGGGCCAGCCCTCCCTGGGTCGAGCCGACGCCGACGGACGTGTTCTACAGCGGGGTGACGAGTCTGACTCTGTCGTTCTCGCAGCAAGTTGGCATCTTCGGGTTCGAAGCCGAACCGGATCCCTATGGGCAATACTTGATGACTGCGAGGTTCTACAACGGCGCGAGCCTGGTAGGTTCGATCTCGCAGTATGTGGAAGGTAATGCCGGAGCGCGTCTCTTTGCGGCTCAGGGCGACCTGTTCGATCGCGTGGTCTTTGAGAGCGACGTCGATTTCGCGATCGGGAATCTACGCTATGGCAACGGCCCCGACGTGGTGCCAGAGGCCGGAACGCTGGCGGGCTTTGGCTCGATGGCCGGCTTCGGACTGCTCTGGCTGCGCCGGCGGTTTCTGACGTAGTCGACCGTCAAGGCTGTATGGAACGCTAGGGCTGCCGATCCGGCAGCCCTTTCCATTTGCAGAGGCTCCGAGCCGCGCAGCCAGACAGCATCGGCGGCCTGTAGCGCCGGTCACTGAGCCACGGGCGGCAATGCAGGGGCACGACTGAACGTGCTCCCATGGGGCCGCGACCCGCACGACTGTCGTAGGGACGTATCAGCCGGACCACCGATGTGGGACACATATGACACGAGGTCATAGCCGGCTGGTACGCACTTGTCATGGACACGTCTGTGGGCATCCCGGTTGTCATCGGGATCGTGCGGGACATGGGCGAACCGACCGTGCGCTGCCCTGTTCCTCTTCCCGGCGGCGCCGTTCGGCGGTTGATTCGCCCCTGCGGGCATTGTGCGGCGCGCGATCGTAGGCCCTGCGAGCCGAACGACCGCCCGCCATCCGGCCGAAGATCGCCCGCCTTGATTTCGACACGGCGCTTCGCGCCGGCTCAATCACCGGCGGGCTCGGCGACGCCGATATTGGCCGGAGCACGCTCACGCGTAACAAGGGCGAACCAACCGCGCGCCGCCGTGTTCCTCTTCCCGGCGGTGCCGTTCGGCGGTTGATTCGCCCCTACGGGCATTGTGCGGCGCGCGATCGTAGGCCCTGCGGGCCGAACAGAACAATCCCGGCCCTTCAGGCTGAACGACCGCCATCGGGACGA
>JAAYVH010000094.1 GCA_012517255.1 Chthonomonadales bacterium
CCCGATGGCGGTCGTTCAGCCCGAAGGGCCGGGATTGTTCTGTTCGGTCCGCAGGGCCTACGATCGCGCGCCGCACAATGCCCGTAGGGGCGAATCAACCGCCGATCGAAACCGCCGCGAGGAGGACCGCGGCCGCGCGCGGTTGGTTCGCCCTTGTTGCTGCGTCAGGCGGAGGCGAGCCGGTGAACGCGGCCATCTGTCGGAACACGGGCGTACCAGCCGGTTCCGGCCTCGGATCATGGATATGGGAGCCCGGGCTTCCGGCTGATACGCCGCGACCGGGTGCGCACGGAGCCCGCCTTGATTTCGACACGGCGCTTCGCGCCGGCTCAATCACCGGCGGGCGATGTTCGTCTCGATGGCGGTCGTTCGGCTGATACGCCCCTACGACAGTCACGCGGGATGATGTCACGCCGTGCCACGTTCTCGTGTCCAGGCATCTTGCATGCGTCCCAACCATTGCCGCCGTCACTTCTTGCGACGCGGTGTAGCCCTCGCCACGCGATATGCCGACCGCTCGCCGCTAGGTCTCGGTTATCGGCGTCAGGCGCACTTCCTTGAGGTTCATGACGGCGCCTCTCGGCATGGACGTCGGCTTCACCGTTAGCGTGTAGCGCCCGGGTTTGATCTCTGACATGTGTCCGAGGTCCACGGTGCGGAAATCGGTCCACGAGCCCGTGGCCTCGACCTTTCCCGACACCGTGTTGCCCCCGCCGCGCAAGCCGAGCGTCACATGGTACTCCGAACCCTCGTTCCCCGGCTGGCAGGCGTAGGTGAGAGCCACGCGATAGTCGCCTGGCCGGATCAGTTCTATCTCCCAGCTCACGTAGTCCTGCGGGTTCGTCCAGAAGCCGATGTTGTCATGGCCGCCGCCGCTCTCATATTGCGCCGAGCCATGGATGACGGCGTCCGCAGCGCGCAGCGTGAGCGTTCCGTCGGCGCCGGCCTTGACGACCGTGGCGGGGTCTTCGACAACCGGCCTGCCTGCAAGCTGCAGCTCGATGACGGTCGCGATGGGATCGAGCTTCGCGGGCCGAGAGATGGAGAGGGTCGGATGGCCGTCCCGAGAGCCTACCGTACATCGCAGCTTCTCGCGGCTTCCGAGCGCGGTCGCCAGTCTGACGGGCGTCTTGAGCCCGGAGACAGAGAGCCCGTCGGCGGGCCACTGGAACACGTGCAGGTACAGACGGTTCCCTTTCGCGGTGCAGCGTCCGTCGAACGGCAGTTTCTTCCACGGGCTCTGCGTGGTGCCGTAGATGGCCGCTCCATTGACGCTCAGCCATGCGCCCATACCGTGCAGCCGCTCAACGATTGGCTGCGGGAACTCGCCCAGCTCGGTCGGACCGACGTTCAGCAGGAAGTTGCCGCCCTTGTGCGCGATGTCGCAGAGTTTGCGGACAAGATCTTCGGTGGACTTCCAGTTGGTGTTGTCCCGCGTGTAGCCCCATGTGTCGTTGATCGTCATGCACGTTTCCCACAGGCGGCCGTTGGGCATCGCACCCGCCGGAATGGTCTGCTCGGGCGTCGAGTGGTCCTCGGGAAGCTGATTGCGGTCATTGATGATGATCCTCGGCTGGAGCTTGCGGATCATGGCGTTGACCTCGGCCGATCGCAGTTCCTGCGCGTTGTGCTCCCAGCCTCCATCGAACCACAGGACCGCGACAGGGCCATAGTTGGTCAGCAGTTCGGTGAGCTGGCCCTTCATATAGTCAATGTAGCGATCCAGCGATGCGCCCGCTGCGGGCCGGGTCTCCTTCTCCCACTCGCGTCGGGGCAGGTAGTCGGGATGGTGCCAGTCCATGATCGAATGGTAGAAGCCGAGCCGGATCCCCTGCTTGCGGCATTCGGCGGCCAGCTCCTTCAAAGGGTCGCGCTTGAACGGCGTCGCCTTTGTGATGCACCAGTCCGTGAGGTTGCTGTCGAACATACAGAAGCCGTCGTGATGCTTACTGGTGATGACGATGTACTTCATGCCGGCCTGCTTCGCCGTGCGCACCCATCGGGCGGCGTCGAACCGGACGGGGTTGAACTGCGGCGCGAACTTCTCGTAGTCCTTGACCTGCATGCGCGATCCATGCAGGTACCACTCGGCGCCGCCCTTCGCGCTCGCCGGAACGGAGTAGACGCCCCAGTGGATGAACATGCCGAACTTGGCCTCGCGCCACCATTTCGTCCGGGCAGCGAACTGGGCGGGCGTCTCCTGTGCACCGAGACCCAGCGACAAAAGAACGACCAATACGGCAAGCCATAGCGATGGCATCAGGCACCTCCTGAACGCGCGATTGCCAACCCAAGCGCAGTCTCGTCGTCTTTTCGGCAAGCCCGGCGTCATCTCCTTGCGTGACGGTGATGAAACCGAAGGCTTGAAGCAGGCGTATTCGCGGTGGAAACCGGCAAGTGCGTCAGTGCCCGGCGCTATCGGGCGAGCCCGAGGAGCGATCAGGCGGGATGGCGGAGCCAACAACCGGGATGCGCCCGGCTGGAGGACTGGATTTGAACCATAGTGTGGGGCGTCAGCCCAACCGAGTGGCCGTAGTGTTCGCCAAGGAGTTCCGCGAGGTCTTCCGTGATCGGAGAACGCTCATCGGGGTGGTCATCAGCCCCCTTCTCATCACGCCGCTGCTGTTCCTACTGCTCGGTACGTTCATCTCCAGCGAGTCGCGCAAGATGCGCTCGGAGAAGATGGTAGTCGGCGTCGCGAATGCCAGCCTCGCACCGAGCATTATGCGCTCCATCGGCGCTCCCGCGCACCTGACGCTTGAGCCGGTCTCGCCCGACCGGGCCGAAGCGCTCATCAAAGACCGGAAGATCCGGGCAGCTCTCATAATCCCTCGAGACGCTGAGCGCGGGCTGGCCGCGCATCGAACCGTGAAGGTCGAGATTCTGCTCGATGCGGGCAACGAGAAGTCCAATGCTGCCGCCATGCGCCTCCGCGAGGTCCTGCAGAACGCCGGAAAGGGGATCCTCCAGGTCCGACTGAAGGAGCTCAAGCTGCCCGCCGAGTTTGCCACGCCGCTCGACGTCAGGGAGACGCCGATCAAGACCGGCTCCGGCAGAGGCACGCTCATCATCGCCGGCATGCTGCCCTACCTGCTGGCGCTGGCATGCTTCAGCAGCGGGATCTATGCCGCGAACGATTCGGTGGCAGGCGAGAAGGAACGGGGCACGCTGGAGACCTTGCTGGTATCGCCGGCATCGCGCCGAGAGCTGGTGCTCGGCAAGTTCGCCGCCGTGGCAGCCATCTGCTGTGTGGGCAGCGCCTTGTCGGTGGTCGGCATGAGCATCCCCTTCTTCAGCGGGCTCAAAGCGTTCGATTGGATCGCCCGGGGCGGCATGCACCTGACGCTGTCCGGCATAGGGGTCACGATGCTCATGCAGATTCCGCTCGCCTTCCTGTTTGCCGGCATGCTTCTGACGGTTTCGACGTTCGCTCGGAACCAGAAGGAGGCGCAGACCTACCTCGGCCCCACGATGATCGCCATCATCGTCCCGGCCATGATGTCCATGGTGACCGGCGCAGAGGCGCCGATGGGCATGGCAGCGGTCCCGGTGCTCAACGCGTCGCTGATCATCAAGCAGGCTCTGACCGGGAGCACCGATCCGGCATTCCTCGGTCTGGCCCTGGGAGCCTCCCTCCTGTATGCTGCCCTGTCCGTGGGCGTCTGCACACGCCTCTTCGAAAGGGAGAGCGTCCTGCTGCGAACTTGACGCGCGGGCATGCGCTGGGTATTCTCGCGGGTGTAGTGGTGTCCCCGTTCAGCGGGGTTCCTCGTTGCATCGTGAGTCCCAGGAGGTAGTGCATGCCGCGCCTGACGCAGTGTCTTTGCGTCGCCCTCGTCGTGGCCCTTTCGTTCCCGTGCGCAGCTCGCGCCGAGGATCCTGCCAGGGTGGAGCCGGCGGAGCAGCCAAAGGAATCCCCCGTTCGCATAGAGATCGGTCCCGAAGGCGTTTCGCTCCACGCGGTCGCCGTGGATGCCCATGAGGCGCTTACCGCCCTTGCCCGCCGCACGGGCCTGCGCATCATCGTGGACGACACGGTCCGCCGGAGCGTGACGGTTCACTTCGTCAACAAGAAGGCCACCGAGATTCTGGACGCCATTGTCGGCGCCTATGGCCTTTCATGCAAGGAAGTCAAGGGCATCTTCATGGTGAGCGAGGGCATTCCGCGCAGTCCCTCCTCCTATCTGTTGAGCGACATTGATGCCATCACGACGCAGTATGTCCTTGCGCCCAATGCCAAGTCGCTGCTGCCCGTGTTTCTGCAGGACCACGTCAAGACGAACGCCGAGCAGAACGCCGTCATCCTGTCGGCTCCGACGGATGTGCTCAAGAAGTTCCGCGAGGACATCCAGCAGTTCGACATTCCGGCATCCCAGATACTGCTCGAGGTAGTCATGGTGGAGTTCACCGATACGGGCGCGCGCGAGTTCGGTCTTCGGTGGGACTGGGCCAACGCCGGCCGCCAGATTGCCGTGGATGCGCCGTCGGGCAGCGTCTTCTATCACACGGTTGTGACGTTGCCGGATTCGTTCGGGGCTGAGCTCAGGGCGCTGGTCACTTCGGGCAAGGCCCGCATCAAGGCAAGCCCGCGCATCGCCACCGTGAGCGGTCAGAGAGCCACCATCTTCATCGGCAAGCAGCGCTACCTGAGCACGCCGGTGGCGATCCCCCGCGGCGATGACGAGTACGGCGGCATGCGGCAGAGCAACGCCATAGATGCCGGCGTCCGCCTGATCATGACCCCGTTCACGGGCGGCCAGGGCGAGATCATTGTGGATGTGCGGCCGGAGATAAGCGTGTTGAGTGCGCCCGATCCCACCACCGGTCTGCCCGATCGGAGCACGCGCCGGGCCAACACAACCGTCCGGGTGCGCGACGGCGAGACGGTGATCATTGGCGGGCTCATGCAGGAGGAGTCGCGCAAGACCCGCACCCGAGTGCCGCTGCTGGGCGACCTGCCCATCATTGGCCCGTTGTTTCAGTCGGTCACCGATCAGGAGGCCACAACCGAGCTGGCGATCTTCGTGACGCCCCGCATCCTCTCTCAGACGGGCCGATTGCCCGCCGAGGAGGAGCGAAAGTACGAGGGGCTCCTCAAGGGCGGCGTCACCTCCGAGCAGCCGCGATAGCCCATGCTGTCGGTAATGACCGCGATCGGTGACGACGGAGGTCTCAGGCGCTGGCGCCTCGCGGCTGGTCTCGCCTGCCTGATGTTCGGCCTGCCTTCCGTCGCTCCGGCTCAGACACGCGCCTATTGCCACATCACGGCGATCGAGAAGGAGCGCCTCCCAAACGCGGTGCAGCTGACCATACGCGCCGACGGCCTCATGGCCACCGACGTCCAGTCGAGTCACTTTTTCAACACGGAAGCTTCGCGAGCCGGTCAATGGGAGCGCATGGGCAGGCGGATCACCGAGATACCCATCCGAATAACCAACGCTCGGTCGCGTGTCGGCAGCATCGCCAACGTCGGCATCTACCCGGTAAGCCACGTCGAGGTGACCGTGCCCCCCGATGCTCCTGAGGGGGTCGGGGTGAACGTCAACATCGTGCTGTACAAGTCGGCCGTCACGCGCGAGATCCGTCTGCCGGGAGACCGCTGGAACTTCTGGGGCGGCAACGAACCTCCGCCGTACATCAGCATCGAGATGGGGCAGGATCGGCGGTCGGTGGTGGTCATCGTGACGAGCGATCGGCCTACGCCCACTCCAGAGCGACGACGCACGCCATCGGATCCTGAAGATCGGACCCTGGAAGTCAGCGCGAGTCGTGGTCTCGTCTCAATCTATGCGCTCGATGCCGACCTTCGCGATCTCGTGCGCGAGCTGAGCGCCGTGACGGGAGTCTCCATCACCGCGGCGGCTGACCTCGAGCGGACCGTGAGCATGTCGCTGGACTCGGTTGCTCTCGATGACGCTCTCGACTGCATCGCTCTCACGTACGGTGCGTCTGTCTCGCGCACGGGCCAGACCGTGCATCTTGCGGACGCTTCCATATCGGCGATGGCCGACTACCGCGCAAGCGAGATCGCCGAAATACCCCTGCGGTATCTGAGTCCGGAGGCGATCCGCAACAGCCTGCCCGATGTGCTGCTTGGCCATGTCCGCATCAACGGAGGCCGGAACTCGATCACGGTGTCCGGTTCGGCCGCAATCATCGAGAAAGTGCGGGAGGATGTGGCGAAGCTCGACAAGCCCATTCCCATGATCGAGGTGTGCGCCACTGCGGTGGACTTCGACGATTCCGAGGATCTCAACGCCGTGATTCGGGGCAGACTGGCATGGCAGGGCGGGCTGGCGGCAGCCGGTACGGATCTCGGCGACATCACCTACTCCTCGATGGGGCCGGACGCTCCCGATCTGCAGGTCCTGCTGTCCGCCCTGATCGCCAGAGGACGCGCCCGGGTCCGTTCGGAAATGCGCAGCGTGGTTCTGAACGGCGAGACCGCGCGCCTGTTCGTAGGGCGCGAACAACGCATCGCCGCTCAGTTCTACGACTTCTGGAGTGAGGATCTGACGACGCGCATCATGACCCTGAGCGTCGGGACATCGCTCGAAGTCACGCCATGGACCGCCGGCAAGGGATCGGTCACGGCGGCTGTCAGAGCCGAAGTCAGCACCATCGCCTCGCGTGAGCGGGGAACGGGCAATCCGACCGTCGCCCAGCGTATGACGGATACGACGATTCGCCTCAGCGACGGCGAGACGCTCTACATCGGCGGGCTGGATGTGGATCAGCAGGGCGGAGTGGACCGGTCGGTCTTGCTGGGGGGCATCAGGATCCCCAGGACGCGCGGCGCGTCGGCCTCACGATTTGGCGTTTTCGTCACCATGCGCACGCTGCCGGGATCAACGACGGCTCGTGACGGTGCATCGGCTCACCACAAGGGATGAACAGGCATATGAGTTACCGACGGTACACGAGATGGAATGGCGAGAAGCATGCCGGAGTCCGGGGGGCTGCTTGCGGCCTGCTCCTGCTTCTTCTTTGCGCGGGCCGGCTCGACGCCCAGACCAGCGCCTACTGCAACATCACGGCGATCGAGAGCCAGCAGCTCAGCAATGGCGTCCAGATCACGGTGAAGGCCGATGGCGTGGTGGATTGGGAGCCTGAAGGCGGCGACTGGAGCGTCTTCTATGGGGGCGAATCGAACCGGCTCACCATGCGATTCACCAACGCCAAGTCGCAGATCGGGCGAACGTTCATTGATGTCAGCAAGTACCCGGTGAGCTACCTCCAGCTTTCCGTGCCGCAGGACGCCGTTGAGGGCGTTGGGCTGAAGATGCTCATCGGGCTCTACGAGCCCTCCAGCGTCAACGTAAACCGCAGCACCGACCGCCAGTCGGTGGTGATCACGGTCAACTCCAAGCGGACGATCGCGGCCCGCGCCGCGGCGAACGGATCGAACGGCTCCAACGGCGGCTCGGCGCGCCAGGACGTCTAGGTCCGCGACGGCAAGGTGTATGTCCATGCACTTCGTGCGCGGCTCCTGCCCCTGTTGGCGCGTCTCGCCGAGCTGACGGGCGCCAACCTCGCAGCCGATGACTCGGTCAAGGACCGCGAAGTCTCGATGACCCTGGAAGGGCTGTCGCTGGATGAGGCGCTGACGGCCATCACCAGCGCCTATGGATTGGCCTACGTCCAGAGCAACGGCGTGACCATGATCTGCGACGGTACGCCGAACGACCTGGCGACCTATCGGCTGTCGGGCACTGAGTCGTTTCGCATGAAGTACATCAAGGCCCAGACAGCGTCGGGCCTCCTCCCCACGTTCCTCTACAGCTTCTTGCATGTCAACGAGGCTCAGAACGCGGTGGTGGTGACCGCGCCGGTCCAGATGCTCGACAAGATCAGATCCGACTTCACCAAGGTAGACATCGCGCCGCCTCAGATCATGATCGAGGCGCTGGCGGTGGAGGTCGCCTCGACCGACGATCTGAATGCCGCCCTGAGGACGAGCTACGAACACGACCACATAACCCTGGAGACGGACTCGGCGACGGGCGACATAAGCTATCGCACCGTCGGCGAACTGCCCCATGAGTTCTTCGCCCATCTGAAGGCGCTGGTGGAGGCGGGGAGGGCGCGCGTGCGCTCGAACCCGCGCATGGCGGCGGTCAACGGCCAGCAGGCCGATCTGTTCATCGGTCAAACCAAGTTCATCAAGGTGTCGGTCAACACGTCCGCGGGCAAGCAGGAGTACATCCAGGGGGTGGATGTGGGCGTCAAGCTGCAGGTTCGGCCCTGGACGGGCGGCAACGGCGAGATCACGGTGGGCATTCAGCCGGAAGTGAGCAACATCAGTGAGCAGGAGCGGGAGACGGGTCTGCCCGTCATCTCGACGCGCAGGGCCGAGACCACCGTGCGCGTCAAGGATGGCGAAACGGTCATGATCGGTGGTCTCACGCAGCGACAGGATTACCGTACACGCACGAAGGTGCCCATCCTGGGCGACATACCCATTCTTGGCGCCCTGTTCCAGAGCGCCAAGACCAGCAGCGTCAACTCGGAGCTCGTGATATTCGTCACGCCCCACATCCTGACGGACCGTGGTCGGCTGCAGGATGACGCCAAGGAACAGGCCATCAGGGATCGGCTGAAGTGAACGCCGGGATGGGCGCGCAGGCTCGACGCGGCGACGTATAACCCGTCAGGTGGTGTGAGGAACACACCAACGGATCATACCGAAAGGCGGTTATGCTCTATGAAGCAACCTCGGCAGGAAGACGTGGCGGAGCGAGGCCGCTCGGCGGCCTTCACGCTGATCGAGTTGCTGGTGGTGATCGCCATCATCGCCATTCTAGCGGCAATCCTGTTCCCCGTTTTCGCGCAGGCGCGCGAGCGGGCACGACAGACTGCGTGCGTGTCGAACTCGCGCCAGCTTGCCCTGGCGAACTACATGTACGCGCAGGACTGGAACGACACGTATCTGCCGTCCACCAACTACGCGACTCCGACGTCGGAGCCCACGCGGATCTGGCCGGCGATGATCCAGCCGTACGTCAAGAACACGGGAGTGTTCCTCTGTCCGAGCGCGACGGGCGGCGGCTTTGCGGCCGACTGGTCGCTTCGCGGCATTGCGCCGATCGGCTACAACACGCGCGCTGGCTATGATCCTGGCGGTCTTGAGGCGCCGACCAGCGTGGCCGCCATGGCCGTCGTGGACGAACCGGCGCGCACGGTGCTCATGGCAGACACCGCCTGCGGCCCCAATAGCCTCAAGTATCGGGGCTATGTCTTCGATCCTATGAATGGCATCGAGAATGCGACGGACGTCCGACTTTCGACGCCGCTCGTAGCCGACAGGGATCTGGTGGCGGGAAGTCCGCTGACGCCCGGACAGCTCAAGCCGGTCTACTGCCGGCACTTTGCCGACGGCAACAACCGGGGCATGGCCAGCTTGATCTTCGCCGACGGGCATGCCAAGTCGTACTCGGCCGCCTCTATCCTGGCTCAGGACCGCGGAGCGAACCTGATCTGGCGGTTTCGATAGGGTTCGTCTTCCGTCCATGGCCCGCCTGAAGCTGTCGTTTACCCCGGAAGGTGTGGAGCTTGCCTATCGGCATGGCATCTTTCCCATGGGCGACGATGAGTCGCCGGTCATCTCCTGGTATCGGCCCGATCCTCGCACGATCATTCCGCTGCACCGGTTTCATGTCTCTCGCAGTCTGGCAAAGACGATCCGGCGCGGCGTGTTCGAGGTTCGGATCAACACGGACTTCGAGGGTGTCATGCGGGGGTGCGCCGATCGCGAAGAGGGCACCTGGATCACCGAGGAGTTCATCGAGGTCTACGGCGAGCTGCATCGGCGCGGAAAAGCGCACAGCGTGGAAGCATGGCGCGATGGCCGGCTGGTCGGCGGCACCTACGGCGTCGCGCTGGGAGCCGCCTTCATGGCCGAGAGTATGTTCCATCGCGAGACCGATGCATCGAAGGTTGCGCTGGCGGCGCTCGTCGAACGACTGCGCGAACGGGGGTATTTCCTGCTGGACGTTCAGTACATGACCGCCCATCTGGCGAGCCTCGGTGCGACGTACATCCCCGGCACGCTGTACTATGCGCTTCTGCAGGACGCCCTGAAGCGCGATTGCCAGTTCGCCTGATCGGCGCGTAAACCGCGACGAGCGCGGCCCGACCGAACTTCGCGAGCCTTCGTCGCGGAGCGCAGCTATGCCGCGCGATGAAGCGCGCGCGTTACGGCTCCGGAGAGCGCCTCGAGGCCGTCGCGGATGGCCGCCTCGGTGATGCACAGCGGCGGAGCGATCTTGACGCACGCTCCGCCGACACCGACAGGCGCAAACAGCAAGAGCCCTGCGCGGTAGCACTCTTCGACAATGGCATGCGCAAGGTCGGGGTCCGGGTCCTTTGTGCCCGCCCGGACAATCTGCATGCCGGCAACCAACCCCTTGCCGTGAACGCAGCCCAGCCGATCAGGAGCGAGCGTCTGTATCTCCATCAATCCCGGCAGCAGCACCTCGCCCATGCGCCGCGCGTTCTCCACCAATCCTTCGCCGAGGATCGCCTCGATGCTCGCCAAAGCCGCGCGCACGCAGATGGGGTTGCCCGAGTGGGTGCTGGTCATGCTCCCGGGCGGATAGAGGTCCATGATGTCGGATCTGCCCAGCACAGCCGATAGGGGAAGAGAGCTCGAGATGCCCTTGCCGCATGCGATCAGGTCCGGCACGATGCCGTAGTGCTCGAAGCCCCAGAAGGTGCCGCATCGGCCGAACCCGGCTTGCACTTCGTCGAAAATGAGCGCCGCACCATGAGCGTCGCACCAACGCCTCAGCTCGCGAGCGTACTCGACAGGCAGGAAATCCGGTCCCGCGCCCTGGTAGGTCTCCACCATGACGCCTGCGATGGTCTGCGGATCTATGGCTTGCTCTTCGAGCGCCCGCACAAAGCCGTCGAAGCTCGTGTCCGTCACCCGGTAACCGTCGGGGAACGGTATCCGGTGGATGTCGGGATCGAGATTGACGATCCAGCTATGGCCGTCGCCGAGGGGACCCATTTGCTGCGCCCCCATGGTGCGACCGTGGAATCCCTGCAGGAACGCGATGATGCCGATCTTGCGGTCGTCGCCGGTGACGCGCCCCCACGTTCGGGCGAGCTTCAGGCAGCATTCGGTGGCTTCGGAGCCCGTTGTCAGGAGAAAGCACTTGTCTATGCCGTCGGGGGCCAGCTCGACCAGCCGCTCGGCAAGCAGAGCCCGTTCCTCGCTGGGGAAGCAGTAGTTGTGCAGGAGGGGACGGTCGCACTGAGCCTTGACAGCCTCGCGGATGCCCGGATGACCGTGGCCGGCGTTCGTCACAAGGACGCCGGACGACCAGTCGAGCCACATGTTGCCGAATGGATCGTAGACCTGCACGCCTTCTGCGCGATGCCAGATGACGGGGGGCTGGCCCGACATGGATCGGGGCTCGCAGCGGCGCAGCCGCTCGAGAACCGCCAGCGAGTCCGGGTGCGGTATGGGGGTGACGATTCGCCGGAACGGCGTGTTAACCGTCGGTACGTGAGCCGGCGTCATGTCGAACGGCTTGCCCATGCGAGATGTCCTTTCTCGGAAAGGTCCGGCGGATCGGACAGATCCTTCAGATCGGCCTGTCGTATATACGCTCGATGACGGCGTCAGGCCCTTCCGCCGAACGATAGGGATCGAGGATGGCGATGCCGTCCTTGCCGAAGCTGGCCGACACGGCGGGCGCGCGACCGGCCTGCTGATGGGCGAAGTTTCGGTCGCGCACGATCCGTGCCGCCTCGACAATGGCTACCGTGATGCGCGCCTCTTCGGGCGTCGGATACGTGCCGGCGAGATCGTCGAGCCCGGCGCCCATGAACTTCACTCTGCATGCCGCGAGCACGCCGGCATGAATGCTGTCGGTTCCATAGCCCACATACGAGGCAGGCCCGCCCGCCGGATCGGGAACATCGCGGGTGAAGTGATTGTTGGCCGTGCGCGAGCCGCCGCCCGCGTTCCACCATCGGAAGCCCCGGTATTGCTGGTCGCTCTCCACCTTGCCGTCGGTCCCGACGATCTCGTGCCCCTGGTTCACCGGCCCTTCGAAGTCCGGCGGCGTGATCCAGTTATTCATGAACGTGATGCTCATGCCGTTGTCCCAATCAACGCGGACCTGCACCGCATCGAATGCGCGAATGCCGTCGCGCATGAGCCGTTTCTTCTGGCCGACCGCTGTCAGTCCCACGGGCTTGGCGCCGTAGTAGTGATGGAACAGATCGGTCCAGTGGGGCCCGACGTAGCTGAACGGATCGCTCCGCTCGGCCCACTTGAACGTGGTGGTCGAGACTTCGAGTGGCTCCTCAAGCATCGCCATGCCATACAGGGGCTCGCCGATGCGCTTCCGGATGTCGTTGCGAATGCGCATGTGATCGGGATCGTAGCGTTTGTGCATGTCCACACAGACCACGCGTCCCGAGGCCCGGGACATGCCGATGATCTCGTCGGCCTCCGCGACGGTGAGGCACATGGGCTTTTCCACGATGACATGACACCCGCCGCGCAAGGCTGCCAGCACCGGCCCGGTGTGCAGATGATCCGGAGTGGCTACAGCGAGGATGTCAATGTCGGGGAAGGACGCCAGCACGTCATGCCACGGCGTCTCGCCGCAGAACGGCTGAGGCAGGGCGCCGGTGTAGTCCCGGAACGCCTCGGACGCGCGTATGGCGGAGGGCTCCGTTCGAGTGGCAACGGCGACAAGCTCAAAGTGCACATCGGCAAGCGACCGTGCGAACTCTCCCATCCCCAGACGCGCAAGGAACGGGGCAAGCCCCACGCGCTGCAGGTCGGCGTAGGCGCGCAGGTGCACGTCGCCGCCGAACATTCCTGCGCCTACCAGCGCAATGCGCACGGTCCGGTTTGACATGTTCAGTGTCCTTTCACGTGTGAATGGGCTGGCTCAGACTAGGGCAGCAACAGACATGGGCAGCCTTGCCGAGGTTACCCGTCCGCCCTCTCACCTCCCACGACTGTCATGACGATCTCCATGAGATCGTCCTCTCGGACGCGGAAGAGGGTCAGGTCCGCGTCGCAGCCGACGGCGATGCGGCCCTTGCGGTCCATGCGAAGGGCTCGTGCCGGCGTCTCGGTGGCGCATGCGACCGCCTGCGCAAGGTCCATGTCGGTCCACCGCCAGGCGTTGACGATGCATGTGTCGAGGAGCGCCGACGCTCCTGCCAGATAGGGCGTGCCTGTCAGCACGATGTGCCCGTCAGCCTTCACCTCGAAGCGTCCGTCGGCATAGAGGCCGGGAGGCATGCCGGCCAGTCTGACCGCATCGCTGATCAGCGCCACAGCCTGCGGCCTCTTGGCCCGCACCATGACACGAGCCTCTGCAGGCTCGATGTGATGGCCGTCGGCAATCAGCGTCGCAATGAGTTCGTCACAGGCGAGTTGCTCCCAGATGTAGCTGTTGTGGCGCGGAATGCTGGCATGGCAGCCGTTGCCGATGTGCGTCGAGACGGTCGCGCCTGCGGCAACCGCATCGCGGATGGAAGCGGCGCCGGCGCCGGTGTGGCCAATGGCCGCCACGACTCCATTCTCCACCAGGTATTCGATCAGCCCGAGAGCTCCGGGCATCTCCGGCGCGAGCGTGCACATGCGGATGAGACCATGCGCGGCGTCCTGAAAACGATCGAAGAGATCGGCGTCGGGCAGCCGGATGTGCTCGACCGGGTGCGCGCCTCGCGGTCCTTCCTCGGGGCTGATGAACGGACCCTCAAGATGAAAGCCGGTGACCGCCGTGCGGAAACGGGCGTTGCTCTCCACGGCAGCGGCAATGCGGCGCAGGTTCGCCTCCATCTGCTCGGGAGCATCGGTCACGACCGTCGGACAGAACAGCGCGGTGCCGTGACTTGCCAGGTCGCGCTGCAATGCAGCCAGCTCCTCGACCGGATCGGCGGAGGATGCTTCGAGGCCCCAGGAACCCGCGTTGAAGTCCCGTCCGCCGTATCCGTTCACCTGCAGGTCATGGAACCCCGGCGCAATCCAGACATCGGGCCCGCCCAACGCCGTCGCGCCCGTCTCGCGGGCCACATGGGCGATACGGCCGTCTTCGACCGTCACTGTGACGGGTAAGGAGTCGTCGAGCAACTTGCCGGTCAGCTTCATGGGATGTTCACCAGCGGCCCCCGAGGCCGTCGGGAATGGCGCCTGCGAGGCGATGCGTGCCGTCGCGCGGCTCCAGGAACGCGGCCAGGCGCGGCAGCCACTCCTCGTTGGCGGCAGGCGTGAACTGGGCCGAGTTGAGCTCGACCCCGTTGATCGTCGGTACAAAGGCCGCAAACAGCCCTGCGTGGATGGCGGCCAGGCCGGGGTTCGTCAGGTCCTGCAGCGCCACGAGCATGCCGCGCCGATGCGCCCATGCCGCCGCGGTAAGCGCGAAGCTGTGACCCTTGCACGTCTTCAGAGCGAACCCGCTCCACCCCTGCTCGACCGAAAGGGCCATGGCGGCTTCGTCGGTCAGTCCTTCATCGAGGAGGACGGGCTTGGTGGCCGCGACGGCTCGCCAGTCATGGGGCTGAGCGACGATGTCGCGGCCCGTGGGCTGCTCAATATACTCGAGGGCGTCGAAGGCATCCGCATCACGGTCCCGCACATGCTCCAGGTACTCGACGGCGGCATCCGGAGAAGGCGTTGCGCCGTTGGAATCCGCCGTGAGGCGCGGTCTCGCTACGCCGAACGCTCGCAGCGCTCGGAACACCTCCACGGTGCGTTCGGCATCGGCCTTCGGATCCCGGCCCAGTATCTTGAGCTTGAAAGCCCGATAGCCGCGCTCGTCAATCCAAGGGCGGACGACGCTCCCGAGATCGTCTGCCTCTCCGACCACGAGCCAGGCATCGAAGGCCCGCGCGGGTTGGGAGCGCAACATGGCCGCAATGACTCTGGCCGCTGATTCCCCGCCGAAGAGCCGATCGGCCTCGGGCATGGGGACCGGATCGTCATACAATGCCATGGCCGAGACGCCCAGGGCGGCGCCGACGGCGTCGTGGATGGCGGCATCGAACGGGCTGAGGCACATCGCTCGCGCAAGGGCTGTCGGTTGCGGCTCAGCCGAGGCGCTCCCGGCGTCCGCCCGCTCAGAGCCTGACGGAGGCCCGCCGTGCCCGACGAGAGCATGATGCAGGCGCATGCCCAGCTCCAGCGGATGGGCAGCTTCGCCGCCGCATTGGTCAGGCAGGTTCCTCGCGATGCTCAGACAGAGCCGGCGCAGCACGGCGTCACGCTGATCGTGCGAGAGGGACGGCTCGGGCCATGCCCAGAGGTCGCTGAGATACATCGCCCCGCGGCCCCACGCCTCGCGCCCGTCCACCTCGACGCGGACATGCGCGCGCGCCTCGGTGATCTCCGTTATCGCACCGGAACTGATGATAAGCGGCTGGACGAACGGGCGATGGAAGAACTCCACCCGTGCCTCGCCGATACGCGCGATCATCCCCCTTGCCCCGGATAGCGCATGGCCCGGTACTCCGCGGCGAAGGCTGCCCCGTCATAGCCGTCGTCCTCGTCGGGCTCATTGATCAACAGGAGCGCGTTGCGGCTGTTCCTGGACGCGCGCGCCGCCACGGCGCAACGCTCGGGCGCCACGAACTCCTCGGGACCGACCGGCGGCTCGTCGGTCTCGCCGGCCAGATAGGGCAGGCATGCTTCGAGAAGCGCGCGATACAGCTTGCCGGCATCGGCGACAAACTGGGCGACGCCGCGCTCCGTCACGACGGTGGCCCAGAAGGGTATCCATCCTGCGACCTTGCCGACAATGACGTAGCCTTCGGTGAGGTCAGGCCACGTTATCTGGATGCGCCGAGGCGTCGTCTCGCTCAAGCTTCGGACGGCGAGGGGCCTGCCGGGCATCAAGCCGGCAAGGTGCGCGTAGGCATGGATGCCGTAGTTGAACTCGTCCACGCCGCAGCCGCACAGGACGGTATGCGGGGTCCCTCGTTCCTCGACGGGCCTGGCCAGCCATTCCTGCGTCTCGTAGCAGTAGCGGAGCGACGAGCCCCCCGCGATGCGCGCGCCGTCCAGCATCCAGTCGCGGATCGTGTCGAGGTCCCGCTTGCATCCGGCGACCGGCTTGTCTATGAGCACCGATTTGCCGGCCTCCACGAACGGCCTCGCCTTCTCGACGTGCGTGTCCCAGTTGCAACTGTGGATAATGGCGCAGTCCACCTCGGGGACCATCTCGGCGACACTGGCATAGACGCGGGGTATGCCGTGTTCCGCGGCGAACTTCTCGGCGTAGCCCGCCGGGTGGACATCGCCCGCATCGAAGACACCCACGACCTCATGACCGAGCTCGCGCTCGATGGGTATCCAGTTCTGCGGGTGCGATGTGTCGAGGTCAACGATGCCGATCCTCATGCGCATATTCTCCTTTGGGCGCCTGAAGCGCCGATGCCGATCTCAAGGCCGTCGCAGACTTCCACTGTGAAGCGGAGCGTCCTCGGACGGACCAACAGAGGGATTATGGTCTGCGCGTCCCCGCCTGCGCGCGATCCAACGACTATTCTGGGCTCTGCGCACCATCGGGCATCGGTCACAAGCTCGAGGGTCAGCTCCGTGCACGTGACCGTCGGCGGCAGATCGGCGATCCTGAGGCGATAGCGATGCTCATCGGGGCCCTGCGCGAGCGTCTCTACGGTGGCGTGACGCCGCGTGACATGGTAGTTGATCACCTCATCGGGGTTCGCGCACCACACCTCGTCGCCGCCTTCGGCGAGAACCGTCTCGAACCGGCGCCGCAACTGCGCCTCGGAGCAGTCTTTGTTCGGATGGACCGCGGTCTCCAGCGGACAGTGGCAGTAGTCAATGATCCATCCTCCATCCTCCTGCGCGAAGCGGATGTTCCGGTAGGGATCGTACGCGCTGTAGAACGGCTCGTAGTACTGCTCGTGCAGCGGCGTTCGGTTGAGCCAGAACAGCTCGTCTCCGGGCCGATTGAGAGCGTCGGTGATGCTCATGGCTCCCAGATAGCCGAAACGCCGTGCCGCCTCGAGCACATGGTCCGCCATGTTGACGTTGCTGCCCGGAGCGCAGAAGAGCGGGACGGGCGCGCCGATGGCATCCTCCAGAAGCTTCTTGGCGTCGCCCAGTTCGCGCTGAACATCCCCTGGGCCGATGACCTCGTGCGACCACGAGTGATTGCCGACGCCCCACCCCCGGGCAAGCAGATCGCGCAGGCCCTCCGGGCCCATGTGGTGGAAGCCGTTGTAGGACGATTGGCCGATCTGTCGGACCTTGCCGAGGTGCCCGGCGACGGCCTCAACATGCCCGGGAATGCCAAATTCCTCGTGGTAGGGCACAGCGAAGCGGTGCAGCTCCTCCAGCGCCTCGTCGTAGGTGATGGAGTAGACCCATCGCTTGCCATGCTTCCAGTCGCAGATGGTGAGGCTCATGCGATCATGTCTCCGAAGGTTGGTGTGGGTGGTGGCGGTCAGCGAGCGATTCGAACGGGTCCATGGCGTCCAGCGCCTGCAGGGGCTCGATCAGGCCCCTGACGAAGAAGCTGAGCCGCTCGCTCTCGGGGACCTTGGACCGGCCTATGACGCGGCAATGCAGCCACCGCGCCCGCATGAAGATCGGCAGCAGGCGGAGCTCATCAACGGTCAGGGGGTTTTCGCGGATGTAGGCTCCGAGAAACGCCGCAAACCGGTCTGTGTCTGGCAACCAGGTCCGAGTGAGCTTCCTGATATCGGCGGAATCCACGTCGCCGTCACGCACGCCGCCGAAGAAGATCAGGCCGTCGGCGACATCGCGAATGCGCGGCTGCACCGTGCACCAGTCCATGTCCCATATCCCCGCGATCTGTCCGTCATCGGTGAAGGTGACGTTGGCCGGATGGAAATCGCCATGAATCACGTGTTTGGGCAACGCGTGATAGACGGAATCAGGAAGCAGCCGTTCGATCACCTCAAGCTGCGCGTCGAGATACGCCCGGCCAGGGCCATGGACACCGGCATCCGCCAGCTCGTCGCTCATCTCTTCGAGACCGGCACGGACCTGGGCCGGATCGTCGTACCGCGGCCACTCCTTGCCGGGCGGCGGATCGAAGGAAGCCGCGGCGATGTGAAACCCGGCCAGAGCCGCCGCAGCGGCGCGGATCTCCCCGAGCGATCTGCGATCATGTGGCCGCCCTGGGCGATACGGGTACAGCTCATAGGTGTCGCCGCTGACGACAGCCCATCGGGAGCCGGACCGTGCACAGACTGCGAGGGGCGTAGGGACATCGCGACGTGCGAGATGCTCCATGAACCGGTGATCGAAGGCGACGTAGGCCGGCACGGCGTACTTCGGATTGCGGCGACGCAACACAAATCGGCCTCGATCCGTCGTGATCAGGCAGTTCGTGTTGGCCGTTCCGCCGGCAGGAAGCGGCGGCTCTACGGCATGCCCGACCTCATAGCGCTCGAGTACGCATGCGGCATCATCCATGGTGATCGGCCGCCGATCCACGATGGTAGGGCCGGTGGGTGTGCCCGCGCGTGACGTGCTCAACCTAGCGCCCCGGGAGCTCGGTCATCATGGCTTGCTGCATGCCCCGATGAAGTCGCGGACTGACGCGGTGTAGCCGACCCAGCATTCGACGTACCGAATGGCGGTCTGGGTGTGGACCCGATCGGCCAGCGTCTCGGGGAACTCGACCGCCATGGTGGCGTCGCGCAGCAGCACGCACCGATACCCGCGTCCCGCCATGGGCTTCATGGAGGCCGGCGAATCCAGGATGCACAGGTTGGTGCAGAAGCCGGCGTAGATCAGCGTGTCAATGCCCCGTTCCCTGAGCCACGCGTCGAACTGGTCGGTGGTGACGATCATCGTTTCGCCGTCCACGGGCTTGACCGGCTCGGCAATGTCGAGCTGGGCCCAACCCTCCCAGTCGTTGAAGCCCTCGCCGTGCACGCGGTTAGCTCGCCGGGCCTGGTGGTCCGAAATAGGCGACCAGCCCCACGCCGGGGCTGTCGGCCGCGCATCAGCCTCTGGGAGCGGGGGCTGCAGACGCTTGTAGCGATTGCCGATCCGCTCGGGCTGCACATGCACGACGGGCATGCCCACGGCGCGCGCCGCCTGCAAGCAGGGCAAGATGGCCTCGGTGATGATCTGCCACCCGGCCTCATGATTGGCAGGCGAGCCCATATCCACCCAGTAGTCCTCGGGCACGGGCGGGCCGCCGGGACACCCGACGTTCCAGCAGTGCAGTTCCACGAACGCCGTCCGGTGCAGGTCGAGGTCCCACGGCTCTTCGACGAGCCCTACCGGATTCGAGGTTGGGACCGCTCTGTAGAACCGGACCGGCAGCGTGATGGCCATTCCTCACCCCCTCCCTTGCCCTCCCCCATCAAGCATGAGGGCTGCGCAGCTTCTCAGGTGCGGTTTGCGTCGGCTACGAGCCGAACGATCTCGGCTGCGATGTGACAGTGCTCATCGGTGTACTTCTCGCATACCGTGGACCACCGGACGAAGCGGGACAGGTACTCGCGTGCCGTGGGGCACACGGCCTCGCCGTAGCGATACTCGCGCGATGCAGGCGGCATCGAATAGGGATAGCGTTTGGCCCGGGCGTTCTCCTCAAGGAATGTCAACGCATCGGGCATAAGGTAGTAGCCGGCGATCCCCGCTCCCGGTATGCCCGCCTGAGCGCACTGATCGGCGAACTCCTCGGTCGTGCACCGGAACGCGCCCGGCTCGAGACTGAAGCCGAGCATCCAGCACGAGTAGACGTCCAGATAGTCGGGTATCGGGTGCGGCACGATCCCCGGGATTTCGGCGAGGAGCTTCGTGATCAGGCGCGCGACCTCGTCGCGTCGTTTCACGTTCTCGTCCACGATCTCGAGCTGGGCCAGACAGATGGCGGCGGTGCACTGGGGCATACGATAGGCATAGCCCGGCTCCGTGTGCAGGCGTCCGAAATGGGGCTTCTGGACTCCGGCACGGCTCTGGCCGATGAAACGCATGCGCTCGGCGAAGGCATCGTCGTCGGTGACGATGCAGCCGCCTACGTCCGCGCCCATGGTTTTCTCGGAGTCGAACGAGAAGCCGGCCGCATGGCTGAGCGTGCCCGCGTAGCGTCCTTTGTACTTGCTGAACACGGCCTGGCAGCAATCCTCATAGACGGGAATGCCCCACCTGGCCGCAACGGCGTTGATGCCGTCCATGTCGCAGATGATGCCGGTCTTGTGCACAATCAGAATGGCCCGCGTCCGATCGGTAATGCAGGCTTCGACGGTGTCCGGGCTCACATTGACGGTGCCGGGCTCCGTGTCGGGGAAGACAGGTATGTAGTTCTCCCGAATGATCCCCATGAGCGTCCCATAGTCGGTCACCGGGCTGACGATGATCTCGTCGCCGGGCTCGCCTCCCAGCGCCGCAGCCATGACCGCCAGAGCGGGAGTGCAGCCGGGCGTTGCGATGCAGTTGCGGACACCGATCTTCTCGGCGAAGGCTCGCTCGAAGCGACCCATCATGTCCACGGTGAGACCGCTGTCTACGACTTCCCGCAGATACTTCGACGCATTGGGACCCATGATCCGGGGGAAGGCGTTGGGCAGTTTCCCGGTCAGATGAGCCCAGGCTGCAGCGCCATACTTCGCTCGCTCCATGATAGCTATCTCCTTCGATGTTGCTGTGGCGGCGCGACGGGTGGAACGGGCGCGGCCAATGGGGGCTTGAGCACCCGAACGGCATAGTCGTCGGTCTCGATGATGATCTCGGCAAGGCCGTCGCCGTCGAGGTCCGCTACGATCGTGTTGCGAATGGCCGAAGGGAACCGCTTCTTCCATAGAACGCGGCCCGTGCCATTGCGCTCGTCAAGCGCCACGAGGTCGCCGTTGGCCATGCCGAAGACGTAGTTGTCGCGACCGTCGCCGTCAATGTCGGCCGACGCGATCTGCGGGAGGGTAGACGACTTCACGCCAAGATCGAGCGTCCATCGGTCCTGAGCCGTGTTGACGTCTGCGCTGTGGAAAACTCCCTCGACGGTCATCATGCCCACGTCCCACCGCGGCCCGCCCCGGATCTTGGCGACAGCCGAGCCGCAGAAGCTGCGTTCGTAGATGCCGCCGTAGGGCGTTTTCGCGAGCCTCTTGCCTTCGGCGTCCAGTATCTCAAGGTTCTCCAGCCCCGGCGAAAGGACGATGCGGAGCTCTCTGTTGGGCCCGAAGGGGCCGATGATCGGAAGAACGTATTTGGCGCCGTCGCTCCGGTCCGGAATGTCGAGGAACCAGCCGCGAGCCACCATCGTGGACGCGCCGCTCGCTTCGTCCACGATCAGGTGCTTGCCATGGTTGTCCACAAAGAACCTCAGCTTGCCGTCCGTGCCGCGGAAGAGCGCGGCCTGCCTCGGATGCGGTCCTTCCTTCTCGTCGAGCCACAGGCGCCTCCCGCTGCCGTCGTAGACGGCCTGAGCGCGCGTGTGCACGCCCGTCTGGAGCGGCACGAACAGGCGCATCGTCTCCGCGCCGTAGGGGATCAGCATGCCGGCGGTGCGAACGGGCGCATACGGCAGTTCGATGGTGGTCAGGGGCTCACGGCTTCGCTGCGGATCGTAGAGATAGACCGCGTCGCGCTGCCAGTCCATGGCGCACACAATCCGCCGACCGGTCGTCGCCTGCCAGACCGAAGGAACTGAGCCGCGCACCGTCCATGATGACGTGAAGGCGCCGCTCCGGGCCAGATCAGGCGCCCCGCCCACGATGTTCAGATCGGTCCGAGCCATGACCAGCTCGCGGCGGTTGCCGACCTGACATACGAGCGGGTTGTAGGCACCCACGGACGAGTCGCGTTTGGGCGGCGTGAATGCCATATCGGGCCGAGCGATGCGGCTCTGCCCGAGGCTGAGCATCACGGACCGCGCAGCGTCGGTCACCTCGAACGGCTCGAACACCGACACGCCGTCAGCAATGCGCCATATCTGCTCCCGCGTATCGGTTCCCGGCCGGATCAGCATCAGGCCCGGCGGGTTCGGCCCAACGCCCACGTAGAGCGGGGTCTCGCGTCCCGCATGGAAGCCGGTGTCACGCGGCAGACGTCCCGCCGTCGTGGTTAGCCTCGCTTTCTCGATGGCCGCAATGTCCCGAAACGTCTGGCCGTCCACGGCTTGAATCGGCGCCGCCTCCGCGGTCCTGCGCGTCTGTTCGGTGGAGGTGATGATCTCGGGCCGACCGTCGCCATTGAGGTCATAGCACCCCCAGAAGTACCTGTCCGGCAGGTCCGCAAGGCGAGCATCCCAGCCGCCGAATGCATCAAACACCACGGTATGCCAGCGCTTGTCGCCTTCGACGTTGAAGAGCCCGACCACCATCTCGCGTCTGCCGTCGCCGTTGACGTCCGAGAATGAGGTGATGTTGGGCCGGAGTTCGTAGAAGTCGTCGGGAAGGTCATGCTCGATGAAGCGAGACCAGACGTAGCGAAACGCCTTGCCGCCCTCGTTGCGCACGATGCCGATGTACTCCTCGACCTGGCATGAGACCATCACGGCGTCACGGTAGCCGTCGCCGTCAATGTCCACTGCCTGCAAGAGACCGTAGGGGCGGCCGGTGCCCTCGTGGCCCGGCACCGGATACTTCATGTCGAACTTGATCTTGCCCGTGTCGGTGTCTATGACGGCGAAATAGGACGGCTTGCCGGCAAGGAGCAGGTCCTCTCTGCCGTCATTGTCCATGTCGGCGAGGACCACATACGGGCCAAAGTTGGCCCAGTACGTGTCGGGGTAGCGCTCGTGCCAGACTTCGCGCGGTGGACCCAGACTGGCGAAATCGAAGGCGTGGCCCTCGATGGTGTTCTGCGGAAAGGCGAACAGCCGGCCTCCCACAGCCCGCGGCGCGAAGTTGTAGCCTCCCTGATAGGCATTCCTCGGGGGATTCCAGCTCCAGAGCGTCTTGCCCGTCGCAAGATCGAAGAGACCATAGCCGTTGTTGCCCGCCGTGGCGAGCACCGCCTGCCGGTCCGGCGACCCGAAGCCCATCGTGGCGATAATCGTGCCGACACCGGCCGTGGGCCTTTCCCAGATGACGGCGCCGTCGGGCTTGACCAGCTCGAGACCCGATCCGAGTTGACGGAGGAACGCCTCACCGGAAGCAAGTTGGACCGACTCCATGTAGCTGCTGCCCGGGGGGAGACCGCCGTAGCGCCACACTTCCATGGGCGGTGCCGTGAAGCGCCCCTTGACGTCGGCGCGCGCTGTGTTCTGTGCGTCGTGGCGCATGAGCGGCCAGATGCCCTTCGGGAGGCCGGCGACGGGGATGGGGCGCTGGGCCCAGAGCGATGCCGCCACGAGCGCCGCGAACAGGGCTGCGACCGCGCCTGGAACGGATGATGCGCGCGTGTTCGTCATCCTCGATGCGCCGGAGCCGCGCAGGACTTGCGCTCCGTCAGGCGCACGGGCAACGTTATGCCGGATACCGCGTGACTGCGCCGCTCGATGGCATCCACCAGCGATGCCGCCGCCAGGGCTCCCGCTTCCGCGATCGGTGTCAGCACCGAACTCATGGCGGGATCGGCGATGCGGGCGATCACCGTGTCGTTGTAGCCGACGATGGAAACCTCGTCGGGAACCTTGATGCCGGCGTGCCGCAGAGCACGCAGCGCTCCGAGCGCCAGGAAGTCGTTGCGGGCGAAGATGGCCGTCCATTCACGCCCGGCCTCCAGCGCCTGACGGGTCAACAAGAAGCCGTTCTCGAACTGATCGGAGCTCAGTTGGCCCCGCCACTCGATGGGACCCGCGGATCCGGGCACGGCCGAAATGGCCGCTCGATAGCCGGCAACCTTGTCGGGCGTCGTTCCATCATCCGGATAGTCGCCGAACAGCCCGACGATGGCTCGATGCCCGTGAGCCGCAAGATGGCCGACAGCCAGCGCCGCTCCCGCGACATCGTCCCAGGTAACGCAGTTGGGCAGAGGGACGCGCGCGCTCCATACGAACACGGTCGGAATGGGCAGACGCCCGAAGCCCTGCGCCTCATTGGTCGGGTCCGCCAGCAGGATGGCTCCGTCAACGCGGCCCTCCGACAGCAGTCCCTCGGCGTCTGTGCACACTGCCAGCCGGTATCCGCGCTTGCGAAGCTCATCCTCGACGGGACCCAGCATCTGCGCGAAGTGCGGATCGGTCATCTCCTGGGTGAACAGGGCCGCCGTATAGGTCCGGCGAGTCGCCAGAGCGCGGGCGATGGCATTGGGGCGGTACATGAGCCTTTCGGCGGCATCGCGGATCCGCTGCTCTGTCTCCGGCGTGATCGGCACTGCCAGCTTGCTGTTGAGAACACGGGATACGGTCGCCACGGAAACGCCCGCTTCGCGAGCGACGTCGGCCAACGTTGCGGGCCGCTCAGGAGGTTGAGCGTAAGGCTTTACTGTAAGCGTTTGCATGTTGCAGAATACCCGATGGAAGGGTACCATGAGTGTCGTCCGGTGTCAAGACGTGCGTATGGTTCCATGGCCGCCCCAAAGCACGGTCTCGATGCCGGAGTACCATGGTGTGAGAGGAGCCTGTCCCATGAAGGTAAGAGCTCTGTTCGCCTGCGCCACCGCCTTTGCCGTACTGGCCGCGCTCGGCTGCGCGAAGAAGCCGCCGGACCTCAGCGACATTCCCGAGCCCAAGCCGCCTCCGGGCTACAGTCCGCCTCCGGACAAGGCCCCCGCTGCGCCGGGCTCGCCGCAGACCGCTCCGCAGACCCCTCAGCCGACGGATAGCGGGAAGTAGACCGCCGCGGCATACCGGGCCGCGCCGGAAAGCAAAGAAGGCGCCCCGGAGTCGGGGCGCCTCTCTTGTTCGGGCCAGGTTCGGGCTACTTATACTGCAGGTCCCACTGCATATAGCCGGTGTAGGTGATGAGGAACCGGCCGCTGTTGAACTTCGCGTGCCCATCGCAGTAGGCCACATTCACGCCGCCATGGTGGATGAACACGGTGTAGAACAGGTTGGGATCCGCAAGCAGGAATCGCGCTACGTCGTACATGCCGCTCGTGCCGTTAATGAAGGCATAGAACTCGCCATAGATGCCTCCGTATAGACGGTCATAGTAGAACCATGACGGCTTCGCGCAGTTGATCGCGGCGGTCTGGGCCGGATAGAGCACCTCGGCATCCGATGCCCCCTTGTAGAAGCTGTAGCTGCCTCCCGGGGGATACCAGAAGTAGCCCAGATGGATATTGTACGAGTACGTGGACAGCGTGTTGTACTGGGTGAACTTGGTCATGGACGGGCAGTACAGGATGCCGCCGTTCTTGATGTACGCCTGCAGCTTGTTGTGGCCGTACCACTTGTTCACGTCGGCGAACCCATCCTCGAGGTTGGCCGCGAACGGGAACATCTCGTCATAGTCCTGCACGTACATCCGCAGCGACAGACCGAGCTGCTTGGTGTTGGACAGGCATGACGTAGCCCGGGCCTTTTCGCGGGCTTGTGCGAACACCGGGAACAGGATTGCCGCGAGGATGGCGATGATGGCGATCACCACCAGGAGCTCGATCAACGTAAACCCTTTGTTACGTCTCACTTTCGACACCTCCATGTAGATTGAGCCGGATTGCTTCCCTTGCCTGAGGGCGCCTGCATGGCGAATGCACGTCGGCGGACCGACGGCGCCGTCGCAACGCACTCTCTCGCCCGCAATGCAAACGCTTACATTACGCGGATGGTGTATCTTATCACCGGTTCCTGCCATTGTCAACCGGTTTTCTGTAATCGGGGAGTCCGAGCATCCATGACCGACAACCTTCGACCAGCGCGGCACGACGAGGAAGACTGGGTCCAGCAGTGCCTCGCAGCCTACGACATCGGCGCCGTGCGTCGCACCGAGACCCTCGAGGGCGGCATGTTCCTTCGACCGCGACTCATCGAGGCCGCGCAAGGGCGCTACGTGCTGCGGGCACACCCGTTCCGCAATGACACGCTCCGGTTTCGGTTTCAGGCCGGCGTAGTCAACCACGCGGCCGACCAGGGCATCGCCTGCGCCCGAGTCCTGCCGCGCGCAGACGGTCGTTGGGGCGCCCAGAGGCTTGGCGCTTTCTGGGCGCTGCATGAGTACGTGGATGGAGATGTGCTCTCCTGGGATCGCTGGTCATCTCTCAAGCGCGAATCGCCCGCGCTGCTCGAGAGCCTGGGGCATCACGTCGCGCGTCTGCATGATGCCCTGGCGGATGCACCCATCGAGGGCGAGCCCAGCCTGGCGCATGCGGTGCCCACGATCCGATTCCATCGCCTCGTCGCATGCCGGCGTCACTTCCGAGCCACCGTCCGCGACTTCCCCCGGCCGCCCGCGCGGTTCCGCGAGACCGTGAAGGCTCTTGGCGACCCGCGTATCGAAGCGGCGTGGAATGCCGTCGTCGAAACGGGACACAGGAAGAGGGCCGGCTGCCTCCCGCGCCAGGTCGTTCACGGCGACCTGTCGCCGGTGAATCTGATCTGGCGGACCGGAGCGATCGAGACGAGCCGCATGCCCGCGCTGATCGACTGGGACTGCACGCACGTGGGCCTTCGGCTCTACGATGCCCTCGGAGACGTGCTGATCCGGGCGCCATGGGACAGGCCGGAGTATCACACGTTCGAACCCGACGAAGTGCGCGCATACCTGCGGGGATATGTGTCTGGCACGCGGCGCCCGCTTTCGCAAGAGGAATGCGCTTGTGTTCCCCTGTTTCTCATGGCGCGACAGCTCGAAGACCTGCGGCAGCGCGCCGCCGCCATAGCCTGGCTGCCCGATGACCGCGACGCCGAGTTCGCAGGGCTCGTCCGCATGCGGGTCGGATTCCTCAACCAGTTGATGCCGTATCTCCTCGAAGAGAAAGGGCCCTCTCCATGGACGTAATCAATCTGCGCAGCGACACGCAAACGCTTCCAACCGCCGAGATGCTGGCTGCCATTCAGACAGCGGATCTCGGCGACGACACCTACGGCGAGGATCCGACGGTCAGGAGGCTCGAAGCCATGGCGGCAGCCATGCTGGGCAAGGAGGCCGCCATGCTGTGCATCAGCGGCAACATGGCCAATCTGGCGTGCCTCATGGCCCACGGAGGCCCTGGCGACGAGGCCGTCCTCGATCCCGACTCGCACATCTTCTACTATGAAGTCGGGGGACTGGCCAGCGTAGCCGGGATGATGCCCATGCCCGTACAGAGCCGCGACGGCAAGCTCTATCCGGATGACGTGCGAGCGGCGGTCAGAGGCCGCAATCTCCATTACCCCATCCCCCGCGTCCTCTGTCTCGAGAACACCCACAATCGGAGCGGCGGGCGCGTGACGCCCCTCGATTTGCACAATGCGCTCTGCGACACCGCCCATGATCTGGGACTCACCGTGCATCTCGACGGCGCGCGCATCTTCAATGCGGCCATTGCCGCGGGCGTTCCGGCGTCCGCCTTTGCCGAGAAGGCCGACTCGCTCATGTTCTGCCTGTCGAAGGGACTGAGCTGCCCGCTGGGATCCATTGCGCTGGGCAGCAAGGAGTTCATCGCAAAGGCCGACCGCGCGCGCAAGCGGCTGGGGGGCGGCATGCGGCAGGCCGGAATCATCGCGGCATGCGGCATCGTCGCGCTGGAGACGATGATCGAGCGTCTGGCAGATGACCATGCCAATGCACGCGTCCTGGCCGAAGGCATCAACACCGTGCCCGGGCTTTCGGTGGACATGGACACCGTCGAGACGAACATGGTGTACGTGGACCATTCGGCCACGGGTCTCAGTACCACGGAAGTCCTGGCCCGGATGAAGGCCGCCGGCGTGCTGGCGAGCGGTCGTCCGCCCCGCCACTTCCGACTGGTGACTCACCGGCACTATGGCGCGGATGATGTGCGCGAGGCTGTCGAGCGCATCCGCAAGGCCCTGGCCCAATGAGCGGTCCCGCCATCCGGCCAGTCTCCAGGCGAACGCGCTTCGCCATCGTCGGCCTCGGCGCGTTCGCGGAGCGCTATGTCCGCGCGTTGCAGGGCATGTCAGGCGTCGAGGTCACATGGGGTGTAGGGCGCGACCCCCTCCGCACGGCTGAGGCGGCTGCACGGCTCGGACTGCCGCGCCATGCCACGAGCGTCGCTGAGGCCTGCGCAGATGACACCGTGGATGCCGTAATCGTCTGCACGCCCGAAGACGCCCATCGTGAAGCAGCGGTCGCCGCGCTCGATGCCGGCAAGCATGTCATCGTCGAGAAGCCGCTGGCATCGACCGATGAGGACGGCGTCGCCATGGTGCGGGCTGCCCGGAGCTCGCGGAAATTGCTCATGCCCGCATTCCTGCTCCGTTTCGACTACCGCTACGCGCGGCTGAAGCAACGGCTGCAGGAGATCGAGCCGGTCCACAGCGTCTACGCCTACCGGAACTTCGACCGAAGCCTGTTCCGGCTCTACAGCCGCACCCACAGCTTCATCGAGAACGCTATCCACGACATTGACCTGATGCTGTGGTATCTCGACAGCCCCGTCGTCCGCGTCCACGGCTTCTGCCGCAACACGCTCGGACTGCCCAACCCCGATGTGAACTGGGGAGTGCTCGAGTTCGCCTCGGGCGCTCTGGGCGTCCTTCAGACGACATGGCTGTATCCCGACCAGCGTCACGCCGACCTGCAATGGAACGCCGGCATCCATGTCATGGGAGCCCGCGGCGTGCTGGAGTGCGCCAACGATGCCGGCGGGTTCATTGCCAACACCGACGAGACCGGCATCCTCCTGCTCGATCAGACCGGCTGGGCCGACATCCACGGAGAGGCTCGGGGCGCGTTTGGCGCCATGCTCCGCCACTGCGTCGCCTGCATCCGGGCGGAGGCCGAGTATGCCGGTACCACTCCCGAACAGGCGCTGGAGGCCATGCGCATAGCCTGCCGACTCGTCGAGGACTCCCAACGCCGTTTGCCCGCATCTGCGCATCCCTTGCAGGGCGAAGGTCAGGACGTATGCGGCCGATGAGGCGAATCACCCCTGCAGAGGCCGAGCGCATGCTGGCCGACCTTATCGCGATGCCCTCCGTCAACCCCATGGGCCGAGCCTACGAGGGCGACGCGCCGGTGGAACGAGGCGTGACGGCATACATGGAGCGCATCTTCGACCTGCCGGGCGTACGAATCGAGCGACAGCCGGTCTCAGATGCCCACGAGAATCTGCTCATTCGCTATCCGGCTGAGGCAGAGGGGCCGGCGCTGTTGTTCGAGTCGCATATGGACGTGGTGCCCGCCGACGACTGGGCCGACCGGGCCTTCGCGCCCAGAACGGACGGCGACCGCATCTACGGGCGCGGCGCTTGCGACGACAAGGGCTCGCTGACAGCCATGGCGCTGGCGCTCCTCGACATCATCGAGTCCCGCGAGCGCCCTCCGTTGCCGGTCATGCTGGTCTGCGCCGGAGACGAGGAGTATGCGCAGACGGGCATCAAGGCCTTCCGCGCGTTGCCCATCGAAGTCGCGGCCGGCGTGTTCGGCGAACCGACGGGCTGCGCCCCCGTGGTTCAGCACAAGGGTACGCTCCGGTGGGACATCACGGTGCATGGCAGGAGCGCCCACACCTCGCGACCCGAACTGGGTGTCAATGCGATCTACGGGGCCATGGACGTCATCGCGGCGCTGAAAAGACATCAAGACGAGCTGCAGGCGCTGCATCCCAGCCCGCTCATGACCGGCCCCATGCTGACGGTGAGCATGATCCGCGGAGGCCGGACGCGCAACGCCGTGCCCGACGCCTGCACGGTCTCTCTCGACTTTCGGCTCGTGCCAGGCATGGACATGGATGCCGCGCGCGCAGGCGTTATCGCGCTTGTCGGCAGTCTCGGGTGGGAAGTCACGCACAGCGAGCTGCAGCTCCGCACGCCGCCCCTTGCCACGTCGCCGGAGGATCCCTTCTGCCTTCAGGCTCTCAGCATCTGCCGCGCCCATGCCGGACCCGAGATCGAGATGCGCGGCGAGCCCTACGGAACAGATGCGTCGTGGATTGCCGATCGCGCACCTGCCATCGTGCTCGGCCCCGGTGACATCCGAAGCGCCCACGCCGTAGACGAATATGTGGAAATCAGTCAGGTAGTGGCATGCGCCGCCGTCTATCGGGATATCATGATGTGGCCGTTCCCGTCGAGCGGCTAATGTCGTATCTGCAAAACTGCAAGGAGCATAGAGTGACACCCTCCCGCATAGCGGCTGCTGCCGCCATCACCGTTCTCGCCGTCTCTGCCTCCGGACTGCCCGTGATCCGCACCGAGTTCATCAAGGTGAACAAGATCAAGCCGACCTCGCAGATCGCTCAAGCCCAGTGCAATCTCTGCCACGTTACCAACACAACGAAGATGAATCCCTTCGGCGCCGACCTGAAGGCGGCCATGAAGTCCGCGAAAAGCAGGAAGCTCACGCCGGACATCATGAAGCTGGTGGGCGCGAAGGACTCGGACAAGGATGGCGTCAAGAACGCCGCCGAGATCAAGGCCGACACTCTCCCGGGCGATCCCAAGAGCAAGCCCGCAAAGAAGTAGAACGCGAGGCGGCGCGTCGGCTCCGTCGTCTGCAGGTTCCGTTCGCGATGTGTCCTACTGGCTCCCGACCCCTCGCGTACGCATGCGGATGGCATAGAGCCCTTTGCCGGCCGTGATGAAGAGGGTCCGACGGTCGCGGCCACCGAAGCAGACATTGGCGGTCCAGCGCTCCTCCGGCACGGCGATGCGCTGGACCTCCTTGCCCGTTCGGTCGAAGACGACGACGCCCGGACCGGTGAGGTACACATTGCCCTCGCTGTCGATCGTCATGCCGTCGGAGCCCATCTCGCAGAAGATCCGCCTGTTGGTCAGCAAGCCGTCGGGCGCAATGTCGTAGGCGTACGTTCGACCGGAGCCAATGTCGGCCACATACAGCGTCTTGCCGTCAGGCGTCCCGCTGATGCCGTTGGGCTGCTTGAGATCATCGGCGACACGCACGATCCGCTTGCCGTCCGAGCTCGCCATGAAGACCGACTGAGGGTCATGGCGCTCTGTTCCCGCAGGCCAGTAGGGGCGCCGGTAGTAGGGGTCCGTGAAATAGACCCGGCCGCCGGGCGCGACCCAGACGTCGTTGGGGCCGTTGAGGCGCTTGCCGGTCTCATCGCCCGCGACGACCACGCTCTTCTCCTTCGTGCGAACGTTGATGACCCAGAGCTCGTTCTTCTCGTCGGCGCAGGCCCATAGCCGACCGTCGCGCCCGAAGCACAGGCCGTTGGCCCGGCCCGATGGCTGCATGAACGTGGAGAGCTTGCCGTCCACGCTCCACACCATGATGCGGTCGTTGGGCTGATCGGTGAAGTAGACATCGCCCCGCGCGTTGGCGGCCGGTCCTTCGGTAAACGAGAAGCCATCGGCCAGCTTTTCGAGCACGGCTCCCGTCGCTGTGACCTGCCCCGGCCGAGCATCCGCCTGCCCCACGCAGAGTGCAGCCATCCATACCCAGAGCGCCATCGTTGTCTCCTTTTCGCCAGCCTTCGGTGCTGATGGACCCATTATGCCGGATGAACGCCTTGTCCGGCAGCGCCGCGGCGGACGGCGATCCTGCCGCGCCCGGAGGCGTCACATTGCGCGCCATGCAACGTTCCTGTAGATCGGTGGGAACGCCAACGGAGGCCGGCAGCAGAGAAGCCGGCCGGGAGCAAACAGCCATGAGACTACTGGACAAACTCATGCGATGGACAGTGATGGCCGCGCTGATCGGCGGCATTGGAGTGACCGCACCGGCGTCGGCGCGAGATCTGATCGTCGAGGTGAACGGCAGACCGGTGTACCTCGGTCACCGGCAGCAAGCCTATATGGACCGAGGAGTGTGGATGATACCGGCGGTGCCCGTGCTGCGCGCGGGGAACGTCTGGTGCCGGTGGGATGGACGAAGGGGCGAGTTGGAAGTGGCGATGATGCGAGGCAGCCTGACGCTCTACGTGGACAGCTACACGGCCTATGATGGCCCGAGGCGCGATATCCTCTCGCGGCCGGTGGCCGTCCATCATGGCGACCCCTTCGTCCCCGCTGACTTCCTCGAGCGTGCGCTGGGCATGCGAGCCTACTACGATGCGCGGTCTCACGTGCTGAGCTTCGGCGACCGGCCGTACGACCGATGGGATCGAGGGCGTTGGGATGACAACTGGCGCTACCGAGACGACGACCGCAGATGGGATCGAGACGGGCGACGCGATCGTGGCTTCTACGTCGAGCCGCCGGGACGCCGATGGGGATCGGCGGTTGATCTCCGCGGTCAATGGGGCGGCACAGCGGTGCGCATCAGGGTGTACCGGCCCAATGGAAGCGAGTGCATCAACCGGCAGGTCGGCGTGCGCGACGGCGCATGGAGCGCGTCGCTGTCGTTGAGCTCCGGCAAGTACCGAGCCGTTCTTGAAGCCTACGACGGAAGGGCGCTCGCCCAGCGCAAGGAGGTGGAGTTCGTCGTGCGCTAAAGCTGTGTTCGACCAACAGGTTGGGTGATGAGGGGCTTACCCTGGGTGTGCTGATGCGTTCTGACAAGACAGCCCGGGGAGCCCCTCGGCCACGAGCGTAGATCGAGATGCCGCAATGCGTCCCGTCAGGCCCCGCAAGACGCTCGCCCCCCAGGAGCCCGGCAACCCGTATGAGGATCCCGCCCCGCGCCTCGCGCCCTGCGCGGATATGAAGAGGTTGAGAAGCTTGCACGCACCCGGACGCCGCGTCACCACGGACCTGTGTTTCCCGCTGTAGTCTCCCCCTGCAGATTCCACGCCTGACCTGACCTGATACAGGGAAGGATGGAGGTCGCTTAGTCCGGAAAGCCGGCTTGCCGCCAGAGGTTGACCTGTCTTTGCCGATCAAGCCTTGGGCGCAGCCTCTGTAGAATATTCTGAAGCTCAGGAGGAAAGAGCTCCCGCGGTATTCCAGTATCTCTGAATACATCATCTGCAATGGCAGGCGTGCAAAGCGCGTGAGGGATGATGCCAATTCCGGCAGGCGCTGCATTAAACGACCAAGCATAGGAGAAACCATCCCATCCCGTTTTCAGTTCAGTTCTCCAACCACCAATAACGCCTCCATGCCACAGCAAGAACTTATCATCTCCGTACTTGACAGAATTCCATCCAAGCGCATAGCCACCATTTGGAGCCCCTCTGTTATCAATAATCATCCTTTCCATGCGGGCTGGGTCGCGGTAGAGGTCCAGGAAGCGATCCCCAAATCGGGCAAGAGAGAGGGGGGACATGGCGATGGCACCAACTGCATCACCGTCACCGGGGGCACACCCGTATGCTTTCGGGCCACCGGTCGGTGCAAAAACCTGTCTCTGCGAATCCCACTCATAATCAGTTGAGACTTTGGAGAATTCCTTGCTATCAAAGTACGTAAACAATACACCATCGTCAATTCCCAAAGGGCGGAATACTCTCTCTTGCATGAATTGATCAAAGCGAATTCCCGAAAGCTTTTCTACTACTCGTGCCATCACACTCTGGCCATAACCACTATATTGCGACTTCGACCCAGGTTCGAACGCAAGACCGTCTTTTAGGCTTGCAATATGAATGTCATGAACGGTGACATCCAGAACTGCTTTGCCAAAAATCTTGGCTGCTTCCTCTCGAGGTACAACTCTCTTGAGAAGCACCTCGTGATTTAGCGAGTGTTTAACCGTAACTCTTGCGAACTCAGGCGCTAAAGAACCATCCGGTGCCCGCCAGCCAAGGATATTGAACGGATGATCATTGAGAGAAAGCACGCCATCATCCACGAATGTTAGAACCCCCATTGATGCAGTCGGCTTTGAAACGCTTCCAATCATGCAGATAGTGTAAGGCGTGAAGGGGATGCTCTTCTCTAGATCCGAGTACCCAAAGCCTGCGGCATACACCAATCTCCCCTGGTAGCACAAGACAAAGGCAGCGCCAGGCATCTTGGTAAATGCCATCATGCGGGTGAACACTTCATCTATCTCACGGATGCCGGGACCCAGTCGTGTTACCAGTATGCCGTTGATCTGTTCCTGCCGGAGTATGTCGCCATCGGGACCCTGACCGTCAACGCCCAGACGCGCATCGCCCTCCATGCCGCCTTCGAGGCTGAAGGGGCTCTTGCCGCGAGAGGCGACTCTGGCAGCGGGCTCATCCCCTGCCGCCATGGCAGGCTCAGGTCTCCCCCCTTGATGGGAGACCAGCCTCACGGTGGCCCCGGATCCAGGCCCTTCGTCTCTGGCTCTCGACGGAAGGGCTGCCAACGCCATAGCGCTGCCGGCCACCAGTAAGCCCAGTAGGCCCGCAATGCTTCGTGTCGAACGGTGATGATGGTGGCCTGCTTGATGATGCGCAGGTCCGTGCTCGTTCTTGTGCTCTGTCTCTCTGTCCGGCATGGCGTCCGCTCCTCCACGGTTGAACGAACAGTTCAA
>JAAYVH010000095.1 GCA_012517255.1 Chthonomonadales bacterium
CCGGCTGGTAGGCCCCTGCGTGGTGCACACGCAGCCCGCCTTGATTTCGACACGGCGCTTCGCGCCGGCTCAATCACCGGCGGGCTGCGTGCGCCCGTGTTTCGACGAACCGCCACGTCGCCGGTTGCCATGGGCGAACCAACCGCGCGCGGCCGCGTTCCACTTCCTGGCGGTTCCGCTCGGCGGTTGATTGGCCCCTACGGGCCTTCGGATCGCGGTGATCATGATGCCGTACGGTCCGCCACGTCATCGCGAGCGCAGCGACGCGATCCCGAGCGATCTACATGGATCAGGCGTCGCGAGATGGGAACGCCATAATCCTTCGGGATTGCTTCGCTTCGCTCGCAATGACGTGTGGGCGTCATGCTCACGATGGGCGAACCAACCGCGTACAGCCGCGCTCCTGTGCGCGTTGGCGCCTCTCGGCGGTTGATTCGCCCCTACGCGCCTTCGGATCGCATGCACCATGGTGCAGGATGGTCCGCCACGCCATCGCGAGCGCAGCGACGCGATCCCGAGCAGTTCACAAGGTCCGCCGCGTCATCGCGAGCGCAGCGACGCGATCCCGAACAATCCACGACGATCGGCACACTGGTGTCGCGAGATGCGATAACCGTAAGCGTTCGGGATTGTCCGGTACGGGTCCGTATGGACTTCGCATCGCTCCCGATGACGTGGCGCGACGGGTGAGCGGACGCGCACATGGTGAAGCCGACGTGACCACTTGTACGTACCTCATGCGGTATGACGCCGATGCGTGTCAGACTGCATACAGGGGCAGGGACTCAACCCCGTCAAGGAGGATGCCCATGGACGTGATGTCCGGCTTTGTGATCGGGTTCATCGCGTGGTTTCTCGTGCGTTACGGGCTCGCCGGGTTGTACACGGTGGACCAGAACGAGCGCGCGGTGAAGACTCGTTTCGGCCGCGCGGACCGGATTCCCAACAAGACGACGCTCGACGATCCCATTTCGGAGCTGCTCACGGATGAGGAGAAGCCGCGGTACGCCTACCCGCTCGTTCGGGTCATTCCGCCGGGCGGCCCCTACTGGAAGTGGCCCTGGGAACGGGTCCACAAGGTCTCGGCGGCGGTCCAGACCATGAACATGGCTCAGGACCTCGAGGATCCCACCGCCAACCACAATGGCACCATGCTCGAGGCGGTTACGAAGGACCAGCTCAACGTCGGGCTGACCGGTCAGATACGGTTCCGCGTGTCCGAGCGCAATCTCTATGCCTACCTGTTCGGCGTGAAGCGTCCCATCGTCCATGTGATGGCCTACTTCGTCGCCGTGCTGCGCGAGCGGATCGCCAACTACGAGGCGCCCCGATCGTCGGGTGATGATAGCCCGCTGCCGGATGCCGCCGATACCGGCGTCTCGATCAACGACTTGCGCAAGAACCTGCGCGACATCAACGAGCACATGGAGCGCGAATGCCAGACGGCCGAAGCACGCTATGGCATTGCGTTCGATGCCTCGCTCATCACCGGCATTGACCCGCCCGAGGAAGTCGAATCCGCCCTTGCGGCGATCAACACAGCCCACAACCAGGTCTCCTCGGAGATCAGTCTCGCCAGGGCCGCTGCCGATCAGCGTATCGTCCAGTCCAAACGAGCCGTCGAGATCGAGACGCTGAATGCCAGCGCCGAAGTAGAGCCGCTGAAAGCGCTGGCTGCGCAGCTCACCGAGCTCAAGAAGGCCGGGCCGGGCTCGCTGCAGACCTACCTGCGCAACGTTCGGCTGCAGATATTCGCCAAGGCCCACCGCGTGATCATGGAGGTCGATCAATGAGCGCCTTCAGCGTTGCGATATTCACCTTTGTCGGCCTCTTCATCTTCGTGCCGATCATCGGCGGTCTGATTCGGGTATTCGGCCTGTATGCCATTGTTCAGGAAGGTACGCGCCACGTCTATGTGCTGTTCGGCAACGTCGTGGGCATCCTTGAGGAACCCGGGCTGCACCTTCTCTGGCTCGAGCTCGGATGGCGGGCCCTGCTGGTGAACTGGATGGGCCAGCGGCATGTGCTCGACATGCGCATGGACCAGGAGTATCTCCGCAGCGCGCCGGTTAACTCCGAAGAGGGCGCGCCCATGGGGATCGGCGTCTGGTATGAGATGTTCATCAGCGATCCCATCGCCTACCTGTTCAAGAACGCCGATCCGCGGGGATCGCTGCGCGCCAACGTCAGCAACTCCACCGTGCGATGCCTGAGCAACATGCCTCTCGGCGAGATGCTCGAGACGCGCCACAAGATGAGCCGGACAGTACGGGCCGAAGTGTCGCCCAAGTCCGCCGAGTGGGGCTACATGCTCGGGTCGGTGTATATCCGGAAAGTCCATTTCCGGGATGCGGGCATGATACGGCAGATCGAGGAGAAGGTCGTCAACCGTCTGCGGCAGGTGACCTCGGCGATCCGCCAGGACGGTGCGAACCAGGTCAGCGTTATCACCAGCACTGCCGAGCGCGAGGCGGCCGTCGAGTTCGCTCGCGCGGCCGCCATGAGGCCGACCATTGTCGGCGCGGCGCTCAATGAGATCGCCAGGGATCCCGAGGTGGCCGAGGTGCTGTTCGAGCTCCTGGAGACCGAGAACCTGCTCAAGG
>JAAYVH010000014.1 GCA_012517255.1 Chthonomonadales bacterium
CACGGGTTGGGGTTGGGACCGCGACGGGCCCGGGGGCTTACGCCGCCCGGCTATTATCCGTCGTCGCTACGCGACGGGCCGCGGGTGATCGCTTCGCGCGCGATTGACAGCGCTCTGACCGGCAGATACAATGCCCTGAGAAGAAGGAGGTTCCTCATGGCATCGGCATCGCTCTGGTCGTTCATCGGTCTCATCACAGTCTGCGCCTGTTCGGCCATGTGCACCGCGAAGGGCGATGCGCCCGATCGGTTCGCTCAGGACAGGTTCGCGATCGGGTTCTGGGTGGATCCGCCGGCAGACCAACTGACGAAGGAACGCTACGCCGAGATCGCCGAAGCGGGCTTCACGCTGGTGCTCGGGGGATTCGGCGCGCGCACGCCCGATACGGTCGCTCGGCAGATTGAGCTCTGCCGTCTCTTCAACCTCCGCGCCATTGTCGCTACGGCTGGCCTGAAGCCGGAGGATCTGCCCGACGATCCGGTGGTCTGGGGTTACCTCATTCGCGATGAGCCCGGGGCGGCCGACTTCCCGGATCTGCGCAAGACGGTGGACGCGATACGGGCCGCCAGGCCGGGCAAGCTTGCCTACATCAACCTGTTCCCGAACTACGCCAGCGCCCAGGCGCTCGGCACGACAACCTACGACGAGCATGTCCGGCGCTTCGCGGACGAGGTGGACGTGGATGTGCTGAGCATGGACCACTATCCGATCATGACGCCCACTGCCGACGGGCGCGACCGGTACTGCGCCAACCTCGAGACGATGCGGGTCCACGCACTGCGCCGCGGCATACCGCACTGGAACTTCTTCAACGTGATGCCGTTCGGCCCTCATTCAGACCCCACAGAAGCGCAACTGCGCTGGCAGGTATTCACGTCACTGGCATACGGCTCACGAGGCGTGCTCTACTTCTGCTACTGGACGCCGCGGGGCGACGAGTTCCCCAAAGGCGGCGCGATCATCACGGCCGATGGCCGCAGAACCAGACACTACGATCAGGCCAGGCGCATCAACCAGACGCTGAACGCTCTGGGACCCACGATCATGAAGCTCACGAGCACGGGAACCCTTCGCGTGAAGCCGGACGCAGACCCGGCGGAGCCGCTGGCGGCTCCGGTCAAGTCCCTGAGCGCCGGAGACTACCTGCTCGGCCTGTTCAAGCATGAGGATGGACGCATCGGGCTGCTGATCAACAACTACAGCATCGCCTACACCGCATGGCCGACCGTCGAGTTCGCGGCACCGCTCGATCAGGTCCGAGAAGTCAGTCCCGCGACGGGCGCCGAGATCGAGGTGCGGGACGACAGCCCGGACATGCCCGGCCTGCAGATCTCCCTCGATGCCGGGGAAGGCCGGCTGTTCCTCATGAAGGCGCCATGACGATGGCTCGATTCCTGCACGTCCCCTGCGTGGCGTTGCTGGGCGCAGCGTGGACACTGTCCGCGCTGTGCCCGTCATGCGCGCGTGCCGATGCAGTCCGTGTTTCCGTGGTCCAGAGGAACGGAAGGCATGTCCTTGAGCGCAACGGCACGCCGTTCGCCATTCGAGGCGTTGGCGGCGACGGAAGCAAGGAGCTGCTGGCGCGGTGCGGCGGCAACTCCTTTCGAACCTGGGGCGCCGAACGGCTCGGCGAGGCTCTGGATGAGGCTCAGCGGCTCGGTCTGAACGTCGCAGCGGGCATCTGGCTGGGCCATGAGCGACATGGTTTCCGCTACACTGACCCAGACCAGGTCGCGAAGCAGCAGGACATGGTTCGTGACGTGGTGCAGCGCTACCGGAAACATCCGGCGCTGCTTATGTGGTCGCTGGGCAATGAGATGGAAGGCGACGGGACCAATGCCGCGGTGTGGACAGCGGTCAACAGCCTGGCGGGGATGGTGAAGAGGCTCGATCCCGAACATCCGGTCATGACGGTGATCGCCGAGGTGAGCGCGGAGAAGGTGCTCAATCTGCACCGTCTGTGCCCCGAGGTGGACGTTGTGGGCATCAACAGCTACGCCGGCGCAGCCACGGTAGCTGACCGCTATGTCAAGGCGGGAGGCACGAAGCCGTTTGTCCTCACGGAGTTCGGTCCTCCCGGCACCTGGGAAGTCGAGAAGACCCCCTGGGGTCGGCCCATCGAGCCGACTAGCTCCGAGAAGGCAGAGTGGTATCGCCGCGCATGGCGAGCGGTTGTGGCATCGCCGCTCTGTCTGGGCGGCTATGCCTTCACGTGGGGGCACAAACAGGAGGCAACCGCTACCTGGTTCGGAATGCTCTTGCCTGACGGCAGCAGGCTGGCGTCTGTGGACGTCATGACGGAGATATGGTCGGGCAAGCCGCCAGCCAATCGAGCGCCGCATGTGAGTGGCCTCGCCGTGGCTGGCAGCCCCGACGTCGAGCCTGGCTCGCTGGTGAAGGCAACCATCACCGCATCGGATCCCGAGGGGGATCCACTCACAGCCGAGTGGGTGCTGCGCGAGGAGCCGGACGCGTACGGCTGGGGAGGCGATGCCGAGGCCGTTCCGCGCACTATCGAGGGAGCCGTGAGCCGCGCGTCGCTGACCGAAGCCGAGATCCGCATGCCGAAGGACCCTGGCGACTATCGCCTCTTCGTGTACGTGCGTGATGGCCGGGGAGGCGCAGCCACCGCCAACGTTCCTCTTCGCGTCAAGGGCGAGCGGAGGCCTGAGCCGAGCAAGCGAGCGTCGCTGCCGCTGGTGGTCTATGCCGAGAATGAGCAGACTGGCCGCCCGTATGTGCCTTCGGGATGGATGGGAAAGATCACGGCGATGAAGCTCGATCCCGCCTCGACGGCACAGCCCTATGCCGGCAAGGTCTGCATGCGCGTCGAGTACTCGGCCCCGAATGAGTGGGCAGGCGTGGTATGGCAGCACCCGGAGAACGATTGGGGCGACCGTCCCGGCGGATGGAACCTGACCGGAGCCAGTCGTCTCACGTTTCGAGCTCGGGGCGAGCGGGGAGGCGAGACGGTCACGTTCCATGTGGGGATCATCGGACCGGACAAGCCCTTTGCCGACAGCTCGGTGACGAAACTCGAGGGCGTACGACTGACGCCGGAGTGGCGTGAATACGTGATCAGCCTCGACGGCAAGGACCTTTCCAGGATCAAGACCGGCTTCGGATGGACCGTGTCAGGGCAAGGGCGGCCGGTGGTGTTCTATGTCGATGACGTGCGTTTCGAGCGCTGAACGATCGGTTCCAAGAGGCCATGACTTGCTCGCCGGTTACGCAGGGGATAAGGGCGGGGCTCAGACAGAAGGGCGACGGATGACAGATGAAGGGTAAGCGGATTCTACTTGGGGTCAGCGGCAGCATAGCCGCGTATCGTGCCGCCGACATAGCCAGCAAACTCGCGCAGCAGGGCGCCCAGGTGCATGTGGCAATGACGGCACACGCGCTCGAGTTCGTGGGTGCGGCTACCTTCAGGGCGCTGACCGGCAATCCCGTCCTGACCGGCGTGTTCGACGAGCCCTATGAAGGGCAGATGGCCCACATCGCCATCGCTCAATCCGCCGACCTTATGCTCGTCGCGCCGGCCACTGCCAATGTGCTTGCGAAGATGGCTCATGGCATCGCCGACGACGCGCTGACGACGCTTGTGCTGGCATCCACCGCTCCGGTGCTCGTCGCGCCCGCCATGAACACTGTCATGTATGAGCATCCGGCCACGCAGGCCAACCTGCGGACGCTGAGGGAACGCGGCGTGGGGGTTATCGAGCCGGGTGTCGGACGATTGGCCTGCGGCAGCGAGGGACGAGGACGGTTGGCTGATCTCGATGCGATCCTCGATGCGGTGCATCGGACGCTCGCTCGCGCCGCAGACCTCAGCGGACTGCGCATCCTCGTCAGCGCGGGCGCAACACGCGAACCGATCGATCCGGTGCGGTTCGTTTCCAACCGATCGTCGGGCAAGATGGGTGTCGCGCTCGCCGAGGCCGCTCGTGCCCGAGGCGCTGCCGTGACTCTATTGGCGGGCCACATGACGGTGGAGCCTCCGGCCGGCATCCAGGTGGTGCGGTTCGCCACGACGGCCGAGTACCTGCAGGCCGCCCGCGAGCGCTTTGCCGACTGCGACGTGTTCATCGGAGCAGCAGCGCCTGCCGACTATGCGCCGATCGCCGTGGCCCCAAACAAGCTGAAGAAGAGCGCATCGGGTCCTGCGCTCAGCATCGAACTGCGCGAGACCCCGGATGTCATCGCGGCGATCGCGCGCGACAAAGGCGCCCAGATCGTCGTCGGCTTCGCGGCGGAGACGTCGGACCTTGTGGCCAATGCCTCGCGTAAGCTCGCCGACAAGGGGCTGGACCTCATCGTCGCCAACGACGTCTCGGCGCCCGATGCGGGGTTCGAGACCGACACCAATGCCGTGACCCTGCTGCGCCCGGACGGGTCCTGCGAGCAGCTCCCGGTCATGCCAAAGCGCGCGGTCGCCGACAGAATCCTTGACGTCGTGCGAGACCTGGCGCTCTGCAGGGCCGAGGGCTAAAGCCGACGGGTGAGACGGTCGACCATCATCGTTCGCGATGCTTCGTGCGCGCGATGATGTGGTCCTGCATCTCCCGGTCGAGCAGGTTGAACCGCTGACTGAAACCCGACACCCGCACGCAGAGGTTCGCATAGCGGTCGGGATCGGCCTGTGCCGCCCTGAGCGTGTCGGCGCTGACCACGTTGAACTGGAGCTGGCCCACCTTCAGGCGAACGGCGGTCTGGAGCAGGTCCACGAAGGCGTCACGCCCTGCGCCTTCAAGCAGCGTCGGATCAGCCTCGAGGATCGCTGAACTGCTGGCTGCGACCCGATCGTGCGGGAGCGCGGCAAGCGAGCGCACGACGGCGGTCAAACCGCTCCTGTCGCGCCCCTGACCGGGCGATACGCTGTAGGCGAGGGGCTCACCGCTTCGGCGGCCATCCGGAGTGGCTCCCACTACCTTGCCCATGGGCAGCATGAGCACGAAGGTGAAGAGGTGCGTGAAGAACCGGCCATTCGAGGGCGTGGTGAACCGATCCATGATGTCCACGTACTGCTCAACAAGCCGCGCCGCCATTCGGTCGGGCTCGTCGGCGTCATTGCCATACTTGGGCACACGATCCCATAGGTATCGGCGGAGCGCCTCATCGTCGGCGAAGTTCCTCTGCAGCGCTTCGAGCATGGCGTCAGGCGTGACGCGTCGGTCGGCATAGACGGAGTCTCGCAGGCCCACGAGACTGTCGGCCGCATTCGGAACTCCCATGGCAGCGCTGGAATGGTAGTTGTAGCGCGCGCCGCCTTCGATGATGTCGAGACCCCGGGCGATGCAATCGTCGGTCAGCAGCGAAAGATAGGGCAGCCGATACTGGGACCGATGGGCAATCTCGGCAGCGTTCGAGCCGTAGGCCGCCCATCGGGCGAAGTGCTCGAGCTGCTCGGTGTACGAGGCCATCACGTCGTCGAAGGTGGCGCAGTCCTTCAGCGCCTTCGTGACCGGCCCGACCTGAGCGCCGTCCCTCGGATCTCGCCCGCCGTGGAGCGCCACTTCGAGCACCTTGGGCAGATTGATCCAGTTGCTGACGGCGTGCGGATTCGCTTTGCCGGGGATCGTAATCTCGATGCATCCGATGGCTGCATAGCCGCGCGCATCTTCGAGCGCGACGCCGCGTTCGGCCAGCGCAGGCACCAGCGCCTCGTCGTTGAAGTAGAACGGGATCCCTCCGCCTCTGGCCACAAGGTCAACGCAGCGCGACACGAACGCGCGCGGCGAACCGTTGTGCAGCCGGGCAGACAGGCATCGCACGAAGCCCATCGCCTCGGTGACATCGAGCACGAGGTGGCTCAGCGGATTCACGGCATCCGACCCGTCGGGAAGCTGACCGCCGACCATCATCTGCTGGACGTCATACGGTTGGTACAGCTTCAACCAGAGAGCCGCCAGAACATCGGCAGCGGCTTCCATGGTGATCGTGCCGGCGTCGAGGTCGCGCTCGAGATACGGCCAGAGGAACTGGTCGATGCGCCCGATGCCATTGGCGTTGACGCCGTCCTCCCACACGGTGATCATATGGGCGAACCAGAGCGCTTGAACGGCCTCGGCGAACGTGGTAGCCGGTCCTTCGGGCACGCAGGTGCACATCGTCGCAAGCGCCGATCCCTTCGGCAGAGCTGCTGCATACCGATGGCCCAGCCCAGCGCATGCGTCAGCGACGCGCCGGAAGGCGGCAAGATTGGCCAGCCGCGCCGACGCCTGCGGATCGTCCGGCTTCACCGCTGCGATCGCGGCGTCCACCTCGTCGCGGATGCCCGCGAAGCCGAGGCGGATGACCTTCTCGTAGGCGCGGATGCTGTGGTTCAGATCGGTGCCCCAGACCTGCACGACGCCCCGGTCCTGGGCCATCCTGAGAGGCTGGGGCCATGCCGAGGCGGGGGCAAGCTCCATCCATCGAAACGGATCGGAGGCCAGCCACCGCTCCATGTCGGCGAGCTTCTCCTCCGGCAGGCCGGCGGCGCGAGCGTTGGCGACTACCTCGGGGCCGCAGCGGGGGCGGAAATTCACCATCGCGTGATCGTTGCCGTGCTCGCCCGCCAGGGTCTCTTCGGGGAACACGCGCACGGGCATATGCTCGATCACATGGGCCAGCGCCTCGGCATTGCGGATGGGAAGGCACGCGCCGTCGGCGCGCATCCATCCCTCGAGATAGAGGTAATCGCGCCATGCGCCCATGTGACGTTCCGCGTGGCGATCAACGCAGTGCGTGCGCATGGTTCGGAGCTGGCTGGCGCGCGACGCGCTATGGGTCTGCATGGATGGATCCCTTCATCGTTGTCCGGCGCATCAGTACGCACTTATCTCGATGCGCTCGGATCGCATGTCCTCTGCCTGTTCGCTTCATTGACGGTTACCCGGCGCTTGATCCCGCCTCATCGCCGGATCGGGCTTTGGCAAGGACCGATCCACCCGGGGCGCCACGCGTCGAAGACGCTGGAAGGCGCTCGATCGCAGACAGGTCCCCGCGTTTGGGAGCAGACGCCGTAGCCCATGCCGACGAGCTCATGAACTGCGCATCTCTGCACGTACTCAAGCTGGCTGCTGCAAACGTTCCTGGAATCTTGATGAGAGCATACCACGCTCGCTGGCTACTGCATGACGAAGACGAGGAGAGACCCGGTGACTGGCCCGACAGCGCTAGATATCCGCTTCCATCGGCATGGGTCTACAGCGGTTCCGCACCCTCCTGTAAGAGGGCAAGGTATGCGTCGTACAAGTACAGTCGGCTACGTCGCTTGCCGGTCAGCTCCCTGGCAATCCCGAGGGCGACGAGCCCCTGCATGCACTTGGCGGTCGTGGGAAAGCTCAGGCCTGTGCGGCGGCACGCTTCGCTAAGAGACAGGACCGGCCTGTGACACAGAGCGTCCAGCACGCGCAACGCGCTCGACACAGAGCTGCCTGCAGCCTGAACGCGAGCCTGGTCTTGCTGGAACAGCGCGACAAGACGCTGTGCGGTCTGCACTGCATTCGAGGCTGTCTCGCGAACGCCCTCAAGGAAGAAATCCAGCCCATGCGCCTGCGGTTCGTTCGGCGTCGAGGAGCCGGTAATACTCGCTCCGATGCTGCTTCAAGTAGAGACTGAGGTAGAGAAGGGGCCGAGACAGCACGCCGTCGTGATGGAGAAGGAACGAGATCAGGAGGCGCCCCATACGCCCGTTGCCGTCGAGGAACGGATGGATCGTCTCGAACTGAACATGCGCAAGGGCGGCCTTGACAACCGACGGGTACGGCACCTCCGGATCGTGAAAGAACCGCTCGAGCGCAGCCATGCATTCCGGCACTCGGTGGGGCGGCGGTGGCACGAAGTGGGCATTGCCGGGGCGCGTTCCGCCGATCCAGTTCTGACTGCTCCGGAACTCGCCAGCCATTCGAGTCGAGCCTCTCCCACTCGTTAGCAGCACGGCGTGCATCTCGCGCAGGAGCCGGTTTGTGAGAGGACGCCCAGCCTGCAACCGATCCATGCCCAGGTTGAGAGCGGCCACGTAGTTCGACACCTCGGCCACGTCGTCGAAAGGCACGCCTGGGATCTCGTCCAGTTCAAACAGCATAAGGTCGGCCAGCGATGACTGTGTGCCCTCGATCTGAGACGAGAGGACGGCTTCACGTCGCACATACGCGTAGAGGAAGATGTCCGGTTCCGGGAGGAGCAGGGTGGCACTGTCGAGACGCCCCAGCGACAGTTGAGCCTGCTCGAGCAGATGCTGGCGTGGCCCGGTCATCTCGACTGGGGGCTGCGGCGGCAGGTGCGCCGGAATGAACGCGCGCACGCGTTCGCCGCCGACGGAGACGGTCTCATAGCGCCCAGAGATGCCACGCTTCATGGTCACGTCATTCGGCCTCCCTTTAATAACGCGTCGCGTTATTAAAGAATACTGCCCAAAGCTTTAATAGTGAGTCCCTGGCACCGTTCATGAGCGCCTTCCGTTTCGCTGCAACCTCCGCATCGGACCGAACAGGTTCGCCAGCGTTCGCCCGGTCATTCGCCGAACAGGTCCAGCATGGCCGTCTGAACGATGCCGCCGGGGCCGGGCCTGGGCACGATCTCGGGGAACGCGGGACCGATGGCCTCGCGGAGGCGACTGGCGAACTTGTAGAGCTTGTCCACGTAGTAGGCGACGTTCTCGTCGCCCGGCGTGTAGTCCTGAACGAGACCGAGCCGGCCGTTGGACCGTTCATAGACATAGACATAGTCGCCAACGGCGACTCCTTCCGCCACTTCGGCCGAGCGCTGTTTGGCTGCGCTGGAGAAGGTCTTGTCGGTGACCCGTTCGCGTCGCGCAAGCTGATCTATGGGCAGGCGATGCTCGCGGAGCGCCCGCGCCGTTTCGACGTACAGGTCCCGGATCTCGCGCGTCCGGCCCTCCATCATGAGGTCCACCGCCCGTGCGATAAACTCCCGGCCATAGGGCTCGTCGGCGCGCGATCGGAGCGACGCGCCCTTGAAGGTGCGCTTGCCGTCGTAGCCGCAGAGGACGTAGTTCTTGGTCTTGACGGATACCATGCACCGGAACCGACCATCGAACGCGAGCCGGATGCCCTCGGGCAGAGCGGATCCGATCTGCGCGATGTAGGTCCGTTCGGCCTCTTCGCCCTCGACGCCATCGGGCGGCACGAAGTAGACCCCGTCGGTGTCAATCTCGATGACCTGACCGCCGGTTGCCTCGATGTCGTCGGCGATCTGTTTGACGATCTCTCGGCCACGGGACGTGACGCGGGCGGCGGCCTCGGGATCGTTGAAGTTGAACCCGCCCGCCCCGAGGTAGCCGTAGAACGAGTTGATCAGCACCTTGAACGAGCTCTGGAGCCCATCCCAGTAGTTGGCCTCGGCGCCGCTCGCCGCCTTCGCGCGGGACTTGGCGTCGAGACGCCGTGTGGTCAGCTCTTTCAGGGCCGGCAAGAACAGATCGAGCGTGTCGGTGCGCGGCTTGATGTGATCGGTGAGCATGATGCTGGGGTACAGGCTTTCGACGTCGGCCTTGACGATGCGGTACAGGACGCCCGATCGACGCAGCTCGGTGTAGCCACCTTCGTACTGCACCGGCGGCAGCGGGCGCGGAATGGCCCGGCCTGCGTGCAGATAGGCGCGGACGAAGATGGCGTTGATCTTCTCGCCTGCGCCTGCCAGGGCGCACCCTCCATAGTTGTCGGGCACCATCTGGGTCTGGTAGAACTCCGTGGCGAGCACGAGCTCGGCCAGCTTGCCCGTTTCGAGCACGTCCTGCTGGGCGTAGCGGGCTACCAGATCGGGATCGGCCCGGTAGGTCTCCTCCATGCGGTCGCGCGGCAGCTCGACCCGGTCCTCTTCGGCGATACCGAAGGTGCGCGCCACCTCCTTGAGACCGTAGCCCGTCAGCGACCCTCTGGCCCAGTCAAAGCGCTGCACCGCGAGGAACGTGTCCACGACATGCCGCCCGAAGATGCGCCACGGGGTCAGAGGGCGCGTGTTGCCGCCGATGGCGAACGTGCGGCGCAGTCCGGCGAAGAGATCGGAACCGTCGCGTCCCAGCGCGGGAGCGATCTCATAGCGGCGACAGCGTTCGGCGATGAACGGCAGATCGAAGCCGTGGATGTTGTGGCCCTCGATCACATCGGGGTCGCGTTCCCGGACGATCTCCACGAGCTGCCGGAGCATGTCCTCCTCGGCGCCGCGGAGGGTGGTCAGCAGGCCCCGGTTGTCGGCGACGGCGATGAGGAGGATGCGGTCCTCGGAACGCTGCGGATCGAGACCGGCTGTTTCGATGTCCACCTGCATACGCCGCACGTCGTTCATGGTGAGGCCCTTGAACAGCGTGACGCCGGCGCGGGTCAGCGCCATGCGCACGTCGCTGGCGTAGCCGATGTACTCGGCATGCCGCTCGCGCAAGTCCATGCGAGCGCGGTTGCAGTCGTCGGCTCGCTCAAACTCGGCGAGATAGGCGTAGCCCGCTCCCTCGAGATCGGTTCGGCGCGCCGTCGGGGGCACGTCCTGCGGCGATGTCACCAGCAGCCACGGCAGCGAGGGCCGCTGAAGCATCTCGACGGAGTCGTCGGGCAGTCTGCGCCAGAGGAGAAGGACTCCCGAACGGGCTTCGGCAGCCACCACGCGATCGAGGGAGTCCCAGCCGAACAGGACCGGAGACTCCACGGGCGGCTGCGGGTCGGAGATCGGCGAGTCCGGAGCGGAAGCGAGCCCGAAGTCCTCGTCGGAGAAGAGGCTGCCGGTGAACGTCATGTCAGCCCTTCGCCGCTCGGAAGCGCTCGCGCGCCGCCACGATCTGATCGCGAGTCAACGTGCCCTCGTCGAACACGAGCATGTCCATCACCTCATCCGTCGCCTGTTCGGACATGGGCATGAACCGCCCCCGGCCCCGCACATAGAGAGTTCCGTCGGCCCCCCTGATCTCTCCGCAGCCTTCCCAGATGCGGCGGGAGACGTCGGTCATGTAGCCGGTGACCGTCACCGGCTCGCCGATCGGCACGGACTTGCGGTACTCAAGGTTGAGCTCGATGGCCATACAGAACCTGCCCGTGTGTACCGCTGGAGCCCACCCCATGGTCTCGTCGAGCACGGCAGCCAACACGCCTCCGTGCGAGATGCCGAGATAGCCCATGTGGGGCTCGCCGAGCGCGAGCGTGGTCCAGACCTTGTTGCCGTCGGTCTCAAAGCGCACATGGAGCCCGGCCGGATTGGTGTCGCCGCAGACAAAGCAGCGATGCGAATGAGGCAGTCGGCGAATCATAGGATATGCTGTGCGCGCTCCTTCTTCATTGTCTGTTGGGCGCCGCTACGACGCCTCGCATGCTTCACTTGGTCCACACGGAAAAAAGCTAAGAATATTTAGCGCCAATAACGGAACGCTCCCGATGCGCGGATCGTACTGTGAAGTGCGCATGTCCTCCTTTTCAAGGACTCCCATCCCATGATGGACGCCCGCTCCGACTATCGGGGCGGGCGCTTTGTTTTGCTCCCCTGTCTCCCTGGCTCGCCCGCCATGCCGGACCCAACCGCGAGAGGGTGGGAGTACCTGCCGATCTCGCTGAACGGGACATTCCTGAAGATGCCGTTCCGCAGGACCTCAGCTTCGGGCTTCAGAGCGAATATGCCTCTGGCGGCGTCAACGAACCCCGGATCCTCTTTGACGATCAGGTTGTCGGCTCCATCCTGAATGCCGCCGTCGCGCGTCATGAACTCGCCGCAGTTCACAGCAAGGTTGTCCGCGACCACGTTGATGTCCGGGCTCTCGCGGAGTCTTGCCAGCGCCGGGTAGCGCACGCTGTAGGGTGGCCGGCTTATGTCCACGTCGTGCGTCGTGGCCTTGATGAAGGGCTCGCTCTCGGTGTATTGTCTCCAGCGGTCGGAACCCCATCGGGAGAAGCTCACGCCGAACTTGCAGTCGACGAAGATGTTGTTGACGACCTCGTTGTCCTTGCCGCCGTGTATCTGCACGCCGCCAAACAGGCCCTCGGACGCCTTCCAGAACACGTTACCGTAGATCAGTACGCCGCAGATGGCGTCATCCAGGCGGATGCCTGCCCGCATCATCTCGTCCTTGCCCGCGCCGATGTGGTGCCAGAAGTTATGCCTGATCACGACGCCTCGGTAGGTCGGGTTGAACCACATGTCGAGGGCGCCCTGATCATCGGTCTCGGTGACGACATGATGGACTTCGTTGAACTCGATGGTGTGATCGTTGCCTTCGATGCGCATGGCGTGGCCGGGCGAGTCATGGATGAGGTTGTGGGCAACCCGAATGCCGACTCCTTCCGCATAGGCGGCGGGCGTGTATGTTCTGTCCACGCGCGAGAAGTCGTGGATATGACAGTTCTCGACGAAGTGACCGCTCGGCGTCAGCGTCTTGCGGTCGCCGCCTTTGATGGATGTGCCGTTGCGTCCGAGTGTGTGGAGCTCGCAGCCGAAGACGCCGTGCGCTCGTCCGCCCTCGATGACGACGGCGGATCCTCGGAGCTTGCCGATGCGGCATCCTGCAATCAGTACGTTGCTGCCGCCCGAGATCTCAATCCCGTTCGATCTCCCGAGCTCGAAGGTCAGCCGCTCGAAGCGCACGTGAGCAGCGTCAGTCAGCTTCAGGAAGGGTCCTGCAAGCGTCGAGTACTCGATGACAGCCCTGGCCGGGTCCGACGGCGGGTACAGGATGAGGAGTCCGCGCTCGGAGTCGAGAAACCATTCGCCAGGGGCATCTAGCTCGCTGAGCGCGTTGTACAGGAACCAGGGCATGCCCGCGCGAGGCGCGTAGCTCGGGACCTGGGCGGCGGCGATCCTGCCCTGGGCCGCATCGAACGCCGCAGCGCGCACGCCGTGGTCTGCCCAGAGCCAGCCCCAGTAGCCGAACAGCCATGCATCCTTCTCCTCGGCCCAGCGCCGCATGCGCTCGTTCGCATAGAGGAACGTGAAGCCTCCCGACGGGTTGCGCTCCTCAACGATCTGACCCGTTCTCTCCCAGCCCTCGTTCGGCCAGCGAGCCAGCGGCAGGGCGCGGCCATCCCAGAAGAGCTCAGGCATCGGGTCCTGGCCGAAACCGACGCCGCGCGGCGCCAGCCTGCCCGGATCGGAGATGCCAGCGGCCCGCAGGTCTATCAAGCGGACGTGCGCTCGCGCCTCTTCGGGAATGCGCGCAGTGAGCGCCGCATCAGCGATGGGCTCCAGCCGCGTTAGCCTCCGGCCCCCCGCGAACCGGACGTCGGCTCCGGGAGCGGCTCGGAACACGAGGGGCGCACCGGCTGTTCCCGAGGTTGCACCGTCCAACGTGACCGTCTCGGCGATGGGGTAGCGGCCCGACGCGAACGTGACGGTTACTCCGCCCCTGGGCCAGTGGCCGCTATTCCTGATCTCGCGCACCCGGTTCACGGCGCCCTGCAGGCTCTTGAGAGGCTCGGCCTTGGTGCCCGGAGCGCTGTCCGATCCCGTCGGCGCGACAAACACCTCGGCGGCGGGACGAGGCTTCGCGGGCAGCTTCACGCGCGATGCTGTCGGTTCTCCTGCGGGCTTGCCGGCCAATAGACTCCTTACCTGCCGAAGCATCTCCCCAACCTCGTACCGTTCGAAGATGAGTGCGTCGCGGCGCCCGGCCATGCGTCGCAAGGCAAGGGCGGCAGCGTTGTATCTCTTCTCGGCGATGAGTTGCCGCACTGTCATGAGACGTGCCGACGCCTGCTGCGCCGGCGACGTAGCGGCGCCGGAGCCCTGACGGGAAGGCGTTCCATCCGGGACGCCCGACGCTGGCGCAGCAACCAGGGCGGCCCATGCTGCGGCGCCTGCCATGACAAGCCAGTATGTGGTCAACTGCGTCGCTCCTTTCGGTTCAGGTTCGGTCTCCGTCCGCACCGGTCTGCTCCACACGGAACGCGGGTGCGCGATAGTCCTCAGGCCGGTTGGCGATGGGGATGGTGGTCTCATTGCCGTCGCGCAAGGCCGTGTAGCGGGGAGACATGATCTCGACGCCAGCCTCGTTGAACGTATCCTGAATCTGCTGATGAAGCATCGAGTAGATCGTCGCCATCCGGTTGGGTTGGTCTGTGTACGCGTTGAGCTCGTAGGAGACATAGTTGTCGTCGAGGCTCGTCTGCAACACGTAGGGCGCTGGCCGGTCCTTGATATTGGGCGTCTTCTTCGCCGCCTCGATCAGAAGCTCGTGGACCCGGCGCCACGGCGCGTCGTATCCGATGGTCACCGTCGTGTGGAGCACCAGGCCGTCCTCGCGGGCGTTGGCGCTGTAGTTGACGATGTGGCCCGCGAGCACGGTGGAGTTGGGGATCGTGACCTCAACGTTCTTGATCGTCCGAATCCTGGTTACGAGGAGGCCCTTCTCCACTACGTCGCCGACGGTGTCGGCGATCTTCACGCGGTCACCGATCCGAAATGGGCGCATGTAGGTCATGACGACACCGGCCACCATGTTGCTCATGGATCCTCCGGAGCCGATGGAGAAGATGACGCCGAGAAACACCGACACGCCCTGGAATACAGGCGACTTGGAGCCGGGTATGTAGGGGAACGCCGCCACGAATGCCAGAGCGATCACCAGCACGCGCACAAACTTGTAGGTCGGGATCGCCCATTCACGCTCAAACCCGGCGAATGAAATGGAGCCCCGCTCGATGCTCGTGAAGAAGAATAGAACGGCGCGCAAAGTGTAGCGGGCGATGATGACGATGATGCATATCGTGAGCAGGTCCGGGATCGCGGCTACCACGGCGCGGCCCATGCTCCGGAACTGCTCGGTCATGTAGCCGAGCAGCACCTGCGCGTAGCCGACTGTCCAGGGGAAGAAGCCGAACACGAGGGTGAGATAGCCGTAGAGGAGCAGGGCGAGCGTGACGATTCGAACTGCATCCAGCAGCCACACAAGCGCATGGACGACGTGATCGGCGGTCAGTATCTCGGAGTCGTGGTACCGGAAGCCTCGGACACGGGTTCCGCGCAGGCCGCGTAGTGTCGCAGCCAGACGTGCGAAGAGGAGCGCAAGCATGCGAAGGACCAGCAGCAGGGCGGCGGTGGCGAGCAACGCATAGATGGACCCTCGCACTACCATCGGCACGCTGCGCTCGGTTCGATACGACGTGATCGCCTTCTGGATGCGTTGGGCATACCGTTCCGCCAGCCGGTCGCGATCAATGCCAAGCGCATCGGCGTCTGCAGCCGTCACCTGCGCGATAGGCTGATCGCCGATCATGATGTCGGTGACCCCGTTGCCGGGCCGCACCTCGATCTGGTCAGGCTCCACCGAGCGGTCGTCTGCCAGTGCAGCGATCCGCTCCGACACGAGCTTGGCGCGGTCTTCAGGGCCGAAGCTGCCGACACGGCTGTACAAGTAGAACAGCTCGGACCGGTTGAACACTACGGCAGCCTTGTCGGTCCGCGGTCTCTGGGCTGCCGCGCAGCAGACCATCGCCGCCACTGCCGCAACGAAGGCGGCGCGGAACAGGTTACTCGCCCATCGGTATCGTGGTGCGGACGACATGTTCACCGCTGTATCATGCATGCGTGTCTCTGTGCGACGCTATCGGAGCCTCACGGCATTGCGGCCATGCTTCAGCGTCGCGAAGGGGCCGGCGATGACCCGCCCCGCAGACCGAGAGCGTCCAAGAAAGTCGCGGTCGAGGACGATGGGTGAGCCATCGGCGCTCTCGTACGGCAGATCGGTCACACGAGCCCGGCCGAGCGTCGCCGTCGTCACAAGGGGCAAGCCCGGCATGTCGGCAGGAATGGTCAACTCCAGAAGTACGCCGGCGCCGCGGGCGACGATGCGCGGGTCGGACCTGTGGTCCGCGCGAATGAATGGGTCGGCCTCGCCGGCATGGGGCCGCGCCCCTCCCAGGTACGCGTTGCCGGCTGCCGTGAGCGGGTAACCCGCCTTGTCGTAAACCCAGAGCCCGCGCTCGCGTCCCCCTACTAAGAGGTTGTTGACGAAGCGATCATCGCCTCCGCGGACCGATGCGAAGCCAGCGATCCTCGTCTCATGGGCGGGATGGTAGGGCGTCTGCCGGCCGAGGTCCGGGAATGTGGTGATCCGTCCGAGAAACAGGTTATGGGCGTAGGCTCCTCCCTGCGAAACGTCCAGCAGACTCCCCGGCGACAGCAACAGGTTGTTGTCCACAAGGAACGGGCCGTGGTTCACTTCGACAAACAGGTCGTGGGTAAGGTTGTGATGGAAGACGTTGCGCGTTACTCGGGTGCCTTGCGCCATCCAGTCGAGCCACAGGCCGAGACACGTGCGATAGATGTGGTTGTCCGATATGACGGTGTCTATGGCCCCATGGAACTTGATCCCTGCCATTTCGGCGCCCGTGAACAGCCGGCGCATGTGGATGTCATGGATCGTGTTGCCAGTGACGACGCAGAAGGCGGCCCCCAGACTGCCGACGATCCCCGCCTGCTCACAATGGCTGATCGTGTTGTTCCGGACGATATGGCCCCCGATCGTGTCACGGTTCCATCCGCGCGCCAGACCTCGCTCGATGGTCTTGACATAGCCTTCGGCGGTATTGGCCGATGTGTTGTCGTATTCGTCCCCGTGCTTGCCCAGCGAGATGCCCGAGCAGACCGAATGGCTGATCGTGCAGTTCTCGATGATCCAGCCTTTGCTCCAGTGCGTGCCGATGAGGCCGATCTGTTCGGCCGTCGGCGGCGCCCAGGGCGTTGCCGCGTGGCGCATGATGAAGCCGCGGACCGTGATGTAGTTGCGGCCGGGTCGGTCCGGGTAGAAAACCGTCTGACGCACGTTGATCTCAACAGTCCGTCTGGTGGGGTCGACGTTCGGGAACCGGGCCCAGATGGTGGTTGTGGATGGGCCGACTTTCGCATACCAGAGGCCCGGCGGCCTCTCCGCTTCTGTCTCGTCGCGGAATGCGAGCACGAGCGAACGGACACCGCTCGTCGGTCGGATGCGGGCTTTGACGGACACCCAGTCCTGCCAGCCTCCTGTATGAGGAACCGATGCCGTGCCGATGAGCGGTCCGGTGGGGTTGTCGAGCCTGAGCTCGATGAGCCCGCCTGACGTGGCCGAAGCGACACGCAGCTCGACCTCGCGCGCTCGAGTCCCGAAGTCAAACGCCTCGTAGCGCACCCAATCGCCCCGTTCGATCCAGCCGATGCAGTCGCCGCCCTCTTCGCAGGGAGCGTTCTGAACGCCACGCTGTTCGGCGTAGGAGGTTGCCGGACGGCGTTGGCTGGCCGAACCCGTGCGCAGCCACGCGACGTTCAGGAGAACCTGCCCGGAGCCCGATGTCGGTGCGTTGGCGTCGTTGCCTGCCATGAGGCTTTCGAGCGAGGACGCCTCGGTAAGCCACACTCCGTCGAGGTACACGGCGCCGGTGTGATGCTCCCGGCCCAGAGGATCGAACCAGTCGCCGTGGATGCGGTCGGCAAACGGGTTGAAGGAACCGAACAGACTGTTGGGAACGATCGCCTTCCAGACGTCGCCCTGAACGCGCTCCCAGCCTTTGACGATCTCCGAACCCCGTATCTCCACGCGCTCGCCAGGGGCTGCCCTGTAGACGATCCGTCGGGCGTCGGAGTCGCCGCCGCGGGGCGGATTGACACGCTCACGGTAGAGGCCGGCGTGAACGGTGATCGTGTCGCCCGGCTGGGCCATGTCGGCAGCGCGCTGAATCGTCCTGAGAGGCGACCCCCGGGTTCCGGGATTGCGGTCGTCGCCCCCGATTGAGACGTGCAACTCAACGGCATGGGCTGCCGACCATGTGCTGCATGCGATCGCCAGCGCGGACCCAAGGGAGCGGATCGTAGCTGCTCCCTTCATCGTCGCTTCACCACCAGGCGTCTCCGCTCGCCGAACGCTGTCCGGCCCTTCGCGTCCATGGTGATCTCCAGCGCTGCGCCGTCGGCTATGACCGGAAGGGCAATCTCGACCGCCTCCGAGACGCCGAGACGCTCGACATCGGCAGCCAGCGGAGCGGTCGCGAGCGTCGTTCCATCACTGTCTCGCGCCACGGCACGCACCTGGCCATCGCCTTCGCGCGCAAGCCATCGGGCGACGCCGTTGTTGCCGGCAACGACTCGGATCCGGACCGGTCCGCCGGCGGCTACCTCCATCGTACCTCCCTTGTAGGGGACGGCGGCCCACCTTCCGTCCCGCGTCCATACCTCTACGGACTCGAACTCTGCATTGAGGTACTTCGGCGGGTTCGATCCCGTACACGGCACATTGCCGACGGCAACGAGCGGCGCCGACGCCGAGTCGCTGTCGTCGCCGTCCGTTCGCAGACCCGGAAACTTGCCCGAATCGGCGAGCCGCCAGAACGTATCCTTGTGTTCCGTGTAGATGCCATAGATCCCGTCAGGATGCCTGTCTCGATCCACGGTGATCCAGGTGTTGGGCTGCGGAGCAGGCTGCCGAGCGGCGAAGCGCCTGGCATAGTCGCTGATGATGCGCGTAAGCTCGCGCCAGGTTCCGTCGGGGTTGATGATGCCGAAGTCGCTGTTCTCGCCGTACCGGAACCCGCCCGGGTACCACCAGCACACCGTGCCGACCGATCCGCTGTTCAGGGCCATCTCGTAGAACTCACGGTAGAAACGCTCGGTGAACGCGATGGTGGCAGGCAGATAGTGCCGCTCGTCGAACGCGTCGGCGAAGCTCAGGCTGGGCTTCGGATCGGGCCGCTCGCCCTGATTCCAGAGCGAGTAGCCGAACTCGGTCCAGAAAACGGGCCGACCGGGTGCCGCCATCCTGGAGTATGCGGCGGTGAACCATCCCGGACGCACTCGCTCCCGATCTCCGATGCGGCCGTATCCTTCGGGCGCCATGAAGTCCATACTACGTGCGAGGCCCGCGAAGTCGTAGGGCATGATGGATGGACCGCACGTCGGGTCGCCGGCAATCGTCATGCGGAACGATAGCAGATGGCGTTGATCGAGCGTGCGTATCTTCTGGCGGGCTTCCATGTGCTTTCGGCTCAGGAGATCATCCTGGAAGCGGCGATAGGCCGCCACGACGCGCGGGATGGAGCTGGACGCAGTCACGTCGGCGTCGGATGGTCCGGCCACTTTGCCGTTCTCTCTCGGAACCGACTCGCCCCAGTCCCGCTCTGCCGCTTCGACCGATCCATAGCGCTGGCGGATCCACTCCTCCCACTCGCCATCCCAACGTCGCCGCTGATCGCGATAGCCCCAGAACGGCTCCCACGCCAGATCGTAGGCGAAGATGGAGGGGTCGTCGGCCAGCCGGTTTTCGGCAATGATCTCGCCTATGCCCGGCCACTGGAAATCGAGCGGCGTGCCTGGTCGGAGCGACAGGTTGACGCGCAGGCCGTGGGCATCGCAACGGTTCAGCAGGTCCACCAGATTTCTGTTGCCCTTGGACTCGATGTAGATGAACACGCTCACCATGTCGAACCCCGCGGCTCGGACGCGTGCCAGATCGCGATCGATCACCAGGGGATCATAGGACTCCGACGAGAGCCATTGCTCGAAGTAGTGGCCGTCTTCTGCGGCAAGGCCGGATGACGGCATGTAGTTTACGCCGTGGGGCGACCAGAGCCGGTCGCCGATGTAGAACTCGCCGTTCCGGACCGTGACCCAGTCGAGCTTTGTCGTTCGGGCAGACGGCGGACGGCGAACCGTTACCTCGTGGGATAGGGCATCCACCGGCGCGCCTTTCTCGATGAGGGTCGCGCGGACCGTGTAGCGCGCGGCGGCGAGGACCTGCGGACTCCAGCGCACCTGGGCGGATGCACCCGTCGGAGAGTCGCGCAGAGGCAGCGTGCGGCTGAATACGGGTTGCGCCTTGCCCTGTTCGCGGACCTCGAGGCGAACGCTCAGACCCTGCGCCTTCTCGCCTGCGATGCGAGCTCCGAGGAGAGGCCTTTCGTCAGGAAACACGCCGTAGTACTGGCATCCCGCCTCGACGAACATGGCGGGTTTCAGCATGCGCGCAGCCAACGCCGCCACGTACTGCCGAACATCGGCGCGCGCGTACCATTCCCGATCGGCGGCGGTGAACGAAGCCCATCGTCCTCCGGCGAACTCTGTCCTGGTGTGGATCATCAGCGTCGCGACGGTCCCTGCCACGCCCTGCGGCCCCCGAACCTGCAGCAGCGGTATCCACCGGTACTTGCGTGCCTTGTCGAAGCCGCTTCCTGTGGGTCTGGGATGGGTCGAGAGCAGGTTGCGCGGCATCGCCGGCGTCCTTGCGGCCATGAGTGCAGCGCCATGCGAGCCGTCGAGCGAAGTCGCTTGCCTGACAGGATACAGCTTGTAGTCGGGTGACAGGGTATCCAGGGTGGGAACAGTGAAGCGGACGATGTCAGGCCCCCTGGCGGAGCCAAGATCGCTGAACCAGTAGTGGTGCTTGCCGCCGGGCAGAGTGGTGTGCGTGAGAGCCAGGCCGACGGCCAGGGTCGCAGCCTTCGTGAGCTGCAGATGATCGTCGGGGCCGCCGCGACTAGAGCGCTTGTCGGGATCCCAGAGCCTGAACGCCGTCACCGGCAGGGCGTAGCGCCGCCATGTCTGCGTGATGGGCACGGCCGCGATCCAGCGCGAACCGTCCGTCTCGCGCAGCTCGACGGCGAGCATGGTGGTGTTGGGACCGCCGCGGGCTCGGAACGTGACCAGATTGTCGCCCGTTGCACCGGGCCGTGTCAGGGGAGTTTCGAGCGTCTCCCAGCCGGTCAGGTTGTCGATCTCGTGATACAGCGCGAGACCCGTCGGTCCTTCGGACGCCATGTCCCACCGGCAGGCCGCTTTCAGGTCGTTGGCCGAGCGTTGCCAGGCCGATGGCCTGATGCGGCTCATGTCAAGCAGATTGCGCGTTGCCGGCGTCTGTCGAAGGCGATCGGTGAGCTGGGCCTCATCTACCCACTCGGCGCCGGTATCGGTGGGCAGACGCCGGACGAGCCGATCAAAGGCTGGCGCACCGAGAGCGACAAGGTGCCCTCCTGACCGAAGATAGGCGAGCAGGGCAGGGATCGCTTCGCCGGGGAACGTCTGCGCCTCGGGAATGACCACCATGCTGACAACGTCCTTCTTCAGCACTCCGCGGTTCGCGATCTCGTCGGGGCCGATCCTGACACAGCGGAGACCTCTGGCGGTTAGCGACTGGACATACGCATCGGACAGGGCGGCCGAACGGCCTGCCCAGCCTCCGGAGAGCACGGCTACCGCGGGACGTTGCGCTGACAGCCCGAGGCGCTTGCGGATACCGGCAGCTTGCCGATCCATCTCGGCGATCCGCCTGGCCTCGACTGCGGTGTAGACCGGAATGGGCCCCACGTGCGCAATGGGTATGCGCGGATCGCGCCAATCGTCGCCAAACCAGTAGGCCATGAGGAGCTGGCCGCCGAATCTGCCCCGAGGAATGGCGATGGCGAACTCGGCGACGCCTCGGCCCTGCACCTCTACGACCTCGCTCGCATGGACCACGTTGTTTCGGTCCTTGACCTCGGCATGGAGCTTCACACGCTCCGGCGCGACGTAGGCGATGCGGAAGCTGAGCGGCGCTCCCTCAACCGCCTCAGCCGGAAAACCCTGGACACGATGCTCGTACCGCTGAGCATAGGCAGGCAGCGTGGCGAAGATAGCTATGGCGAGGTGCACGAGAATGCGCATGGGGGTCCTCCGGTGAAGTACGCTATACACAGCAGCTGTTCGTCGCGGGGGCGCTTCTGTCCTGCACGGCTCCCCGGGTCGCCTCTCGGCGCTGCCCGTGGCATCGGCTGCATTCGCGGAACCGCGCAAGCCACGCGTAAGGTACGCTAGTCCATCTCAACTTAACGGACAACTACCATGCGATCAGATACCATCAAGCGCGGCCTTGAGCGCGCACCCCATCGAGGTCTGCTGAAGGCCTGCGGTCTGACCGACGCCGACATGAACAAGCCGTTCATCGGCGTTGCCAACTCCTATACCGACATCGTTCCCGGCCACATCCATCTCAATCGGTTTGCCCAGGTGGTGAAGCAGGCCATACGGGACGCCGGAGGCGTGCCCTTCGAGTTCAACACGATCGGCGTCGACGACGGCATCGCCATGGGCCACATTGGCATGCGCTATTCGCTCCCGAGCCGTGAGCTCATCGCCGACGCCGTCGAGACGGTCGTAGCGGCCCACTGGTTCGACGGACTGGTCTGCATCCCTAACTGCGACAAGATCACGCCGGGCATGCTCATGGCTTCGATGCGCCTCAACGTGCCCACGATCTTCATATCCGGCGGTCCCATGCGCGCGGGCGTGAAGGCCGACGGCACGAAGACCGACCTCATCGGCATCTTCGAAGGCGTGGGCGGCGTGCAAGCCGGAACCATGACCGAAGATGAGCTCAAGCACCTCGAGGATGTTGCATGCCCGGGTTGCGGCTCGTGTTCGGGCATGTTCACCGCCAACTCGATGAACTGTCTCATGGAGGCGCTGGGTATGGCGTTGCCAGGCAACGGCACCGCGCTCGCCGACTCCGAGGAGAGAAACGCGCTTGCCCGAGAGGCAGGCCGTCGGATCATCGCGCTGGTGGAGAGCGACCTGAAGCCGCGCGATATCGTGACGCTCGACTCGCTCGACAACGCGTTCGCGCTGGACATGGCCATGGGAGGCTCCACCAACACAGTCCTGCACACCATCGCACTGGCCAGGGAGGCGGGAGTGGACTATCCGCTGGCCCGCATCAACGAGCTGTCGGCCCGAACGCCGTGCATCTGCAAGGTCTCCCCCTCGCGGCCCGATGTCCATATCGAGGATGTGCATCGCGCCGGCGGCATCTCCGCGATTCTCCGCGAACTGAGCCGTAAGCCCGGCGCGCTGCATCTGGATGTGCCGACGGTCACGGGCAAGACGCTGGGAGAGAACATCTCGAACGCCGCTGTTCACGATCGGGACGTGATTCGCACGGTGGATGAGCCGTTCACGCATGACGGCGGCCTTGCCATGCTCTACGGCAATCTTGCTCCCGACGGAGCGATCATCAAGAGCGCAGGCGTGTCGGAGGAATGCTTCATCTTCGAGGGGCAGGCGGTGGTGTTTGAGTCGCAGGACGAATGCCTCAGGGCGCTGGCGTTGCGCAAAGTCAAGGCGGGCGACGTGGTGGTCATCCGCTATGAAGGACCCCGCGGCGGGCCGGGCATGCCGGAGATGCTTTCGCCGACCTCCATGATCAAGGGACAGGGACTGGGCAAGCAGGTGGCGCTCATCACGGACGGACGGTTCAGCGGCGGCACGGCAGGCATGTGCGTGGGTCACATCAGCCCCGAAGCGGCAGCGGGGGGTCCGATTGCACTGGTTCAGAACGGTGACCGCATCCGCATAAACATCCCTGCGCGGGAGATCTGCCTGCTCGTGGAGGATGCCGAGCTCGAGCGTCGTCGCGCGGCGTGGCGGCGGCCGGAGCCCAAGATTACCACGGGCTGGCTGGGCCGCTATAGCCGTATGGTCACCAGTGCCGACCAGGGGGCGGTGCTCAAAGCTGCGTAGAGGAAGTGCGATCCGCCTGCGCTCCGCGACGGGAAAAACAGAGGGGGTTTCGCAGGTGCGCCGTTCCCGAGGTCCGAGGACCTCGGCTACCATCCACCGTCGCTCCGCGACGGGAACGCGGCCCGATCCGCGTCGCGCCATGACGCGATCACCCGCGCCGGTCCGTCGCATAGCGACGGTGGATAATAGCCGGGCGGCGTAAGCCCCCGGGCCCGTCGCGGTCCCAACCCCAACCCGTGGTCCCCGTCGCGCCAGGTCGCGATCGACCTACGGTCCGTCGCGTAGCGACGGCGGATGATAGCCGGGCGGCGTAAGCCCCCGGAATGGCGCGATCCCAACCCCAACCCGGGGCCCTCGTCGCGTAGCGACGGCGGATGATAGCCGGGCGGCGTAAGCCCCCGGAACGTCGCGGCCCTAACCACAACCCGGTCGCGTCGCTTCGCGACGGGAAAGAGAGATGGGTTTCTGCGGGTTCCACCGTTCCCGAGGCCCAACGATCTCGGCTACCATCCACCGTCGCTACGCGACGGGAACGTGGCCCGATCCGCGTTGCGCCACGAGGCAATCAACCTACGGTCCGTCGCGTAGCGACGGCAGGTACGCGCTCGTCTCGCGCCGAACAGATCACACATTGCCGTTGGAGGGGTCGGCCTATGTCCCAATCCTACATCCGTTGCCTTGTGCACCTCGTGTGGTCAACGCACAACCGCGTCCCTGTGATATCACCGGATGTTCGAGGGCGGCTCCACGCGTATCTGGGAGGCGTCGTACGGACGGCCGGCGCCCATGCCCACGTGATTGGTGGTACGGACGATCACGTGCACCTGCTCCTGTCGCTGACCGCCACCAAGACCATTATGGAGATCGTGCGCGCAGCCAAGGGAGTATCGTCGCGATGGATGCATGAGAATGGTGTCCCGGAGTTCCGTTGGCAGGACGGGTACGGTGCGTTCAGCGTTGCTGCGGAGGCACAGGAGCGGGTCGAGGCGTACATACGGCGGCAGGAAGAGCATCATCGGGTCGTGTCGTTTCAGGAGGAGTTTCTGGAGTTCCTGCGGCGCAACAACGTCGAGTACGACCCGCGCTACATATGGACATAAGCGGCCGCGCTTTCGGTGAACAGGGTGGGGTCTTGCGGGTGCGTCGTTCCCGAGGTCCGAGGACCTCGGCTACCATCCACCGTCGCTCCGCGACGGGAACGTGGCCCGATCCGCGTTGCGCCACGAGGCAATCAACCTACGGTCCCGTCGCGCAGCGACGGCGGATGATAGCCGGGCGGCGTAAGCCCCCGGAATGGCGCGATCCCAACCCCAACCCGGTCCCGTCGCTCCGCGACGGGAAAGAGAGACGGGTTTCTGCGGGTCCCACCGTTCCCGAGGTCCAAGGACCTCGGCTATCATCCACCGTCGCTCCGCGACGGGAAAGAGAGATGATGGGGTTGGGGTCCTACCGTTCCCGAGGTCCGAGGACCTCGGCTACCATCCACCGTCGCTCCGCGACGGGAACGTGGCCCGATCCGCGTTGCGCCA
>JAAYVH010000096.1 GCA_012517255.1 Chthonomonadales bacterium
CCGCGGTGGGTGAATCAGAAAGCGTAGAGAGCTTTCTTAGGAGCAGACCAGCACCCAGAGACTGCGACAGCCGGGCATGATGTGGTCCAGGAGCGGAGCCGACTCCATGCTGCGCGTCCGGGCAGCGCACCTCGGAGGCAACCTCACCACCGTCGCCCGCAAACACCAGGCCCTCAGAGCCGGAGCGCTGCAGCCCGTAGACGCATTCACAGCATGAACAACCACAAGACGTGACACGCACCCGATCGCGCCCTATCGAGAGGAGGTACAACCCTGAGAGGCGAATAGCGAGAGACGCCGCTCCAGACATCGCAATCATCGGAGGACGCCGGCAACTGCGGCGACGTTCCAGTCGGGCGTCTGTGCGATAGGCGGCTTCAGGATACCGGAGGGCTGATATCCACATGCCCGGAGAAACCGTCTACATCGGCCAGACCCCCTGCGCGGCACGGCCTGAGCGCCCGGCGATGGAGTTCACCGACGTGGCCGGCGAGCGTTGGGTCGCGCTGAGTGACGTAGACGCCATGCCGCCCTTCTTCATGAGTATCGTCGGCGCATCGGATATGTGGCTGTTCGCCGGCAGCAACGGTCCCTTCACCGCCGGCCGTTCCGAGCCGGACCGAGCCATCTTCCCCTACCAGACTGCGGACAAGATCATCCGCGGTGACGGGGCGTCGGGGGCGCTGACGGTGATGATCGTGCGTCGCGACGGTCGCGCGCATCTGTGGGAGCCATGGCGGGGCGACGGCGCGCCATACCGCATCCGGCGCAGGCTACTGAAGCACGTCCTGGGAGCAGGCGTGCTATTCGAGGAGACGAACGCAGACCTCTCGCTCCGCTTTCGATGGGAGCTGGCAACTTGCGAGCCCTACGGCCTGATTCGGCGCTGCACGCTGGAGAACCTGGCCGACCGACCGGTGAGCGTCCGATGCCTCGACGGTTGGCGTCACATGATCGCGCCCGGCGTGACGCAAGAGACCTACGCTCGACTCAGCTATCTGGCGGCGGGCTACATGCGCCATGAGCGCATTCCATGCGGGTCGGCGGCGCTCGGCGTCTACACGCTGAACGCCGCCATCGCGGATCGAGCGGAGCCGGTGGAGTCGCTGAGAGCCGGCGCTGCGTGGGCGATCGGCCCCGACACGTCCACGGTCCTTCTCACGGAACGTCAGGTAGGTGCCTTCCGGCGCGGCGAGGCGGTAACCAACGAGGATGAAGCGCGGGGTCAGTTCGGTGCGCTGCTGGTCGCTATGGAGCTCGAGCCTGGCGCCGAGGAGTCCATAGCATGGCTGTTCGGAGCCGACACATGGCTCGACCCTCCTGCCGTTGTCGCGCTCCGGAAGGCGCTGAGCCAGCCGGATGCCGTCAGGGCCGATGTCGCGCGGGCTCTGGCGGATGATCGCGAGCGACTTCGAACGCTGATCGGCGGCGCCGACGGCCTCCAGACTACGGCCGACGCCGCGGCATGCGCCCACCATGCGGCCAACGTCGTCTTCAACTGCATGCGCGGCGGCACCTTCGACGATGGCGGACGATTCCCGGGCTCCGACCTCGCCGCATACGTCAGGCAGCGCAACCGCTTGGTGGCGGATGAGCACGCCGGCTGGCTCTCCTCGTTGCCGCCCGTGCTTTCGCTAAGCGACCTGCGGTCGGGGGCGCTCGCCCTACCCGAGCATGCCCATCTGCGGAGGATCGTCGGCGAATATCTGCCGGTCACGTTCAGTCGCCGCCACGGCGATCCGAGCCGACCCTGGAACCACTTCGTCATTCGTCTCAAGGACGATGAGGGCAGGCCGGTGCGCACCTATCAGGGCAACTGGCGCGACATCTTCCAGAACTGGGAAGCGCTGGCGCAGAGCTTCCCGGATGCGCTCGAGCCGATGATCGCCACGTTTCTGAGCGCCTCAACCGCCGATGGCTACAATCCCTACCGCATCACGCGCGAGGGCGTGGACTGGGAAGTGGCCAACCCCGGCGACGTCTGGGGCCACTATGGCTACTGGGGCGACCACCAGATCGTGTATCTGCTGCGGCTGCTGGAGGCCATGGATCGCTGGCGACCGGGACTCCTGGCGGCGGCGCTGCGCGAGCGCCGGTTTGCCTACGCGCACGTACCCTACAGGATCGTCGGTCTGGACGCGATGCTGCGCGACCCTCGCCACACGATTGCCTTCGATCACGATCTGCATGCCCGCCTCATGGCCAGAGCGTCGGCGATAGGCGCCGATGGGAAGCTGCTGGCAGGCGACGATGGGCTGCCGGTCATGGCGACCCTCGCCGAGAAGCTCCTCGTGCCTCTGCTGGCCAAGCTAACCAACCTCGTGCCCGGCGGCGGCATCTGGCTGAATACCCAGCGTCCCGAGTGGAATGACGCCAACAACGCCCTGGCGGGATGGGGTCTTTCGGTGGTCACCGCCTGCTACATGCGCCGCTACATGGGCTGGCTCCGTGAGCTGCTGATGTCGGCCGGCGACGAGCCGGCGCCGGTTTCATGCGCCGTAGCCGAGTTCCTGCAGTCGGTGACTGCCGCGCTGGCATCGTGCCCCTCGGAGGCCGTTCGCGACCCCCGCGCGCGCATGTCGGCGCTGCGAGCGCTGGGGACTGCCGGAGAGCGCTATCGCGATCGCGTGTATGACGAGGGGCTTCGCGGCCAGACCGACGTGCCGATCGGCGCCATGCTGGCCCTCATCGAGGCGGCATTGCCGGCGGTCAGCGAGACAATAGCAGCGAACCGACGTGAGGACGGTCTCTGGCACAGCTACAACATCCTCGAGGTGGCAGACGATTGTGCCCACGTTCGCCGTTTACCGCTCATGCTCGAAGGCCAGGTTGCGGCCCTGAGCAGCGGCCAGCTCACCGCCGACGAAGCGCTCAGGCTCTGCGCCGCACTGAGGGCCAGCGATCTGTACCGGCCTGACCAGAGCAGCTATCTGCTGTACCCGGATCGAGCGCTGCCCTCCTATCTGGCCAAGAACACGCTGCCCGATGCGGCCCCCGCGTCGGCTCCCATACTCGCCGAGCTCGTTCGGTCGGGGGATGGCACGCTCGTGGTCGCGGACGCTGAAGGCCGCCTCCATTTCAACGCCGATCTGCGCAACGCCTCGGACGTCGTCGAGCGGCTCGACGCGCTCGCCGCGAGACCAGCGTGGACCGAGGCAGTCGCTCGCGATCGCGATGCGGTGCTGGGGCTGTGGGAGGAGGTCTTTCGCCATAGCGAGTTCACGGGCCGCAGCGGCAGCTTCTTCATGTTTGAGGGGCTCGGCAGCATCTACTGGCACATGGTGGCCAAGCTGCTCGTGGCGGTTCAGGAGTGCTTCCTCCAGGCCAACGCCTCCGGAGCGCCGGACGTCACTGTGCGCGGGCTGGCAGAGGCATATCGGGCCATCCGGGACGGCCTCGGTTACCGGAAGCCGCCGGACGTGTTTGGCGCCTTCCCGACCGATCCCTATTCGCACTCGCCTCGCCATGCCGGAGCCCAGCAGCCCGGGATGACCGGGCAGGTCAAGGAGGAGATCCTGACCCGGTGGGGAGAGCTGGGCGTCATCGTGTGCGACGGCCTCATCCGTTTCGAGCCGAAGCTGCTCGACGGCGGCGAGTTCGAGCCCGAGCCGCGGACCTTCGCCTTCATCAACGCGGAGGGTGCCCCAGACGTGTGCAAACTCCCCCCGCATAGCCTCGGCTTCACGTGTTGCGGGACGCCAATCCGCTACGTGCTCGGCGAGAGCCCGGGCATTGTCGTAGAACGAGCCGACGGATCAACCAGGCAGGCGGATTGTGCGGAGCTAACGGCCGAAGAGAGCGCCGACGTGCTGGGACGCACGGGGAGTGTCCGGGGCATCACTGTCACGGTGGCCCTGTAGATCCCGTCAGATCCGTTTCGCCGTGCCGACCGCGGCGCGCCGGAACTGGCGGGTGTACAGGTTCCAGTAGAACCCCTTCCGCTGGAGCAGCTCTTCGTGGCGGCCCCGTTCGACGATTCGCCCGCCGGCGATGGCCAGGATGAGGTCGGCATCGCGGATCGTGCTCAGGCGATGGGCTATCACAAAGCACGTCTTGCCGCGCATCAGCCTGCGCATGGCCTCCTGAATGTGGCGCTCCGTGCGCGTGTCAACGCTGCTGGTGGCCTCGTCGAGGATGAGAATGCTGTGGTCGGCAAGCACGGCACGGGCTATGGCCAGAAGCTGGCGCTGTCCCTGGCTCAGGTTCCCGGCCCGCTCGGACAACATCGTGTCGTAGCCGTGAGGGAGCCGGTGGATGAACTGGTCGGCGTTGGCCACCCTTGCCGCTTCGACGACCTCTTCGTCGGTGGCATCGAGCCTGCCGTAGCGGATGTTCTCGCGCACAGTGGCAGCAAACAGGTACGTATCCTGCAGCACGATTCCAAGTCGTCGCCGAAGGTCGCCGCGCCGGACGCTCCGCGCATCCATGCCGTCAACGCGGATAGCGCCCGTGTCAACGTCGTAGAACCGGCTGAGCAGGTTGATGATAGTCGTCTTGCCTGCTCCGGTCGGTCCGATCAGGGCGATGACCTGGCCCGGCGCAGCTTCGAGGTCCACGTCGGAAAGCACGGGCGTCTTCCCGTCATATGAGAAGCCCACATCCTCGAAGCGCACACTGCCCTTGAGCTCCGGAACAGGTACCGCGTCCGGCGCATCGCGTTCCGGCGGCTCATCCATCGTCGCGAACACCCGCTCGGCGCCGGCCAGCGCCGACTGGATCGTATTGTAGAGCGCTGCGATCTCGTTCAGCGGGCGCATGAGCATGCGCGCGTACCCGATGAAGCCAGCCACCAGCCCCACGGTGGCGAGCCCGTGAATGGCCATGACGCCGCTGGCGGTCGCAACGACGGCCAGGGTCAGGTTGCCGCTCAGGTTCATGAACGGGCCGATGGTGCCGGCGAAGACCTGCGCTCTGGTGGACGCCTCGCGCAGCTCCTCGTTGGCCCGGGCGAACTGCCGGATCACGTGCTCTTCGCGATGGAACGCCTTGACCACCCGCTGACCGGATAGCGTCTCCTCCACCAGTCCGTTCAGCTTTCCCAGCGCAGCCTGCTGGTCGCGGAATCCGGCGCGAGTGCGCTTGCCCACCCAGCCTGTCAGGATCGCGGTCATGAGCACCGTGGTCGCGATGACCACGCCCGCCAGCCGCACGTTCAGCAGGCACATGGCGATGACAACGCCAACCATGCCGAGCACTCCGGACGTGATCTGCGAAACGCTGTCCGACAGCACCATGCTGATATTGTCAATGTCGTTGGTGACGCGGCTCATGATGTCGCCGGTGGGCGTGCGATCGAAGTAGGCGAGCGGCAGCCGCTGGAGCCGGCCGAACAGATCCCGCCGCAGGTCCCGCACTGTGCGCTGGGCGACACCGGCCATCAGGTAGGCCTGGCCCCATGTGATGGCCGACAGCGCCGCGTAGACGGCTGCCATAATGGCGCACACCCGCCCCACGGCGCCGATGCCTGCTCGTGATGCGATGAGGTCAATGCCCCGTGCGTTCAGGTACGGCCCGAGCAGGCTCAACCCGGAGTTGGCGGCGACCAGCGCCGCCGCCGCCGCCAACACGCCTCGATGCACGGCAAGGTAGCCCCAGAGGCGCCGTACGGCGGCACGGCTATCGGCGGCGCGCACCGGTGCGCTTTGGAAGTGAGCCCATGGACCGCCCCGGTGCATGAACGGCGGAGGCGCGGTGTCCCTCTGCGCCTTAGGCGGCATGGCTGTCCTCCTCGGGCGCCTGCGACTGCACGATGTCGCGGTAGAGGGGACTGGTCGCCATGAGTTCCGCATGAGAGCCCTGGGCGGCGATCTTGCCGTCGTCCAGAAGCAGGATGCGATGGGCGGTCATCGCGGTGGCCACGCGCTGCGTCACGATGAAGCAGGTGCGTGCCGCCTCGCCGGCCAGAAGCCCATCGAGTATCCGCGCCTCGGTTTCGACGTCCACCGCGCTCGTGCAGTCGTCCAGGATGAGGATGGGTGAGCGCATCAGCAGGGCGCGGGCTATGGCTATCCGCTGCTTCTGGCCGCCGGACAGGTTCGCACCGCGCTGGCTCAGTTCGGTCTCGTAGCCGTCAGGCATGTCGCAGATGAAGTCATGAGCCTGCGCGATCTCTGCGACGGCCTCGAGCTCTTCCTGCGGCGCCTCGGGGCGGCCGTAGCGGATGTTTTCGGCGATGCTGCCGCTGAACAGCACCGTCTCCTGCGGCACGACGGCAACGGCCGCGCGGAGCGCGCGCTCATCCCATCGCCGGACATCCACTCCGTCAATGGTCACCCGTCCCTCCGACACGTCGTAGAACCGGGCGATCAGGTGCACGAGGCTCGACTTGCCGGAACCGGTTGCGCCCAGAACGGCCACGGTCTCGCCGGGCATGGCCTCGAACGAAATGTCCCGCAGTACAGGATCCGCATCGGCATCGCCGTACCGCATGGTCACGCCCTCGAAGGCCACCGCCGCGCCCCTGCCGTCCCTGCTGGCGGGTGTCATGGTATCGCCCGGCGTGGGCGTCGGCACCTCCGGTACCTGCGCCATCACCTCGCCGATCCGCCGCGCCGATGCCTCCGATCGGGAGAGGCGCATCACGAGCATGCTCACCATCATGAGGGACATGAGCGCCTGCATCAGGTAGTTGGAGAACGCGATGATGCGGCCGACTTCGAGCCCGCCGGAGAAGGCCTGCAAGCCGCCGATCCAGAGGGTTGCCACGAAACCCGTGCTGAAAACCAGCATAACCAGCGGCATCGTGGCGGCATTGACACGGGCGGCCGCCACGCCGACCTGCATGAGCGCGTCGTTCGCGTCGCCGAAGCGCGCCGCCTCGTAGTCGGATCGAACGAAGGACTTCACGACCCGGACGCCGGCAAGGTTCTCCTGCACGATTGTGTTGACCCGGTCAATGCATGCCTGCACGCGCGCGAAGAGGGGGAACGTCTTGCGTACTACGTAGGTGACGATAATGAGCACGGCCGGGATCAAGAAGAAGAAAAGCAGCGCGAGCGTCCGGCTGGTTAGGATGCCCATGACGATGCTGCCCACGAGGAGCAGCGGCGCGCGCACCATGATGCGAAGCAGCATCATGGCGAGTTCCTGCATCTGGGTTACGTCGCTCGTCAAGCGTGTGATGATGGAGCCTGCCTCGAGCCGATCGAGGTTGCCGAACGACAGATCCTGCACCTTGCCGAACATATCGCGGCGCAGATCGGTACCGAGGCCGATACCGGCCAACACGGCGCAAACGGTGCATCCGATGCCGCCGATCAGGCCTACCGCCGCGACCGCCAGCATCCAACCCCCGGTCCGCAATATGAACGCAAGATCACCGCGAGGAATGCCCACGTCCACGATCGCCTGAAGGAGACGCGGCTGGAGAAGGTCCATGGCCACTTCCAGAGCCATGAGAGCCGGTGCAAGGATAGCCCATTTGCGATGTGGGCCGAGATAGGTTCGCAGGAGGCGGAATGACTGCATGCGCGATGACGAGCCGGCTAGCAAACAAGTCGGGACTGCCCGTTGCCACGCCGCGCTCCGTCTATTCTGCCGCGCGGCGGGCAGCGGTGTCAAACCCCTGGTCTTGAAGTAGCTAGCAATATCGGCGCCGATGGCGGCGCAGCGTGGCCGATCAGGCTGCCTTGAACAGCGGCGGCGTGCCCCTGGCGTCTGCGAGGATGCGCTCGCGCTCGGACCGGGACAGCGGCCTGAAGCGCGCGGCAATGTCCATGGCCAGTCGGAACAGGCGCACGTCGCCGGGCGGAACCGCTGCCGTGATTGGCTCGGAGAGCGTGAACCGCAGGGCGCGCGACGCTTGCTCCGGATCGTCGAGCGGCTCGTACCAGCACTTGGGGTAGCGGCGCTCGGCGCCTTCGGGCCATGGACGATGCGCAATCGCCTTGAGCGCCAGACAGCCCATTCCCCGGGCGCGGGCAGCCTTCAGGACCTGCGGCCCGAAGTTGCCCTCGGCGTAACACACGTAGTTGAACGGAAACAGAATGGTATCGAACGGGAAGCGCGCCATGGCGGCCAGGGCGGCTTCAACGGAATGGGCCGAGAAGCCGAGGTAGCGCACCACGCCGTTCTTGCGAGCCTCGACCAGTGTTTCGATCGCGCCGCCCTTGCCAAGGGCCTGATCTACGTCCTGCATGGTGGACAGCGCGTGAAGCTGGTAGAGGTCGAACCGGTCGGTGCGGCACCGCGCGAGGGATACCCGCAGCTCCTCCTCGGCTCCTGTGCGGTCCCGTCGAGCCGTCTTGCATGCGAGGAACACCTTGTCGCGCAGGCCCACAAGGGCTTTGCCGAGCTTCTCCTCCGCCTCGCCGTTGGCGTAGCTAGTACCTACTTGCACAGTTTCTCGAGTTTAGTGGTATACTGATGTTCATGGGAAGACCAGCAACGAAAGTGATCGTAACGCCAGACGACAGGGCAGTGCTTGAGCGGCGCATCAATGCCGGGACGACACCACAGCGAGACGTAATCCGAGCCAGGATAGTGCTGATGGCTGCGGGGGGAGCGCAGTCTGATCAGATAGCTGCCAGCCTCGGGTTGCGTCCTGCGACGGTCAGCAAGTGGCGCAAGCGCTGGGCGGCGTCGGGGCTCGGTGGCCTCAGCGATGCTCCGCGTCCCGGTGCGAAGATAGTCTACGGTCCTGAGGCCGAACGGCGCGTGCTTGCCAAGCTCGACGAGCCGCCGCCGAGCGGATACGCGACATGGAACGGAACGCTGCTTGCCCGGGCTCTGGGCTATTCGGCGGACTTCATCTGGCGGGTACTGCGCAAGCACAGGATCGCGCTGCAGCGCAGGCGGAGCTGGTGTGTCAGCACCGACCCTGAGTTTGCGAGCAAGGCGGCGGACGTCGTCGGCCTCTATCTTGCCCCTCCGGAGAACGCCGTTGTGCTGTGTGTTGACGAGAAGCCGCACATCCAGGCGCTGGAACGGACGCAGGGCTACCTGAAGCTGCCCGACGGTCGCGCCATGACCGGCTACAGCCATGAGTACAAGAGAAACGGGACCACCACGCTGTTTGCGGCGCTGGAGGTCGCGACCGGGCAGGTGCTGGCCGGCCACTTTCAGCGCAGGCGTCGGGTCGAGTTTCTCGAGTTCATGAACCAGGTGATCGCCAACTACCCGGATCGCGACATCCACGTGATCCTGGACAACCTGAGCACGCACAAGCCCAAACGGGACGGATGGCTCTCTCGCCATCCCAATGTACATTTCCACTACACTCCCACCCACGCGTCATGGCTCAACCAGATCGAGGTGTGGTTCAGTATCCTGTCACGCCACGCTCTGCGCTCGGCCAGTTTCGCCAACGTCAGACAACTGCGACAGGCCATAGACCGGTTCATTGCAGCGTACAACGAGACTGCCGCACCCTTCGAGTGGACGAAGGCAGAAGTCCATCAGCAGAAGCTGCACAATACGTACGCGGAACTACGCAAGTGAGTACTAGGGGCAACGTCGTAGTAATTGACGCCTCGCTCGAACGCCTCACGGACGAAGCGATCGGCTTCTGCCTGCTCATGGCCGACGACGACAATGCCGCCGAAGCCGATGATCGAGAGCCGCTGATTCGTCTTGCCGAGACGGCGCTTCGGGAGCAGGGGCGCGGCATCCGACGGTCCGGCGAGGCTGGCTGCGACGCCTGCAGTGGCGCCGAGGAAGGTTCTTCTATTCATGGGTTCGGGATCCTTTCCGTGGACGTGGTGAACCGTTATTATGGCGGTCAGAAGTAATAGCAATACGTGTTGGCGCCGATGAGCCATCCTACCATGGGCCAGGCGCAGCCAAACAGATAGTCGCCGAGCATCAGCCCGAGGAAGAAGGGCACGAACCTGCGATAGGTGGCCAGACCGCCGTACCGAAGCGCTGCGACCTTGCACATCCACGCGATGAGCATGGGAACCCACATGGTGCTCATGGAAAAGCTGCCCGACACGGCATAGCCCAGCGGGTGAAAGGGCCACCACGAAAAGCGCATGCGGCCAACCTGCAGGGCCAGCGTCGAGATGAAGCCCACCACGATGGCGACGACAGCGGGACCATCGGTGTCGCGCGGCGTCTGAATCCAGCTCGCGAGCCGGTTGTAGGCTTCCCACCCGAAATACGGAAAATGCCCGGCCATGTTCGTCTCGGCGCCGAGGCGATAGGGCAGCGCGTAGAGCGCCCAGCATCCTGAGATTAGCCCGACAATCGTGGCGATGCCGAGCGCCACGGCGATGCCCCGCATGGAGATGCCGCGCCGCTCGCCGATCTTGAACGCCTCCATCTGATACGGCATGGCTATGCTGCGGTAGGCGCGATTGAACCAGTAGAACCAGGTCAGCGCTCCAAGCGTCTGTGGCGACATGCCCCGCGTGCCCAGACAGGCTGTCAGGATGTAGTCGGGCCCTCCGTTGTGCAGGTCATGCGCAGGAGGACCGAGCTCGGCCCGCATCCGGGTGCAAGCGAGCGCAATGGCGAAGTAGATGGCGAACGCGGCGAAGCACATCCACAGGGGCAACCCCGCCATGTGGAAGAAGACCACGCACAACAGGAAGCCGACAACCGTGCCCGCAAGCGCCGTCCGGTAGCTCATGGGCGCATCGGGTTCGCGACGACCCGATCGCCATGCCTGCGTGGCGACATCCGTCAGATGCCTCCGCGCGCCCCAGAGGGCGAGCGCCGCCACCGCCATGTAGATGCCGAACGACTGCTCGTTCACGTAGGGGAAGTTGGGGCGGAACTGGGTCAGGCCGTAGTAGGCGCTGCCCACGCGCTCGACGCGCCACCATAGCGCGAAGAACCAGCACGAGAAGAGCATATCGGCAGGCAGCAGAAAGCCGAGCCCGATGGCAAACGGATAGAAGGCGATGGGAGTCCAGCCCATGGCGTTCCATGGCGGCGACGGGAAGAAGACGCTGATGTCCTGCGCCTTGATGGGTATGGACGGCACGCCCGGCATGAGGACAGCGAGGCCGTTGACGAGGCTGATCGCGCCTGCCAGCGAGAACCCGATCCACATAGCCGGCTGCCGGTAGAACGCGCCCGACGGATGTGTGATGTCCATGGGCAGCTCGATGATCGGGTAGCTGAGCTTCTCATGGCGGGTCCACTGCACCCGGAGCAGCACGTTCATGCAGAACATGGCCCCGATCATGGCCAACGTCAGGCCGCACCATGCCGCCACCGGCGTGAGCCATGCCCGGATGTGCTGGAGGGTATACGGATCGGCGCCGCCCTGATACCAGCCCTTGAGCGCATCGGCGTCGCGCACGTACGTCCACGGCGCCAGGTGCTTGATGAAGAGGTCCTGCCAGCCGTTGGCGGCAGAGGCGTACTTCAGCGGATGGGCCAGCATGGGGAACAGCACGTCAAGGAAGTCAATGCTCGTCAGGCACGTGCCGATGCTGAGCATGATGTAGACGATCAACAGCTCGGATTGGGTGAGCACCCATCGCGGACGTATGCGCCGCAGGAGCGCATTCAGCGCGCCCAGGGCGACCAGCACGCAGATGACGTTGGCGAAGAGTGAGAGCGTGCTGGGATAGGGGCCGTTGCTCGTGGTTCCCCGCACAACCCCGCCGGCGCCGACCTCCACGCGGGCGAGCCACACGGCATTGAACGGCAGCAAGATGGAGCCGATCAGAATGGCGCGCCAGGGGATCGAGCGCGGGCGGTCTGCGCCGCCGACCGTGCTCTGCGGGTCAGTCACGCACAGGACTTCGGCGCGCCAGGATCCGTCTCCTGCCGAGACGCCGTAGGGGCGCAAGCCCCCGGACGACGGCGGTCCCACCCATCACCCTAACCCGTCGCGTAGCGACAAACGTGGGTCATGTTGTCGTCGCGGTGCGGCGGTCGTGGATCGTGTTGTCGTCGCTATGCGATGGGGTTGGGTACGGACATCGTCGCGTAGCGACGGTGGATGGTAGCCGGGCGGCGAGAGCCCCCGGACGACGGCGGTCCCACCCATCACCCTAACCCGTCGCGTAGCGCCGGCGGATGGTAGCCGGGCGGCGCAAGCCCCCGGACGACGGCGTCCACCCCATCACCCTAACCCGTCGCG
>JAAYVH010000097.1 GCA_012517255.1 Chthonomonadales bacterium
CATCGCCGTAGTCCACGGAAGTCAGCCGGCTCAGGGAGTCATAGGCATATTGCTCGACCCGATTGGGCTGATTGTACACAGATACGGCGTTGGCGGTGCGGAGTCCTCCTGCATTATACGAATAGGTGTTCTGCGAGAGATTCCGCGTCAGGACGAACGGGCTGGCGCCGTCAATGGGTCGGCCGCGCGTTGCGTCGCACGCGTTTCTACGCGACCGGCATGGCGCATGGCTCTGTGCCAACATTGGACCTCCGTTCCCGCCGTGGACCACCGGAGCGAATGCGGATAGGCGCGACTGCGCTCATAATATGGTCAGGCTCGCCTCCCCATATCCCGCATCAACCCATCCGTCTCCCGCGAACTCGCACCGGATGGTGTGCGTTCCGGGCGGCTCGACGGTGGTGTAGCTGTACCGAGCGATGCCGGCTTCGGCGCCCGATAGGGTGACAACGTCCGCAATCCAGGTGCCGTCAATCCGGAACGTCACTGTCTTGCCCTCCTGCTTCTGGTAGTCGGTCAGACGACGGAAGTAGGCATACAGGCGCGCGACGCCCCCCTGCGGGACCGAACGAGGCATAACCCAGATGTAGGGCGTGGCCTTGAGCACGGTCAGCTTCGCGGTCTTGCTGCAGGATGCGTAGCCGGCGTTGCCCGTGAACGAGGACCCGATCGTTCGCTCGCCGGCGCCCGCTCCGTCGGGAACGGTGTAATAGGGATAGCTCGCATAGCCCTGAGTGTCCGTGGGGCGCGAGATCACGAACGTGCCGTCCACGCTGAAGTCAACCGTCCGGTCGTACAGCGGCACGTTGTCGCTCCGCAGCAGGCGGCACTTGAGCTCCGTCTTGCCGGTGATACGCTGGGTGCGGTCGAAGGTCGCCATCTTCGTCGTCCAGGACTGGCAGGTCAGCGGGGCAACGCCGCTGCACGGCGCGTAGGTCGAGTCGCCGCTGAAGGCTGCGCCGAGGACGCGGGATGCCGGGCCATCGGTGATCGTCCAGGTGAGGTCCGCGCGCCCTGACGATCCCGTTGCGCCGGTAACCGCGCTGCCCACGACACTCCCATCAACGCGAAACACGATGGTCTTGCCGTCTACAGCCGCGAGGTCGCTGGTGCGTCGCAGGAAGCCCCTCAGGATTACCGCTTCTGTGATAGTGCCTATCCTATCCGGCACGTAGAGCTCGGTTGCGGTCCGGGCGGGCTCGACATTGAGCCAGCCGCGGCCGTCGCACCGGAGCAGGTCCGGCGCGCCTGCGAAAACGAAGTCAACCGGAACGGTGTTGGGCATCATCCCTGAGGGGAGCGTCCACGGAACGAGCGCCCAGCCGTTGTTGTCAGTCACACCGGACCCGATGTAGGTGCCGTCAACCGAGCAGTCGAGCGTGCGTCCGCTCACCGGGTCATTGCCGGAATGGAGCTTGGCCGTCAGCGTGACAGATCGCCCCGGCGCGCCGGCTTGCACGGGCACCTCGATCTGGCCAGCGCGAATGGACGATACGGCCAGACTGTGGTAGCCGCCAGCCGACACCGCGATGGCCCCCTGTAGACCAGCGACTGGAACCGGCGTATACCGCGTGGTGGTGGTGCTATCGCCAAGCTGGCCGTTGGAGTTGTCTCCGCACGCCCAGACGGTGCCGTCGGACTTCACGGCAAAGCTATGGCTGCGACCGGCGGCAAGCGAGACAACGCCGGTCAGACCGGACATCCTGACCGGGGTGTACTGAGGGCTCCCGGTGCCGCATCCGATTTGGCCTTCAAGGTTGCTGCCCCACCCCCAGGCAGTGCCGTCCGATTTCAGTGCGAGGCTGTGATCCTCTCCCGCCGCCACTGCCACTACACCCGACAGCCCAGGCAGCATAACGGGGATGGTCCGGTCCGCGGGCCCACCATCGCCGATCGAAGCGCCCACGCCCGCTCCCCACACCCAGACGGTGCCGTCCGCCTTGAGTGCGAGGCTGCGGTCACCTCCAGCCGCAATGGCCACGACGCCCGTGAGCCCTGTAACCGCGACGGGGCCGCCGTAGGTCCATGTCGTCCCGTTCCCGAGCTGACCCCGGTCGCCAGCCCCCCACGCCCAGACGGTGCCGTCCGTCTTCAGGGCGAGGCTGTGGCGGCCGCCGCCCGCTACGGTCGCCACGCCGGCCACGCCAGGCACCACCATTGGATTGGGGGAGACCCAACCGTAGCCGCTGCCAAGCTGGCCATCCACGTTGGTTCCCCACGCCCAGACGGTGCCGTCCGACTTCACGGCGAGACTGTGCGAGCGGCCGCAGGCCACGGCCACCACGCCGGAGATGCCAGGTACTGCGGTGGGTCTGTTGTAGTAGTTCCCCCCGTCTCCCACGGAACCCCACCGCCACACCGTCCCATCCGATAGCAAGGCGATGCTGCTATAGTCGCCCGCCGCCACCGACACAACGCCCGTCAGGCCGCCAACCGCTCCCGGAGTGGTCCGTGGCGTCTCCATACCGTGGCCGAGTTGATTGCAGGCGTTGTCGCCAAACGCCCAGACCCCGCCTCCCTGCTCGACAACAAGGGTATGACCAGAGCCGGCACCAGCAGTCACCGCACCGGTCAAGCCGGGCACGGCGCTCGTAGTCCGGCTCCTCGTGCCATTTCCAAGCTGACCGAAGTGGTTGTTTCCCCATGTCCAGACAGTGCCGTCAGCCTTAACAGCGACGGTGAAGAACTCGCCCGCCGCGACCGATACTGCATCTGACATCACCGTCACCGCGACAGGCGTGTAGCGATCCGTCTCCGTGCCGTCGCCGAGTTGACCCGACGTGTTCTGTCCCCAGGCCCAGAGGCTGCCATCGGACTTCAGGGCGAGGCTATGCCAGCCTCCTGCCGCGATGGCAACCACTCCTGTCAGGCCTGACACGGCAACTGGCGTCCTCCGTCTTGTCGTCGTGCCGTCACCGATCGCACCTCGCTGGTTGTTACCCCAGCACCATACGGTACCGTCGGACTTCAGCGCCATGCTGTGGTCGCCGTTTGCCGCCACGGCGATGACATTGCTGAGGCCCGAGACGGCGACGGGCGTCGGACGGTTCGTCAACGTGCCGTCTCCCAACTGACCGTCGTAGTTGGAGCCCCACGCCCAGACGGTACCATCGGCTTTGAGAGCGAGACTGTGCCCTTGACCGGCCGCGACGGCAACGACGCCGGTCAGCCCGGGTACGGCGACCGGCGTCTTTCGATAGGCGCCCCCGAGACCATCGCCGATCTGCACAAAGTAGTTGGAACCCCACGCCCATGCGGTGCCGTCCGCCGTGACCGCGAGGTTATGGTGGTAGCCCGCGGCTACGGCGACTACGTCCCACAGTCCCGACACAGGCCATGGAACGGACCGGCCCGTCGAGGTAGTGCCGTCGCCGAGCTCGCCGTAGCCGTTGCAACCCCACGCCCAGACGGTTCCGTCCTCTCTCAATGCGATGCTGTGGTAGTATCCGCCGGCTACACGGGTGGCGCCCTTAAAAGCGGCACGGACGGGCACTACGCCGTACTCCCCGTAGGAGTCCCCAAGCTGCCCGAATTTGCGGCTTCCCCACGCGAGCGGCCAGCCGCCGGATCCTTGGGCCGAGCATGGGGACGCTCCGACAACCGGAGCTACCAGCGCAGTTGCCCACATTGCCATCCGGGCGAGCCGAACGCAATGCGCGAAGCGAGGGTGGCGGCGGGCGTCTGCGCCTACGAATGCGAGGCCCGGCCATGTCGGCCTCCTGGTGCGGAACAGCATGAACTGGTCCTCCTCCGAGATCAGATCAGTCGTATCAGAAGCTGAAGACCCGAACCGGAGTGCATCCGGGCCTGGATGTCGCGCGCTATGCGCCGAACAAGCGACCCTAACACGGGTAAGGCTGCGCTGTCAAGGTCGGATATCCGACTCGCCGCTGCGCCTCGGACGGAGTGCCGAAGCGCGGCGAGAGGTGATCGTCAACCTGTAGCCCGGTACGTGCCCCCCCGTAACAGCCTTGATGAGCGCGGCGCTCCTCGAGTCGGCGCTCAACACGCGCATCGCGCGGCTGAAATGCTGATCTATGGCGGCCACGGACATCCCGAGGCGTGAGGCCAGCGCCTTGCTGCAGCAGTCGCCGGACTCCAGCGCTGCCTGAAGCACTCTGAGCGTACACGGACTCAGGCATGATCTCTCGTCGGACATCGGTCTCTCCTACAGACGGATGGTTGGGCCTGCCCCTGACATCTGTTGCCGGCAGATGCATCATACGGACCTAGCGTTGACACAGCGTTGTATGGGTGCGAACGACGATTCAACGCTAGCTCAGCGCCGGAAGCCCGAGAGGTCCACGCAGAACGCACATAAGCGGCGAGATCGGAACCTGCAGGATAGGGAGCCATCTCCGTTGAAGTCCCGTGCATGGCACGCGCGGCGCTATTGGCCGGATTGGTGGCGGGAGGGTCTGCGTGCGCGTGGTTCGGACTGCCGGGCTTCGCCACTGCCTACAATCTGGTGGGCCTCGCGGCCGAGGCGGCGCCCATGGCGATGGTCGCGATCATCATGGCGCTGTGTCTGCGGCCAGGCGAACCGGATCTGTCTCCCGAGGGAACGGCCGCGCTGGGGGGCATGGCAGCCGTGACGGCGGCATCGGTCCTGGGCGCTCCGGCGGGGCTCGCAGCCGGCCTCGCCGTCGGCGCGCTCGCAGGCGCCCTGACAGGAGAGGCGGTCCAACGCCTGCGATGGCCGAACTGGCTGACCACGCTGGCGGCGCTCGCAGCCCTGCACGTCCTCGCGTTCGCGCCGTCGGGCGGAGCCGCAGTGGCGTTATCGGACCCGTGGATAGACGCGATCGGCAACGGATCCAGCCTGAGGGTCCCGGCGCCGGTATGGATCGCGGCGGCGGTCGTCGGCGTGGGATGGCTCATTCGCCGGAGCATGGAGCGGTTGGGCAGCCCCGTGGACCGGAGCCACGCGGCCCATGCGGAGGGGATGCGCTCCGGCGAGGCCAGCGCAGCGGCGACGCGGGGCCGGGCCCGAGCAGGCGCCATCATCGGCTCGGTGAGCGCTCTGGCGGGCATCGTGATCGCGGCGCGGTCGGGGACTGCCCAGCCGATGGCGGCCATGGGCCTCTCGCTCGATGCGCTGTGCGTGTTGGCGCTGGCGGGACACCTCCGATCCGACAGGCCCGCAGCGTGGCCCAACCTCATACTCGCCAGCGCCCTCTGGGCGCTGATCATGAACGTGATGGCCGTGGCCGCCCTGCCGCCGATGCTGCGTTACCTGGCCCACGCGCTGACACTCATGGCCGCGGCTCCGCGGACCATCGGGAGGAGACCAGCATGAGCGCCATCAGTCGCCGAGGCTTCCTGGCATCGGTTGCCGGGGCTGCCGCAGGAGTTGCCGTAGAAGACGAGCCCCGCAGACCCAACATCGTCATCATGATGACGGACGATCAGCGCGCCGATGCCATGAGCTGCGCCGGCCATCCGTTCCTGCGCACGCCGAACATGGATCGGATCGCTCGCGAGGGGCTGCGCTTCCGCAACGCGTTCGTAACCAACTCGCTGTGCGCTCCCAGTCGCGCGACGCTGCTGACCGGCGTCTACTCGCACACACACGGCGTGACGGACAACAAGGATCGCGCCATCAATCCGGCCCTGCCGATCCTGCCGGAGATGCTCCGGGCCGCCGGCTATGAAGTCGCGTTCTGCGGCAAGTCGCACGTGTCCGGCGCTCTCCGGGATCGGCAATGGGACTACTACTTCGGCTTCAAAGGGCAGGGCCGCTACCTGAAGCCGCTCATCGCCGAAGGCGTCGACGGCAAGGATGTGGCGTACGACGGCTACATGGACGATGTCGTCACGGACCATGCCATATCGTGGCTCAAGCGAAAGCGTGACAGGCCCTTCTGCCTGTTCCTCTGGTTCAAGGCGCCGCATCGAAGCTGGGAACGGGCGCCGCGCCATGCCGAGCTCTTCAAGGACGTGCGCGTGCCTGTGCCGCATACGTGGAACGACGACAAGCTCGGCTGGCCAGGCAAGCCGCAGGCCTTCGTCAAGGCCGACAACAAGTTCGGCAACGCGCCCGACGTGGTGTCCTTCGAGAAGGTCATCAAGGACTACTGCGCCACGCTGACCGCCGTTGACGAAAACGTGGGCAAGGTTCTGGCGGCGCTGAATGAGATCGGAGCCCTCGACGACACCGCCATCCTCTACACATCGGACAACGGGTTCTTTCTCGGCGAATGGCATCTCTACGACAAGAGGCTCATGCATGAGCCGTCTATTCGCGTGCCGTGGCTCATTCGCTACCCGAGGCGCATTCAGCCGGGCACGATCTCCGATGCCATGGTCTTGAACGTGGACATCGCGCCGACGGTTCTGGAGATCGCCGGCGTGCCGCGGCCCGGGCATCTGCATGGGCGAAGCACGGCGCCGCTGTTTGCAGGCAAGCCGACGCCCTGGCGGAAGGACTGGCTCTACGAGTACTTCGAGTATCCGGCCGTGCACAGCGTGCGCAAGAATCGGGGCGTGCGCACCGAGCGCTACAAGCTTATCCACTACTTCGAGGAGCCGCAGGAGTGGGAGCTCTACGACCTGCTCATGGATCCGGGCGAGGAGCGCAACCTGGCCGGCGATCTGCGGTATGCTCCGCTCCGCAAGCGGCTGCAAGAGCGGATCGCCCGGCTCGTTCGGGAGACGGGCGGATAGACGGCGCGCGCATATCCGATCAGCGCATCCAAATATCGAGCAACACGGTTGACTCTCGCTCGGTCCGCGAAGTACTCTGTGACAGAGGCGGCGACGGTTGCCGGCAGCGGTCCGGTCGGCCAACAACCGCCCCAAACATAACGCACGGAGTCCATCTGTGAAGCTCTGGAAGACATGGGCAGTGGCGGCATTCGCCCTGGCTGCTATGGCGGCCGCAGCATCGCCCGCGATGAAGACGGTTTTCGACAAGACGTATGAGGTTAAGCCGGAGAGCGCTCTGGGCAAGGCGAGTTGCGCCGTGTGCCACGCCAGCAAGACCTCGTTCAAGAAGCTGAACCCCTACGGGACTGAGATCAAGAAGGCGTTGGCCGCCAGGAAGACCAAGGAACTGACGGCCGAAGTGCTGAAGTCGCTCGAGACGCTCGATAGCGACAAGGACGGCGTCAAGAACGGCGACGAGATCAAGGGCGACAAGCTGCCCGGCGACCCGAAGAGCAAGTAGGGCGGGCCACACTCGCCGGCGTCCTTGCTCGGGTGTCCGAGACCGTAGGGCGCCGGTGTGCGTCTCGGTGAGGCGCGTGCCACGCGTAGGGGCGAATCAACCGCCATACCCAGCCCGCCATCAACGAGGACCACGTTCCGCGCGGTTGGTTCGCCCTCGCTCTCATCGGTCTGCGCGCCTTCCTGCTGACGCGTCACTGCGGCGCAGTGGCGCGCGACGCAGCGGGCGTTCCCGCCGGCTCCGAGTTACGCAGCTTGCGCCATCCTGACCAGGTACCGGAGCGTGTCGAGCCGCCGGTTGGCTGCGGTCAGCAGGGCGGCCTTGTCGCGCGTGTAGGAGGCTCCGCCAGAAGCTCGAGCGCCTCCAGCGCCCGCATCTCGATCCGGTCGCCCAGAGTGAACCGGTGGTTCCGCGGGAAGTCGGCAACACGCGACAGGAGCCAGAGCGCCAGATCGTACATGTGCGTGACGGCGCTTACCTCGCGCCGAGGGGCCCTCATGGCGATTCACGGCGCGTCCGGCGCTGCGCGCCGGACAAGTTCAAAGGGCAAAGGTCAACAAACGTCGTCGGGGAGGACGTAACGACACCCGATGAAGAAGAACCTGAGCGCGGGATGGAGCCAGAAGTCGTAGGCTGCAGAGCAGATGCGCGAATCGCTCTCGGCATACGAGGCGCCGCGAGTTGCGCGCACCGCCACACGCGCAAGGGTCTCCACCGATGAGAGCGCATCCAGCGGCTCATCGCGCTCATCCAAGCCGTCTTCGCACCACTCCTGCACGTTGCCGACCATGTCGTGACACCCATACGGGCTGACACCTGAGGGGTGCGATCCAACGGGTGCCGTCGAGCCGAGGTCCATGCCAGTCATTGTGACTGAGTGGTACTTGTCCGGCTCCCACTCGTCGCCCCATGGATAGACGCGGCTGTGCTTCTTCGCCTCGTCCCACCGCGCGGCCTTCTCCCATTCCTTCTCCGTCGGCAATCGCCCGCCTGCCCACGCACAGAAGTCCCGCGCGTCGAACCACGTGACATTCACGATCGGGTGGTTGTCCATCCAGCCCCAGTCCGGCGCGGGCGGCATCTCCCGCCCCGTCTCGGCGCAGAACCGACGGTACTGCGCCACGGTCACCGGGTACTTGCCGATCCAGTACGCGCCGGTCTCTTCCCACCGCAGGTCATCGCCCATCTGGAACCGCCCGGCTGGGATGAAGATGAGCTCCAGGCCGAGGGACTGGATGCGTGCGGGAACCTCAGCAGGGCGGGCATTGCCCGCCAGCTCCGAATCGTCTGGGTGCGGCGGGCCGCCGGATCCGTCAGGCTTGGCCGCGGCTCTAGCGACGATCGCCTGGCAGAGACTGAGGAAGACCCCGTCGCGCTGAACCACCGACAGCCCCTTAAGGGGCTTCCTTGGGTCATGAACGCACTGATAATCGGCAATAGGCGTAGTGCCGTATGCGCAATGGCTAACGGCAACCCAAAGCACATGTTTGCCGGCCAGAAGCGGCGGCAACTCGTTGTCCCGGATGAACCGCGAAGCGAGGAAGTGCGGCGAAACGAGAAGAACCGCAACGTCAGCGGCCTGAATGGCGTTCTTGATCTCCGCGCGCCAGTCTTGCCCGGGCAACAGGCGCTGATCGTCCCACACGGATACCGCATCGCACCACTCGTATGCCCGCAGGTGGACTTTCAGCGAATCCAGGATGGCGGCGTCCTGATGGCTGTAACTGATGAACACACGCGGGCTCTTGGCCGGCTTCTGCATCGGCGGGTCACCTCCAACGGGGATGGTACCCCGAACGGGCATATTGGCAAGCCCGAGCGGCAGCTTGCGCCATCCTGACCAGGTACCGGAGCATGTCGAGCCGCCGGTTGGCTGCGGTCAGCAGGGCGGCCTTGTCGCGCGTGTAGGAGGCTCCGCCAGAAGCTCGAGCGCCCCCAGCGCCCGCGTCTCGATCCGGTCGCCCAGAGTGAACCGGTGGTTCCGCGGGAAGTCGGCCACACGCGACAGGAGCCAGAGCGCCAGATCGTACATGTGCGTGACGGCGCTCACCTCGCGCCGAGGGGCCCTCATGGCGATTCACGGCGAGTCCGGCGCTGCGCGCCGGACAAGTTCAAAGGGCAAAAGCGACAAAGGGCAAAGGTCAACGAACGTCCGAGGGGAGAACGATACGGAACCCGATGTTGTTGTTGCTGTTAGCGGGGTGGAACATGCGCCGGTAGGCCGAACGGAATCGCTCCGGAAGGTAGTCGGTCCACGATCCACCCCGAAACGGATGGTACACGACGGACGCGCCGTTGGTCGCTGCGGAGGGCGCCGCCATGGCTGTGCCCTGCTCGTCCAGTGCGTCGGCGCACCACTCCGATACATTCCCCGCCATGTCGAGGCAACCGACCGCGCTCCGGCTGGACGGGAAAACACCAACCGGTGCCGTCGCCCCCGCATCGCCGGGCCGATCCCGCGAGCCCCAGAATCCGCCTCCACTGGGATCGTCGCCCCATGGATAGACGCGGCTGTGCTTCTTCGCCTCGTCCCACCGCGCGGCCTTCTCCCATTCCTTCTCCGTCGGCAATCGCCCGCCTGCCCACGCACAGAACTCGCGGGCATCGAACCACGTGACATTCACCATCGGGTGGTTGTCAACCCAGCCCCAATCCGGCGCGTGAGGCATGTTGCCCCCCGTCGCCTCGCAGAACCGCCGGTACTGCGCCACCGTCACCGGGTACTTGCCGATCCGGTAGGCGCCGGTCTCTTCCCACCGCAGGTCATCGCCCATCTGGAACGGTCCGGCGGGGACGTAGACCATCTCGTTGAGGTTGCGAGGGTCGCCGATACGCCCGAGGTCGGAGCCCGCCGCAACTCGCCGCGGGACGTCCAGCGCGGCCGTTTCGAGCATCCTTGCCAGCCTCGTGCGGACTGCCTTGACAACGGCTGAACCAGGGTTGGTCTGCTCGGCCCACTCGACACCCATCTCCAGCAGGCATCGCCCCGCGAGCCACGCGTGAAGGTAGTCTCGATCAGAAAGCGATTGGTCATCGAGCAGCTTTGGGCAGAGCTTGTCGACAACGTGAAGGGGCCATGCGCTGCCCGGACGGCAGTGGGCATGAATGCCGACGCTCCATCGTACGATCTCCCACCAGTAATCCGTATCGGCAAGGGTCACGACGAGATCCCCGTAGTTAACCTGGTTGGCAATGTGACAGGCGGCAAGGTACTCCTGAAAGGCGCGATGGGGGAACCGGAAAACACCGCTCTTGCGTGTCGTCGTCTCTTCTTGCAGAAGCCCCACCCGATGCCGGACGACGTCCAACGCATGCTTGGCCCAGTCCTCGTCGGCCTTTGGGTTGGAGGCTCGGAGGGCGCCCAGCACCTCGTCCTCCCGCACGTCGGCGACCCCCTCGGCCCCGTGCGTCCTTTCGTGGACGTTGTAGGCTAGCTTGTACAACTCGCTCATCAGACGCGACCACCCGCTCTCGACCGGGGCAAGCAGATCGTGGAGGCCCGGCAAGCCACGCTCACGCTCCCAGCGCTGGAGCAACACATCCACGGCGACGCGCAGCAACTCAGCCCGTTGGTTGGGGAGCGTGCCGCCCTGCCGATGGACGACGCAGATGACGGTTAGCTGCATGGGGTTTTCACCCATCTCGGCAAGCCGGCTCTGCGCCAATCGGTCTATGAGATCGGCCGCTCTCTTTTCGGCCTCGGCTTCCTCCCCCGACGCCACGTCCGCCAGGTACCAGCGACGGACGAATGCCGCCGTCTCTTTCGGTGTCAGGCGCAGAAGCTCGACGCGCCGCAACTCGGCGGCGGACAGCCGCCACCCCGGGTCCCCGTAACTGCGGGTTCGGCACGTGATCACGACCCGGCACTTGCAGTCGCTGCAGAGCGCCTCGGCCATGCCCTTTACGACAGCCATCTGAGGCTTGCCCGCAGGGATCTCGTCGAGGCCGTCGAGCGCGACAAACGCCTTTCCATCGGCGATGGCAGCACACAGGTCCTCCGCGTAGTCGGCGGCACCGCGCGACGGCAGTTCCACGGTCTTGAGGTACTCATAGAGTAGCCCGACACCTACCACTACGGGGCGCGTATCCAGCCACCATGCGGCGAGCTTGCGCAGTTCTACCACGACCGGCACAAGACCGCGAAGCGGGCGCTTCAGCGCCGCGTCCGCGATCGCCCTGCCGTCCAACAGACTGCCGGACAGTTCAAGCGTCACGTGCTTGACAATGGTACTCTTCCCGCTGCCCGGCGCACCCGTGATCAGAAGCTTGGGTTCCCGGGCCACGGCCACGACCGCCGATACGGGGACCTGCGCTGTGGCCTCGTCTGTGAAGGCAGTCGCGCGTCGCTGGCCGGTGCGCAATGCTCGGGGTTGTAGCCCCGCCACGCGCAACGGAACCCAGAGACTCTCCAGGGATATCTGCTCGCCAGCGTCTTCGCTCTTCCGGTTAAAGCAATGAAGCGGCACCTTCCGCGCCCAGCTCGCCAGGCTCTCCAGGTAGCGGTCACGTGCCGATAAAGCCTTCTGCCGCTCTGCTTCGGCCTGTGCGGCGGCACGCTCGCGCTGAGCGCAGACCTCGGCGGCCATTCGCTCGGTCGCCGCCGCAGTTCGCGCGGACGACGCGTCAATCCCCGCGAGGTGTTTCGTCTGGATCAGCGGAACCAGAAGGGACTCGCGGGCTGCCCCGGCACCAAACTCCGAGACGAAGGTCGCGATGATCTGATCGAAGGTCATCGTGGACGACAGCGTGTCGGGGTCGCCTCCGCTCTCTTCCACAGCCTTCCGCATGGCGCCGGGATCGGGCGCTTCCTTCGGATCCGTGCTGAGCAGCGACGACAGCTCGCCGGCGAAGTCGTAGAGCTTGGCCCATTCGCCCAGACGCTCGATGATGTGCTGCACGTCCTCTTCGGTCTGGCCTGCTCTGCGAGCCGTCCGAACAACGGCATACGCGACCGCGCGAGTCAGGGCTTCGGTCTCCGATGTGGGCTTGAGCTTCTTCTGCACAGCGTGCCCGGCCCTGTCCAAGAGCGCGGTCGCGATATTGGACGCAACGCCGCCGACGAAGCTGCCGGCTGAGCCGAGCACGAGGCTCAAGGTGCTCGGATCGAGGCTGTTGATCCACGCAGTGAGGTCCATTCCTGTGCTCCTTCAGGCGGCAAGCGGGTCCGCGGAGAGACCGTCCGATCGCGGTATTCGACGCATCCTCGCGCGTAACCTTCCAGCGGACGCAGCATCTCAGCGATCCGATGCAGATTCGCCGTCCGACCCGGTAAGGAACCCGTGCGCGCGGCAGAGGGCACGGAACGGGCACGATTGGGCAGCAAGAAGCCGCGGCTACGCGGCGTTCGACCGTAACGGCGAGGCGGCGGCGCGACCGTCGCAGGCCCGCCCGGGTTGCGCAGGAATCCCCCAGTGCGCCGGCGAACGATGACATGATATGGATGTGCCCTTCGTGAAGATGCAGGGGATCGGCAACGATTTCATCGTCGTTGACGCTCGCGAGCGTCAAGCGTGCGACTGGCCGGTCGTGGCCGAGCGCATGTGTCGGCGGCACTTCGGCATCGGAGCCGACGGCTTGCTCGTCATCGGCGCCGATCCCGATGCCGACGCGCGCATGGACATGTACAACCCCGACGGCACGCCCGATTTCTGCGGCAACGGTCTCCGGTGCGTGGCCCGCTACGTCGCCGATCGGCAGGCGCCGAGCGGCCCGTCGGCTCTGCGCATCGCCACGATGGCCGGAACGCGATCCTGCCGCGTGGACCGCGGCCCGTCGAGCGTCGCTGTGACCGTGGACATGGGGCAGCCCTCCTTCGATCCGCGAAGCATCCCCATGGCGGTGGACCTTCCGGAGGTGATAGACTATCCTCTGGCATTGTCGCGAGGTTCCCTGGTGATATCGGCGCTGTCGACGGGCACCGCCCACGCCGTTGCGTTCGTCGAAGCCTTGCCCGATGATGCCGCGTTCAGGACCGTCAGTGAAGAAGTGGAGACGCATCCTCTGTTTCCCGAGCGAACGAGCCTGATGTGGGTACGTCGGGATGCCCCTGACCGATTGACCCTGCGCATCTGGGAGCGCGGCGCAGGCGAGACGCTGGCCTGCGGCACGGGCGCCTGCGCGGCTGCCGCCGCTGCGCGCCGCAAGGGGCTGGCGGAAGGCTCCGTAGTCGTTGCCAGCGCAGGCGGCGAGCTCATCATCGGCTGGGAACCCGACGGGCGACTGCGCATGACCGGCCCTGCCGAGTATGTGTTCGAGGGGAGCTTCCCATGGTAGGAGCGCCCCGCACGAGCGTGCGGGCCCGCAGGGAGTTCTGGCTCGGCATCGCGTTCATCTCGCCCTGGCTGGTCGGGTTCTTCGCGCTGACGCTCTATCCGATTGTTGCGTCCCTCTACTACAGCTTCTGCGAGTACAGGGTGCTGACGCCGCCGCGATGGGTGGGTCTGCGCAACTACATCGAGCTGTTCTCCGATCACGACTACTTTCTGCCGTCGCTGGCCAATACGGCGTTCATGTTCATCGAGCTGCCCATCGCCCTGGCGCTTTCGGTGGCCATCGCGCTGCTGTTGAACCAGAAGCTGCGCGGCATGGCGTTCTTCCGGACGCTCTACTATCTGCCGTCGGTGGTGCCCACGGTGGCCGCTTCGATCCTGTGGCTATGGCTGCTCAACCCCGAGTACGGCCTCGTCAACAAGACGCTCGAGTGGCTGCACATTCCCACGACGCAGTGGCTGCAGAGCCCCGTCTGGTCGAAGCCGGCGTTCATCGTGCTCGACCTATGGATGATCGGCGGCGGCATCATCATCTATCTGGCGGCGCTGCAGGGCGTGCCGGAGCATCTGTATGAGGCTGCGGAGCTGGACGGCGCATCGGCATGGCGCAAGACCTGGCACATCACCCTGCCCGCCATCTCGCCGGTCATCTTCTTCAACCTGATCCTCGGCATCATCGGCACCTTCCAGTATTTCACCCAGTCGTTCCTTATGACCGGCAGCCCGCCCGGCGGTCCGGCGAACTCGACGCTCTTCTACGCGCTGTATCTCTTCCAGAACGCGTTCACCTACTTCCGGATGGGCTATGCCGCCGCCATGGCGTGGGTGCTGTTTCTGCTCACGCTGCTGGCGACGCTGCTCATCTTCCGCTCGTCTGCTCGCTGGGTCTACTACGAGGGCGAGACGCGATAGGCCGGTTGCCCGGGAGGCTTTCGGCTATCGCATCGGTCGCGAATCAGCGTCGCGCACGCATCGGAAGCCGATGGTCGAGCACCGGTCGAGGCCGGGGTGCATCATGAGGAATCGCGTGTGCGTGTCGAGGGGCTGCGGACCGCCGCGCACATACCAGATGCTTCCTCTGGCATCGAACCAGCTTCCGCCCCGAATGATGCACGCGCGCGTGTGGCCGTCGGATCGCTCGCTCTCGGTCCACTGCCAGACGTTGCCGGTCATGTCGTAGCAGCCGAAGGGGCTCCGGCCTGAGGGATACGCGCGAACGGGCGTCGGCCCGGTTCCCGACGTGTTGCAGCGCGACGCGTCGAAGGCGTCGCCCCACGGCCACTTCCGACCGTCGCCGCCCTGAGCGGCGAGCTGCCACTCGGGTTCGGTCGGAAGCCGTTTGCCGGCCCAACGGGCGTAGGCCCGCGCGTCGTCGAGGTCAACGTAGACCACCGGCAGATTGCGCAAGGCAGGCGGGCATCGGCGGCCCTTCCAGCGCTTGAGGAAGTTCAGGGGCTCGGCCGGGCGATAGCCCGTCGCCCGCAGGAACCGTTCGTACTCGCCGTTGGTGACCGGCGTCTCATCTATCCAGAACGGCGCTACGTCCACGGTGTAGTCGTGAGTGATGGTCTCATGGAAGGGATCGCCCCACGACCAGTACCGTCTGCGCTCGGGAGCCGCTCCCGGATCGGGAACGCAGCCCAGTTCGCGCCGCTCGTGCTGCAGGTGCATGCGAACCCTCGCCCCCTCAACGCGCACCATGCCGCTCGGCGGTTGCGCAGGATCCACAGGCCGGGTGGGCTCCGGAATGCGCTCAAACGGTCGCTCCGGCAGCTCTCCCGCCGTGACAATCCGCGGACGCACGGGCAGCGGCAGAGCCGCATCACCCTTGCGACGAATCACCACGGCTCCCAGACCATCCACGGTCGCGAGACGCGCCGAGGCGCCCCTGATCGGCTTTCCTGTCAGCGCATCCTCGCCGCCGAACCCGCTCACGGGTATGCCGAGCGACGCGCATGTGGGCGCAGGATCGGGCGACCAGAACAGATAGAGGTCGGCTCCATCGCCCACGGGCCACCGATGAACGGTGGTTCCGCCGTCGCGATTGCCGACCATGGGCTCCCATCCCTCGCCGCACAGCGCGTCGGCGAAGCGCCTCAAGATCGGCACAAGCCGCCGCCAGCTTCCTTTGTCCTCCTCGGACCACGGGTTGTGGGGGCCGAAGATGTTCTCCCAGATGAGCATGCCGATGCCGTTGAGGAAGGCCGAGCGTATCTCTGCGCGATGGTCGCCATTCCAACGACGGATCTGGTGCTGCATGTGGCGGGGCTCGATCCATTTGTGGAGCAGAATGCCCGGCTCGGGATACTCGGCGAACCACTGGGCCCATGATGAGCTGCACAGGCCGAGCTGCTCGATGGGCGGCATGCCCTCCGGCTCGAACACGACGCCTTTGCGCGCGGCGTCCACGGCCTTGCGCAGGCCGACCGGCGCTTCGATCATCGTATCGAGGAAGATGCCGTCGGCATCCAGATCACGCACCATGCGGGCAAGCGCGTCGGCGTCTGAAGCGCCCTCACGGCGCGTGCCGGTATCCCACGGGTTGTAGGCGATGAACGAGCGTATGCCGTGCCGGTGCAGATCATCCACGAGGCGCCGCATGCCGGCAATGCCGCCGGGCATATCGCGGTAGAAGTCAAACTGGTTGCGCTCGTCCGCGCCGATGCGCGGGTAGGCCTGCCACAGGACAACCGAATCCACGCCGCCGAACTCTCTCTGCCATCGGGCGATGAGCTCCTTCGTGCGGAAGCGCCGCATCTCCCGATCGTAGACTTGCTCGTCATAGAGGAACAGGAAGCAGCAGGCGAAGTTGCGCGATGCCCAGGCCATGTCCGCGCGATCGTAGATCGCTGTCAGGCGAGGCGGCTCGCTGAGATCAGCCATCGCCTTCTCGATGGCCGAGCGTCTCCCCGGAGCGTCCGGCGCCTCCAGGGTAAGGCTGCGTATCTCCCACCGGGCCGCCTCGGCATTGCGCGTCGCATCCTGACCGACGATGGGATTGGCCCATGTTTCGGCGGCATGATCCGGCACATAGGCTTCGAGCACGACCGTGGTCCACGCGCCGCTGGCGGGAAGCGTGGCCGTCGCGCGGACCTCCGACCAGCCGCTCCATGCGTCGGTCGAGCGGTTAAGGAAGTCGAACGCGAGGCAGACCTCCGGATTGCCTGAGAGAAGCCGGGCCTCCATGGTCAGGCGCACGCGTTCGCCGGTACGGAGGTTCATGGCGCGTCCGAGCGAAGGCCGGAGACGGACCCATGCGCGGACGCCGCGATAGGTGACGGCAACGGTGCGCTGCGAGGAGGAGTCCCTCGCCGTCGTTCGCACGCGATCCAGAGCCTGGCGCCAGGCGGTCATGTCGGCGTCGGGACCGGGCCGCCGAATGTACATGCCGTTCGTCTCGATGCCCGCATAGTCGGACGTCCGCCAGAGGGCATCTGCGCCGTCCGGAACCCAGGCCTGAGGACGGTACGCAATGCGAACGGTCTGGGGCGTCTGGGGCACGGGCGGACCTCCTGCCAGGGGAACGACGAGCGCGGCTCCGGCCAGCAGACGCCACATCGCGGGAAAGCGGAGCGAAGGCCGCTGACGACAGGGGGCTCGACGAGTGCAGGAGGCCGGCTTCATGGGTAGACCGACGTTCGGCGCCGACTGCAGTCTGTCCTGCGGCGTGCGCCGCGGCGCGTCGGGCATCTGTGGCTCAGATCCCGCTGCAGGGTGAAGGCCCGGACCGCAACCGCGATGCCGCGGTCCGGGAAATCTGACATGGGCTAACGGCGATCCTGAGCTCTTTTCTCCGCTTGCTGCAGTTCGCGATGCAGCAGGCCCAGCACCATGCCCTTGGCATTAGCCGGCATCTTCGGGTCGCTCTCGACCTTCTGGATCTCGGCCCGTATCTGGTCGGGCGTCTTCTGCTTGGGCTCTTCCTTGCGTGCGCATCCGCCAACCAACAGGCATGCTGTGCACATCAGGATGGGCCATATCGCGGTCCGCTTGAGCATGGCGGCGCTCCTCAGGGCTGCTGGCCCCGGCACGGCGAATCCCAGTTCGGATCGAAGAGCCAGTCCTGGATGCCGCTGTCATACCACTTGTACATCCCCGGGAAGAGGACATTGGTGCAGCAGTTGAGGCGGCCCTTGACCATCGCCTTGGCGTGGCCGTCGGAGAAGGTCATGTTGGCAACGCCGCTGTGGCGATAGCGGGGCAGGTAGGTGTTGCAGGTCGGCCAGCCGGCGTCAATGCAGGTCTGCACGGTGACGTCGCCGTCGAACTTCGCTCCCGACAGGTTGCCCTGAAAGATCGGCGGCCAGGTTGCTCCGCCGTGCCACCAGAAGTCCTCGGTCATTCCCTCGATGCTTCCGTTGTTCTGGGCATCGTAGCCAACTTCGGTGACCAGAATGACCTCTGCGGGCCGGTTGATGGCGGCGAGCCCGACGACAGGCCACGGCGCGTTGTTGGACAGCGTCGGATAGTGGATGATGCCAGAGTGGGCCGCATAGATGCGGCGCGCGTTGTTGGCGCTCGGGCAACTGAAGATGCCGCCGATCACGGTTGTGTCAACCACGGTGGCTGCGCCCACGGTGCCGTTCTTGATATACGGGAGCAGGACGACGCGCCAGTCCACCCGGTTTCCGCCGGCGTCTATGGTGGCTGCGAGCGGATAGATCTCGTCATAGTCCTGAACGTACATCATGGCGGCTGTGCCCATCTGCTTCAGGTTGGACAGGCACGATATGGCACGGGCCTTTTCGCGCGCCTGAGCGAATACCGGGAACAGGATGGCCGCGAGGATCGCGATGATCGCGATGACGACGAGCAGCTCGATCAACGTGAAGCCGAACTTCTTGCCTTGCATGGTGCTTTCCCCTTTCGTAGGTAGTGCCGCCTTCATTGGCGGCCTGCAGCAGTTATGCATTCGTATGCAGTTCGGGTGATAGTCGGATGGTCTCCCTGCATCGGAGGAGCTAGGTGGTCTCGCCCGTTCGGAGCGTCACGGGCACGACGGTCTCGGCCGGGACCTCCTTGCCGGCCAGGAGCGCTCCCAGCGCTGCCAATGCGGCTGCCGTCACTTCTGGCCAGTGCGCGACAACGGTGGTCAGCCGCTGGGAGGCAATGCGGTCATCTATCAGCCCGTCGAAGCCGACGATCGCCAGATCATCGGGCACGCGGATGCCCGCGCGGCGACACGCCCCCAGCAGGACGAGCGCGGTCACGTCATTCCAGCAGCAGACTGCGGTGACCGGGTCCGCCCGCGACAGCATCACGTCGAGCGCGGGCTCGGCGTCTTCGTAGGCCACGGGAACGCAGATGGGCTGAAGTCCCCGGCGTTTCATCTCGCTCTCGTAGGCCGCAGCGCGGTCCCGGACAGAGGCCAGCCCGTCGGGCGGATTCAAGAATGCGATGCGGCGATGGCCTCGCTCGACCAGATGAGCCACTGCCTGGGCCATGCCGTCCTGATCGTCGCACAGCGCCGACGGCATGCTCCGGATGCGGTCGGCAACGGCGACCACCGGCAAGGTACTGCCGGCAAGTAAGTCAACGAGCGGATCGCGGTCGTCGGCATGGAGCACCAGGCCATCAATGCGGCCCGACATGAGCTCGGCATGAACCGTAGGGACCGGCAGACGCGGGTCGAAGTTCAGCAGCAGGAGAAACTGGCCCTTCGCGGCGCATGCGCGCTGGAGGTCGCCGATGATCTCCGCAAGGAACATATTGTGCGCATCGAGGTTGCCGTGCCTGCTGCAGAAACCGACGACGCGCGTGCGCCGCTCGCGCAGCGATCGCCCAACGGCATTGGGCCGGTAGTTCAGGCGCTCGGCCTCGGCGAGGATGCGGCTCCGGGTCTCGTCGGAGTACGTGTAGCCCGCTGCGCCGCTCAGGACCCGCGAGACCGTGGACTGCGAGACGCCCAATCGCTGGGCGATCTGGCGCGAAGTCACCGGTGTCGCGGGTTGTTTGCGAGGCTTGCGCATACGTATGCATAATACTCTGCGACGGTCTATCCGTCAAGCCCATGGACCAACATCGCGGCCTGATTTGCTGCTATGATGACCGGGAGCCGCAGCTCGGGCTCATGTCGGCGCAGACCGACGAGGAGGTGGCAGATGGACGTTCGTGCGGCCCTCAAGGGCCAGTACCGCGGCGCGCTCGCAATGCTGCGGCAGACCATCGAACGATGCCCTGACGAGGTGTGGCTGTCCGGACAGCACCCGCGCACGGTGTGGCGCATCGCCTACCACGCGCTGTTCTACACCCATCTGTACCTGCAGCCCGACCTGGGCAGCTTCACGCCCTGGGAGGAAGACCGGTCACATGCCGCCCATCTGGAGGCCCTGCCGTGGCCGCCCCACGAGATGCCTGAGGAATGCGAACCCTATTCCCGGGCCGACGTGCTGCGCTACCTCGACCTGCTGACCGGCATGATAGATGAGGGCGTGGACCGACTGGACCTCGACTCCGAGGAGTCCGGCTTCCCGTGGTACGACATGCCAAAGCTCGACCATCAGATCGTGAACATCCGCCACATTCAGCAGCATGTCGGCGAGATCTCCGAGCTTCTGTTCAGGCAAGGCATGGAGGACCACTGGGTGGGGCGCGCCTAGACCGAACGGCGAGCGAGCCCCGTCCGTGGCCGGGGTATCATGCGGGCAGCACATCGCAAACCGCGTGAAAGGATCGCTCATGAAGGTCGGCGTCATCCACTACAACTTCCCGCAGTTCACGTTCGAGCAGTTCCTCGATTACTGCCCGGGGGCAGGGTTCGGCTACGTCGAGCTCCAGATCGGCGACGTATGGGCCAGGGACACCGAGAACCCTGAGGCCGAGGCCGAGAAGGTGCTCGGGATGGTACAGGCACGCGGGCTCCAGGTCTCGTCGCTCGCCGCAAGCAACGACTTCATCGTGCTCGATCCCGATGTCGTGGCCTTTCAGGTGGAGCGTATGAAGCGCGTCGTGCGTCTGGCCAACATCCTGCAGTGTCCGGTCATACGCACCGAGGGGGGGCAACCCAAAGACTCCGTGCCCGAAAGCCGATGGGTCGAGGCCATGGCGGGCTGCCTCAAGCGGCTGGTGGACTATGCCGAGGAGCGCGACGTGAAGTTCGCCGTGGACAACCACGGATACTGCACGAACGACGGCGACCGCCAGTTGGCGCTCATCGAGGCAGTCGGCTCGCCGCGGGTCGGCGTGAACCTCGATACGATGAACTATCGCTGGTTCGGCCACGACCTGCCAACCATCAACCGGTACTACGAGATTCTGGCGAAGCACACGTTCCATACCCATCTGAAGGACGGTTTCGACTCGCGGGAGAACTACAGGGGCGCAGCCCTTGGCGAGGGAGAGATTGATCTCGCCCATGCTGTGAAGTGCCTGAAAGATGCCGGCTACGACGGCGTGTGGTGCGCCGAGTATGAAGGCCCGCCGCCGACCGACCTGGGCTATCGCAAGTGTGCGGAGTGGATCCGAAAGAACGTCTGACCGCCTCGCCTCGCCTCAACGCGCCGTGATCGCTCTGGTCTTTGGCCTGCTGGCCGCGTCCATGCACGCCGCGCCTGTCGCAGACGTCATCCGCGAGGAGACTCTGGCCGGCGGCATACGCCTGGCGGTCGCCATGCCTGCCGGCGTCGAACGGGCGTCGTTGCTGGTGGTCTATGCGACGCCCAACGGCGGATCGGCCCGCGAAGCGCTCGGTCGCAGGCCGGCGTCTCCCTCCGAGTGGAAGCTGGATGCCCAGCATGTGCTCGCGCAGGTCAGGGCCTATCGCGCCGCGAACCCCGACCGGAGCGTTGCGCTGGCCGTTCTCGAAGCGCCGGCGAAGAGCTGGCCCGCATGGCGGGAGAAGACCGAGGGCGCTCCGCGGCTCGCCCGTGAGCTGATCGGCAATCTGCGAGGGCGGCTCGCGCCCGACGGCGCGACGGCGCTGCTGGCGCATAGCGGGGGCGGGGCGCTGATCTGGGCGCTGATCGAATCGGGCCCCATTCCGCCGTGGATCGAGCGGATCGGCTTTCTCGATGCGAACTACAGCTTCGACCACCTCAAGCATGCCGCTCCGATCCTGGGCTGGCTCGACGGCGACTCGCGGCGCCGCCTCATCTGCGTCGCCTATGAAGATCGGTTCGTGACGCTGGACGGCAAGCCGGTGGTGGGACCGGACGGCGGCACCCAGCGCGCGACGGCCCGTATGCGCTCGGCCATTGATGCGCATCGGCCCCTGACGAAATCCGCGGTCGGGGATTGCGATCGGTGGACCGATGCCGCCGGACAGGTGGATGTGCGCGTGGATCGGAACTACGCCAACGCCATCCTCCACACGGCGCTTGTGGGCGATATGAACGGCGTGCTGCATGCTCTGACCTTCGGCACGACGTCTGCGAGCGTCTTCGGTCGTCCGAGGAGGTTCACCGCGTTCATTGACCCATGCGAGCCTGCCCCCGCCCTTGCGCTCCCTCCCCGACCCGACGGCGCTCCGAACGGTTCCGAGTTCGCGGCCACGGCGGCCGGGCTGTCGGCGGACGATCGCGATGCTGCGATCCGCGACGCGGTGCTGACCGGCAACGTGCCCGATTTCCTCCGGCAGATGCGCCGGGTGGTCTACAAGGCGCAGGATGCCGACAGCAAGGATCACCAGGTGACGCTGTGGGTCGCGCCGGACTATCTGGCAGTCGGCCACGATGACGATTACATCCGCGTGCCCGTGACGCGCGCCACGGCGCAGCGCCTTGCCGAAGCCGCGGGCTGCGTCCTCCCGACTCCACGCATGAGCGACGAGATCTGGCGCGCCGCCGAGGTGAAGCTGCAGCCCAGGCCGCTGATTTCGGCGCGCGAGGCATGGACCACGTTCGTCGCGCACAACACGATCATTCAGGAGCAGCGGCGCAGCGTGCCCAACGGACCGATCATCGCGGGAATCAAGAAGGACATCGTCATCTGCCGCGACCTTGCCGATCGTCCGGACCGGGTCGCCATCTATGGCTGGCATCGAGATGACGGCAAGCCGATCCAATCGTTGAGCCTCGTCCACGCGAGCCGCTACGTGGACTACAGCCACGGGGTTCGGCTGGTGTGGCGCATGGCTGAGGTGGACGGCAAGCCGTGCGACGTCGCAGAGGTGATGCGCGACCCGAAGCTCGCCTACCTGTTCAGCGACGAAGGACCCGTAGACCGCTAGGAGCCGGCCCCGATGCAGAGCGCCCAGAGCCTCGGCGATCATTGTCGCGAGATCGACCGTCGCAATCAGCGCGGCGGACGGATGCTGTCCGTCGTGGACCTCGTTGAGGCGGGGACGCTGGAACGCGATGTTGCCGCCCACTGCATCGCAGCCGTCGCCTCAGGCGCATCGTTCCTTGTCGGAGCCTCTCCCGGCGGGGCGGGCAAGACCACGGTCATGGGCGCGCTCCTGAACTGCGTGCCTGCCGACGTCGTCCTTCGGCCAGCCGTCGAGCCCCTGCATGCCGATGGGCATCGCACCTGCTGGATATGCCACGAGATCGGCCCAGGCGCCTACTATGCCTATCTGTGGGGCGAGCCGCTCCGGCGCTGGTTCCGTCTGTCGGATGAAGGCGCCTCGCTCGCCTCCAATCTCCATGCCGATACCATGGAGGAGGTGGAGCGTCAGGTTCTCGTGCAGAACGACGTTCCGCGTGGGCATCTCCGCCGCATCGGGCTGGTCGTGTTCATAGAGGTGCGCCGGACTGCGCAGGGATGGGAGCGGCGCGTCACGTCGGTGCATGAGAGCGACGGCGCCAGCGACCACCGACTGCTCTGGGATCGAGCCAGGGGATGGAGATCGGAGTCGAGGATCGTCGCACCGGCCCGCATCGCTCAGGCGCGAGCGTGGCTCGACGAGGCCGTGAAAGCTGGCGTTCGCACGATCCGCGAAGTGCGGGAGACCTTTCTCCAGGGGGGTATGGGGCAGTCGTAATCGCGCCGCAGGAACAGGGCGAGCCGCCCGCATGACTCCGTCATCGAGGGTCCTGCGGATGGCTCGCCCTTTCGGCGTCCGGGCTTACTTCATCAGCATCTCCAGCGCTTTGTCGAGCTGCGGATCGCGCTTGGCCTGCCAGTCCTCGTTGGTCATGGGCACGCGGACGTCGGGCTGTTCGCCCAGGTTCTCCATGGGCGTTCCGTCGAGCCTGTAGACGCCGCTTCCGGGCATGCGGCCCGACGTGCCGTCCACGAGAGGAAGCCCCCAGGTCCAGATGACGTAGCCGGGCGTCGGCATGCCCACGAGCTTGGCGATGCCGCGAGTCTTCATGGCGCTGGGGAACATCTCGGCGTTCGACATGCTGTGCTCATTGAGCAGCACGATGATCGGCTTGGTCCACGCTGTGCCGGGCGCAGGCTCGGGCAAAGCGTCGCGGCCCTGATAGTAGCCGTGCGGGCGGCGCTCGAGGCGATCAATGAGGCTGTCGGAGATGTTGCCGCCGCCGTTGAAACGCACGTCAATGATCATGGCCTTCTTGCCGATGGAGCGCTCGTAGAACTCCCGATCGAAGGTCACGGCGTTGCCGCCGCCCATGCCCGAGATGTGCACATAGCCGATCTGGCCGTTGCTCTTCTCCTCGACGTACTTCGCGAGCCGGTTGATCCGCTCGCGATACCGCAGAGAGCCCCACTCGCCGAAGCCGAGCGTGAAGTACTTGACGGTGCGCGCGCCCTCTTTCGTCGGCTTGTCATTGACCAGGAACTCGAACTCGCGTCCGCCCAGATTGTTGATGTCGCGGAAGAGGTTCTCGCTGATGCTCGCGTCCTTGCCGTTGATGGCCAGCACGTACTCGCCGGGTTTGATCTGCGTCTTCTCGAACGAGGCGGGCGATCCGGGCAGCACCGTGCCCACTTTGATGCCGGGGCCTTCATGGCTGTAGTCGAAGTCGAAGCCGAGGTGCGGCGTGCTGGCGCTGGGATTGCCGCCGCCCGCAGGGCCGACCTCGGAATGGGACGATTCCAGCTCGCCGACCATCATCTGCAGAAGGGTGGCGAACTCGAGCCGGGTCTCGACGCCGTCGAGCATCGGCTCGTAGCGCTTGCGGATGGCTTCCCAGTCGCGGCCGTGCATGTTGGGGTCGTAGAAGCTGCGGTTATACTCCGACCAGAACTGGGTGAACGCCGCCCTGCGCTCTTCGCGGATGTCGCGCTCGAAGTCGGCGGTGAAGGTGATCTTCTCGGTCGGATTGCTGCCTTCGAGCTTCATGGTGTAGAGCTCGCCGTTGCGCGAGAAGAAGGCGCGCTTGCCGTCCTTCATGATGCGCAGGTGGCCATGGCCGCCGCCGCTGGTGAGCCGCTTGACCTCTTTGCCGTCATAGGATGCCGACCAGACGTCGCCCTCCGACAGGAAGTAGGTCATGCCGGTTTCGGCCACGGTGAGGTCGCCCTGAGGGTTCTGCGCGGTCAGCTTGCGGATCCGGTCGGTGATGCCGTCGAAGTCAATGGCCACTTTGACGAGGCCGGTCGGCTTCTCGTACTTCAGGTCCATCTCGTTGACGCGGGCCTGCTCTTTCGTCAGCGGGATGGCATAGAGACCGGCGCCGTCGCGGTCGCTCTGGAAGAAGAGGTATTTGCCGTCCGGGGTCCATCGAGGCTGACCATGATAGGCGTTGAGACGCGTCACGTTGACGGCGTTGCCGCCGGCCGTGGGCACGATGTAGATGCTCCAGGGGCCGGACAGCTCGTTGATGCACACGGCCATCCACTGCCGGTCGGGCGACCATGAGAAATCGCCGCCCGACTGCCAGTTCTTGCTCGCGTCGGGCATGGCCAGCACGCGCCGAGCCGCCCCCGTTTCGATCGTCACGGCATACAGGCCGCCCTCCTTGCCCGCCACCCAGTGCCAGAGCTCCTTGCCGTCGGGCGACAGATGAAGCTGGCCGGCGTCCTCGGGCCGATCCCACAGCGAGCGGGTCTTCAGCGTTTCGAGGTCGAGCTCCAGGATGCGGGTGACATAGTCGCGGTCCGATCGGTAGTAGAGCTTCTTGCCGTCGGATGACCAGAGGAAATCGCTGTCGCTGCCCACCCAGTCGGTCAGCTTGCGCGCGATCTCAGCCGGCTTCGCGGCGACCCCCTTGGGCTTCTCGACGGCCACGGTGAAGATATCGCCGCGGATGCCGAACGCCACGGTCTTGCCGTCGGGCGACGGCTCGGCCTCGGTCACGCCCGAGGTCAGCGTCTCGCGTCTGATCTGCGTCTGGGCCTCATCCTCCGAGGCGACCAGCGCGATGCGCGTGGGCTCCTTGGCGCCTGCTTTCAGCAGGTAGAGGTCCGCGCCGTATTCGAAGGCGATGTCGCCCGTCTTCGCTGCGACGGTGGGGCACCGCACCGAGCCGCCGACGAAGTCGGTGATCCGCCTGCCGCGGCCATTGAGATCGAACAGCCACAGGTTGGGCGTCCGCGCGGCGCTGTCCTGGAACTTCTTCGGTTCCTCGCCCAGATTGCGCGACGATGGCGTCACGTCGCTGTAGGTCACGGTCAGGATCGCCTTGCCATCGGGCATGAAACGGGGCCAGAGATGCTGGCGGCCGTTGTTGGTCACCTCCGTGTACTTGCCCGTGGCCACATCGAGCACGACAATCTGCATGGCCGCCGACCCGTTATAGCGGGGCCGCGTCCAGTGGAAGCCGCGCCGACCGGACACCACCTTCTTGCCGTCGGGCGAGAAGTTCGGATAGTTGATGCTCTCGTAGTCCTGGGCGAGCCTGCGCAGCTTCAGCGTGGCCACATCCAGCGTGAGCAGCTCGTTCTCGCCCGATTCCCGGCCCGTGGCGAAGACGACCTGCTTGCCGTCGGGGCTCCAGCCCCAGGCGATATCGCTCGAAGAGTGCCAGGTCAGGCGCTTCGGGGCGCCGCCGATGGCCGGCACGGCGAAGAGGTCCCAGTTGCCCGTGCGCTGGCTCGCATAGACGATCCATGCGCCGTCGGGCGAGAACTGGGGATAGGCATCCATCTCGAGGTTGCGCGTGAGCACCGTGGCGCGCCCCCCTGCCGAAGGCGCGATCCAGATGTCCCCCTTATAGACGAACGCGAGCTGGGTGCCGTCGGGACTGAGCGCCGGCATGCGCGGCGCGACCACCGGCTTCGGCGATGGAGCCGGGAGCTGGGCGACTGCGGAAACCAGCGAGAGGACGGTGAACGACCAGACGAAAGCGAAACGTCGTAACACGAGCCAGGATCCCTCCCTGCAGTGCGGAGGCCTGCCCGAGCCCTTTCGGCGCCCGGCAGGCGCATGGCCAAGTCTATCCGCGTTTGCCCGCCATGTCAACGCAGGCCCCGAAGGGCCGATGAAACCATCAATCGTGATGTACTGCCCTGCGTTCAGGAGGTTTCAATCCGCACCGGCCCCGAAGGGCCGGTGAAACAGAAGAGAGGAACCATGAGAACCGTGTCAACGCTGTTTCAATCCGCACCGGCCCCGAAGGGCCGGTGAAACAGACGTGCCCGTGCCCGCTCTTTGTCGCCCGCTTGTTTCAATCCGCACCGGCCCCGAAGGGCCGGTGAAACATGCCTCGTTGTGGCTGGAGCGCGCGGCGATGACGCGGTTTCAATCCGCACCGGCCCCGAAGGGCCGGTGAAACTACGTGACATCCGCCCTAGTCGCCGATCGCCTACGCAGTTTCAATCCGCACCGGCCCCGAAGGGCCGGTGAAACAACGTGGCCGCGGCGGCCAGCGGGACGGTTCAACCGTTTCAATCCGCACCGGCCCCGAAGGGCCGGTGAAACGTCGTCGTGCGTGCGGTACGAGACCGAGCGCGGGCGGTTTCAATCCGCACCGGCCCCGAAGGGCCGGTGAA